>CAKTCY010000003.1 GCA_934540955.1 uncultured Faecalibacterium sp.
ATCCTTGTGGCAGACGAGGAAGCACTGAGCCTGCTGTAAACTCCCAAAGCCAATCTCTTCATTTACCATAACTTTGCTTAAGATCCAACCAAAGCACAGAAAGAGCCGGACCCATTCAAACGGGTCCGGCTCTTTCTGCGTATGGTGCAGGGTCAATTTTCTAATCTGCCGTGTTCACACCCCAGCGACAGATACTGCTCTATCTCCCCTTTCAGCACAAGCTGCGCGTACTCCAAGGGCTTGTTATAGAGCAGCCAGTCCAGCTCTGCCCGCTGCGCCGGGGTGTTGCCGTACTCGTCCTCGACGGCGATGCAGTCGATGGCAAGGGTGGTGCCATCCTCGAACCGGGCTTCCACCCGGTTGGTGTCCATGCTGTAGCGGCGGGTAGGCAGTTTATTCACGGTGAAGCTCATTTCTATATCAAACAGTGGGAAAATTCTGCGCAATAAACACCGTCACCTGCAAGCGTGCCCTGAGGGCTCCGCATATCACAAGAGAAACAGGTCGTTCCCCCATTGTCAGGTCAGGTCGTTCTGCAAATAAAAGCGCACCCGGTCGGTCTGGCTGAGGGTACGGCCATGGAGGAAGGTGTTGGCCTTTGCGATCAGCTCGTCCAGCGAATACACCGGGAAGAAGCCGCAGCTTTTGAGGGCAAAGGCCTCCGTGCCATCCTGCGAGATCATGCAGTTGAGCGCTGCCAGATACCGCTCAAAGGTGTTGCGCGCGGCATCGTACTGGTACAGATAGGTGGTGGATTCAAAAAAAGTACCGCTCATGACCCGGACGATGCCGGCGCTGCGGTTTACCGGAAGATAGCGGATGGAATCAATGGTGTACCGGTCCTCCTGCACGATCTGCTGCTGAGAGATGCTCCAGAGGGTCAGGTGATGGTTGTCTCCCCAGACCACCAGCAGGTCGTCACTGAGGAAGTTGAACTCGCATTCCGATTCGCAATCAATGGGCAGGGTCTCAAGCACTTCCCCGGTGGCGCAGTCCAGCAGCTGTACCCGGCCGTCAGCCCATACAGCCAGCCTGCTGCCATCCGGGCTGTCACAGATGGGCGCACCGGAGCGCAGGGTCTGATCCCACCGTTTAGCGGTTATGCGCAGCGGCGCTTGCGCGGCAAACCATTCGCCGGTCTCAAGGTCAAAGAAATCCACCTGACAGGGCACTTTGCTGCCCGAGCCTGTGCTTTGCGGGCAGTGCAGCACCATCAAATGGGTCGGGGCGCTGGAAAATGCGCGAAAACAGAGAACAGCCTCCATGCCCTCAAACTGCTTCAGCGAATGGACCGTCTCTTCCCCGGTCAAAAGATCCAGCTGATGGAGCTCCGAAGCACCGAGCTCCTCCGTTTTGTACAAAAACCAGCGGTCAGCCGTTATGCCGGCGGTGCTCCAGTCCGGGTCTGTCAGCGGGTAGGCGGCACAGTACGCGTTGCTGTCGATGTCCCAGCCGTACAGCACGTTCTCGGCAGTGTAGCCGTCCGTGTCCAGCTGCTCGTACCACAGGATCGTTCTGCCGTCCTGCTGCGTAACATCGACGAGTGTTTTCTCCTTGCCCCATTCCATCCGGGCCTTGGGCTCCGTAGAGAGAAGCTCCCAGACCCAGAAGGCATATTCGCCGTTTTCATTTTCGTGGGTGGTCACGCGCAGGTTGACCGGAGCGCTAACGTGGTAGGCGGCAGTCATCTGCGGGCAGTCCAGCCGGATGATGCTGGTATCGGAAAGCTGCCGCTTCAGGATCACAGTCTGTGCCTGCTCCGCAAGCCCCAGAACGAGCCGCCCGGCAGATGCATCGTAAGAAACGCAGGACACCGCGCTGTCCAGTGCGGTCAGCTCTGTGTAAAAATCCGAGTCGAGGAACACCCGCTCAATGGTCCCGTTTTCCAGAACAATATAAAATTCGTTTTCTGTTGGGAAAACCGCTTGGATGTCGGCGCTAAAGGTATAGCTTGCCAGCTGCCTGCCGCTGTCGGGCTGTACAAAAAATACGCTTTGCCCGACTGCGCAGACCAAAGGTTCAAGCTCGGTCCCATCGGTCAGGCTGCAGGTCGTCTGAAAAAGCGGTGCATCGCTCCAGCTGCCCGCGATCTGCACGGTCAGGGGCAGCGTCCAGCGCACCGTATCCGAGGCCGGGTCCCAGCATTCCAGCGTGCCGGTATTCTGGGCCACATACCCGACCCCGCCGTAATCCTTCGTCCGCAGCAGAGCGATGCTGCCATCAGACAGGTAGGTCGTTTTCTGGATCCCCGTTCCGTCGCCGGTGTAGGACTGATCGATATATCCGCCGCCCGCGATATCGTACAGCATCAGTTCCGAATCACCGGAATAGCGCGTACAGGCGGCAAAGGCTCCATCCGGAGAAAGAGAGGCCGCTGTAAAATCGCCATGGAACCGGGAACAGACCGCACCGGTCTCCAGATCAAGGGAGAAGCCGTCACCGAAAAAGGAGACCAGAACGCGATCCTGCGCCTCGCAGAAAAGAAAACGTACCAGACGCTTTGAAAGGGAATAGGAAAGCTCCTGGTTCATATCGCACTGCCACAGGAGCTCCCTGCTGCCGGGCTTCAGGCAAAGCACCCGGCTTCTGGTCGCCAGCAGACACCGGCCATCGGGGGCAAAGGCTGCGTTCAGGAATTGCGTCTCCGTGGCTTCCGGATCGATATCCGCCGGGCGGAGGGGGCCGGTCTGGGTCATGGTGGTCAGGTCTGTCTGGTACAAAAGCCCCAGATCATTGATCGTCAGCAGCTGGGTGCCGTCCGGCGAAAGCGCCTGCGATACAATGGAGGAGCCCTCCCCGCAGTCCAGTGTATCCTCGATGGCGTAGGCTGCCCGGCCGCTGTCACGGTAGGCATACATGGCATTGGAAAGGGCGTAGTAGGCCTCGGTAACAAGAGGGCGATCCTTGCTGTTTTCTCCGGCGGGCAGGGCGGCAAGTGCTGTCTGCACCGCCCGTACTCTGTCGCCCTGCTCCAGCAGCTCGCCCGAGATCCGCGCCAGATACCGGGATTGCGCGATCAGGGTCTGCTCATACTGCTCCGAGATGCGCCTGTTCTGGGTCAGTGCGTAGGCCGAAAAAGCCAGCAGCAGCGCGGTCGCAGCCGCCATGCCGCCCAGAAGCTTATGGTAGCGCGCGGCCTTGTGCCGCTGCATGACCTCTTCCGGAGAGAGCCGCAGCTTTGCGGCAACGATCTTGCCAAACTCTTCCTCGGCGCGGTTTTTGCCGCTCCTGAGCCCCTCCGGCGAAAAGCTGGCGGCCAGATAATCCTGCCCGGTGGCAGACAGTGCCCGGGGAAACGCGGTCTTCTCGTCGCCGTCCAGCAGCACCGGCACGATCCTGTCCGGCGCGTGGCAGTGCAAAAAGGTCTCGATCTCCCAATCGACCCACGGCGAAGCGGGCGTTTCCTTTGTGCAGAGCACGATCAGAAAGTCGGCCTGATGCAGCCGCCCCTCCAGCTCCTGCTTCAGGCTGGGGACACAGGCCAGCTCGTTTTTGTCCAGAAAGACCCGCGCGAAGGGCTTTTTGGACTGCTTCAGGCTGCGGGGCGGGCGGTAGCTTTCCAGCTTTGCCTGAAGCTTCCGTGCAAAGGCAATGCTTTCGGGCGTGTGGCGGTAGCTGATAAAGGCATCGTAGCCCGGATGCTCTTCTGCCTGCAGGGCAGACAAAAGCGCTTCCAGTGCCGTCTGCATTGCCGCCAGATCGGCAAAATGCTCCGGGCCGGGGTAGGCGGCACACAGCAGAAACCGGCGCAGCTGCGCCCGGCTCTGCGCTGTGTCCAGCAGCCTTTTCAGCTTGCAGTCGTAATATTTCCCGGCCAGCAGTCTTGGCGGCTTCCGTCTGGCCGCCCGGCCGAGCAAAAGCCTGCACAGAATGTCTGCCGCGGCAGCTGCATCATCACCAGCAGCCTCCGCAGCCTCCGGAGCCAGCAGCAGGACCCGGGCGTCCTGCTCCGGGCCGACGCTCTGCAGCAGAATGTCCGAGGTGGTCGGCATGGGCAGAGGGTGCCCGGCATCGCGCTCCTTTTGCACAAGGCGCAGGACCTCTGACAGGATCGAGCAGCTGAACAGGGCGTCAAAGCCGTCGCGGGCTCTGCTGCTGTCCAGAGGTGCAGCGGGATAAAGCCGCCCGCCCGGAGCCTCCGCCAGCGGCTCGCCCAGAATGCGGCGGGGACAGTTGTTCAGATCCATCAGGCGTTCTTCGGATGGGGATGTGTAAAAATGATGTCTCATAACAATGTCCCCCTGTAAAAAGCTTTTTTTATATCATTCTATAAAACCGCCTCTTTTTTGTCAATCACGAAACCGGACGCGCCGCCATTCCTCCCAGTCGGGCTTCGGAGGGCACATACTGTATTTTCCCCCTGCTGAAGCCATCCGGCTTTTATGATACACTACATGGGAAGCTCATGATACGGCAATGGCCGCAAAGAAAAAGGAGGAGCCTGTGATGCGTTACGCAATAAAAAACAAAAAGAAACTCGTCCATGCCTACCGTCTTGGATACGGCAGTGCCATGGAGCAGCTGCTGCTTCAGGAGGGGGCCATCTGCCGCCTGCCCGATGGCAGCTACGAGCTGTTTTCAAAGGAGGCCGTGCAGGGCAAGGGAGAGCGTGCCCTGCACGGGGATTACTTTAAGGTGGATATCGCAGACGGCCGCTATTACCCCTACCCCAACACAAGAGAATTCTTTGAGGCCAACCATACCCTTGTGGACGCAGCGCAGCAGCTGTACGAACAGCAGCCAAAGCCCCTGCAGATATGGCAAAGGGAGGACAAAATGTGTCCCGAGATCGCCTTTCTGCTTCACGCCGAGCGGCTGCAGCTCTGCCCGGCAGACCCGGAGCACTATTTTCAGGCAGAGCTTTTCGGTGCGCCCCTCAGCACCTCCGACAGGGGTACTGTGGTTTTTTACCGTGTGCTCCGCAGCCCGGAGGGTACGGTGCTCGACGTTGATTTCAACCTGATATCAGAGCAGGATTTTGCGGACAGCTATACCCCTTGCACCGCCTCCGGGGAGCCGCTGGGCGAGGAGGCAAAAAAGCACGGCGAAAGCTTGTAGCTTGTACCCCCCGTCAAGGGAAATACCGCGCAGAGGCACATGGGTCAGGGCTGCTTTTCGACCGTCTCTTTTGCTTGGGCGCCACCGGGAACTGCCAGCTTGTCCAGAAATGCCGAAAAGCTTTCGGCGGCATCCGTTACGCTGCCCGTCTCGTGGTTCCGGAATACGATATGCCCGGTTTCCCGTTCCAGACACCACAGGCTCCCAAAGGGGTCGATGGCGATGGCAACGTAGCGGCTGGTGTCGGGATTAAAGCTGTGGATCGAAACTGCGCTGCCCGGAGCAAAGGAGAGCAGATAGCTCACGATATGCTCCCGGCCGTCGGCTGTTTTGTAGCTGCAGCGCTCCGGCTTGCCGCCGCCGTTTTCCCGGACGAAGGCACGGTAATCCGCCGGCAGCGTAATGGCGTTGTCCGCCTCGAATTCACGGATGGGAAGCTCCGAGGCAAGGGGCTCCGTATAATGCCATTTCATAAGTCTTACACTCCTTTTTCATCAACGGTTTTCTTTGCCGCCGCCCCAGAGGACACGGCCTCCGGTGTGGCGGGTAATGGCGTGCACGCTGCTGTCCACCAGCTGCATCTGGCCCGGGTACACATCGTGGTGCCATGTATACCCCTTCGGGGTGTCGCCGTTCCGAAGCTGCTCCAGCTGTTCCCCGCTGAACCGGGAAGCCAATTCCGGATCCGTCTGCACGGCTTGCTGTAATTTTTCGTTGCAGGCTTTGCTTTGCAGATAGTCTGAGCTTTCGTAGTCCTCCCGGCTCAGAGCGACATCGAACCGGCTTTCAAATCTGGGTGCTACAACATCGTAAGCCTTGCCGTCCTCCAGCGTGACGCTGCAATGCTCGTAGCGCACACCGGTCTCGGGATGCTCCTGCCCGGCCAGCTCCTGGTTCCGGGTGTCAATGTGCTCCATGCCGCCGTCCGCGCCCTTGTCCGTCTCCGTTTCAAGGGAGTGGACGGCTTTTTCGCTCTCCTCCCGGGTGTCGCCGGGCGGCGCACCGGCCTCTGTTCCCTTTTCCTCCAGTCCGTAGGCGGCATTTACCTCCTCCGGGGTAAGCTCGAGGTCATTTTCCTCACGGGTCTCGGTGCCCGCTTCCAAAGCCTCGTCATTGGGATCGTCCAGCATATTCAGTCTCCTTCCTGATTTTTGCTTTTCTGCGCGGCAGAAAACAGCACACTGCTCACCAGCAGACCGATGGGATCGGTCTGACCATGATAAAGCAGCAGGCAGCGCAGTACCGTGTCCCGCTCCGGCAGGGTCAATTCCCCGGCATAGAGCTCCAGCGTCTCCCGGGCCTGCTGCCGCCAGCCTTCACAGGCGCTGCGGTAGGCCGCATCACGGCTGTAGGGCACCCTCATGGTCTTGGCGGGACGCGGCAGCGGGCACAGGGAAAGCAGTCCCTCGCAGGAGAGAAGCGCCTCCATAAGCTCTCCGAAAAAGGGCAGTGCATATACCGGGTCCGAAAAATACTTTTGCACCCGCAGAAAACGGCTTTGGTAGTAATCAAACAGAGCCTGAAAATTCTCGGTCTGGTACCGGTCAAGCCCCCGGACGCGGTGATGCAGAAGCTCCTGCAGGGAAGCGGCGTCGAACCGCTGTGTGCTGTACTGCTCCAGCACGCCGCGCAGCAGGAAAGCCCTGAGCTGACAGAGCTTCCGGTAAGGGATGGTGTGGCTTTGGCCCTTCTCCTCCCACGGGCGGGGGCGCTTTTCGCCCTGAAACAGCACCGGCTCGGTCCAGCCCTCCTGCAGGATGACGGCAGTGCCGTTGGGCAGCTGCGCAAGCTGTGCCGACTGCTCCTTGGTAAGCCCCATCGACCTTGCAGCAGCCTCCTGATCGTCGGCATAGGTCAGCCGCAGGGCAATTTTGCTGGAGGTGTTTTTCAGCGCAACGGGATCCAGACAGCCGGGAGACTGGTCAACGATCAAAAAGCCCTCGTGGGTAAAGCGAAGCTCAGCGATGCATTTTGCAAGGCTTTCCACTGCCTTGGCTGTGGTACCGCTTCCCTCCTCCGCAGCTGCCGGTGCGGCGCGCAGGACATTGTGGGCTTCCTCCAGCAGGGTCAGATGATGGAGCCCATGGCCATTGTCCGGGCGGGTAATGCGGTACTCATACAAGCGATTGATGAGAAGCGCCATCAACAGAGAACGGGTCTCGGAGGAACCCACGGTGCTGAGATCCAGGATCGTATAGCCTTCGAACAGCTCGGCGTCCGAGACGTTCTGTCCGGAGCAGAAAACCTGTCCGAAAACACCGGAAACCAACATGGAAAGCCGGCTGTGCAGGGTGCCTTCGTAATTGCCGCGCACTTCGCCCTGCAGGCGGTTCTCCTCGATGACATACGGCAGCTCGGTCAGAAGATCCTTGAAGGTGGGAAAGGGGTCCTTGACGGTCGGGCGGAAAACGCTGTTCGTCAGATCCCATCCGCGTGAAATGTACGCGCGGCAGACGCACTGCCGGAGCAGTGCGGGCTGTGCCGCGTAGAGCGGCCAGCATACCGAAAACGAATCGATGAGCCGATCGATGTGATCCAGCACCTGCACCTCAGGGGGAAAGGCAAACGGGTTGAACCGCAGCATCCGGTAGGAGCGGTCAACGGTGAATACGCGCAGCCCGGGCAGAAGGCCGAACAGCTTTTTGTATTCGCCCTTGGCCGGCTCAATGACCGTAAAGCCGATGCCCTGCTCCACCAGATGCCGGAGCAGCTCACAGGTGACCGTTGTTTTGCCGGAGCCGGAAGCGCCGACGACCAGTCCGTGTGCGCAAAGGCTGTCGAGATCGAGCTGCACGGGCAGAGAGGTCACCCGGCCCATATGAACGATGTGCCCCAGCAAGGCCTGACGGTGGGCGGGTGTCGGCAGCCGATTGGGTGCATAATGGATGCTGCGCCCAAAGCCGGCCATCTGCACCACAGTCAGGCCCGGGACGGAACGGCGGGGCAGGCTCATGACGCGCGGCAGCTCCGTGACCGGCAGCAGGCTGTCGGTGCAGCAGATGCTTCCGTCTGCCAGCCGAAAGCGGGGCGCTTCGGCATACCGCAGACAGGCCAGAAGATTCCGGAGATTGCTGCTCTGCTCCTGCCCCGGCAGTGTCTGCCAGACCGTGCACAGGGAGTGGCTGCGGGTATTCTGCCCGGAGACAAGGGACTGAAAGGACCGCGCCGCCATAACGCTGTCTGCCGGGTCTTGTGCAATGAAGTAGGCGCAGCAGTCCCAGAAGCTGCCGCCGCCGCTGTAAAGCCGCTGAAGCTGCCGGTCGAGCTGCTGCAGAAGATCCTGCACCTCCTTGTTTTTCCAGCGGGAGCTGCAGCCCATGGTTTGTGTCTGCGTAAGGGTGTCGGTCTGCGTGGTGCCATAGGTGGCCGTCCGGCCGGTGCTGCGGCCCTGCGTAGTGGTGGAGCCGGTGGTGCTGGCGGTGCCGGAGCCGCTTCCGGTCTGGTCGCTCCAGTTGATGCCCAGCCCCAGTGGAGAGATGCCCCAGCCCTTGCCGCGGCCCTGCTGCTGGAAGGTGCTTTGGGTCTGCGTGGCCGAGTACCCCAGAGAGAGATTTTTTACAAGGCTGTCTGCCACCGAGCGGCTGACCGCATCGCTGCGGCCGATGGCCTGCGAGCTGCCAGCCTGCACCGTGAGCTCTGCGTAGGGAGAAAGCAGGGTGCTGATATTCTGCAGCGCCGCGATGCGCTGCTCGACAGCCTGCTTCGCATAGGGCACCGCCAGCAGAAGGGCCGTGTAGCGCTTCCCCATCATGCTTTCGACCAGCTTCTCCAGCCCCTGAACCGTCAGCGCCTCGGTCTCGGCACCCGGCTTGCGCTCAGAAGGGATGATCGTTACCGCCGAAACGGTCTGCCGGGCGGCAGCAGAGCCTTCCAGACGACACATCGTCTGCTCCACAGCCGCGCTGTCCAGCTCGCGCAGAAAGATGCCGGGAAAATTGGCCTCCAGCCCGGCCCGCAGAAGGCCGACGGCGGCCTGCGGCGCCTGCGACCGGACGCCCAGCGAAAGCGTGATGCCGGTCTCGGTGCCTTCTACCATCAGAAAACAGCTCTGCACAAGGCTGCTGATGGCATCGTACACACTTACAAGACGCTCGTGGAGGCTTTCATCGCTGTATGCCAGCTGCTGGATCTGCAGCAGCCGCAGAGGATAAAACGTGCGCGGCTGGCAGGGCGGCAGCACGCAGCCCGGGGCTTGCGCTTGCGACAGGTAGCCGTGCTCCAGCCGCTGCCGGAGCTGCAGCAGAGCCTCCCGCAGGGTCAGAGCCCCGTCGGCAGACTGCAGAAGGGTGTTGGGCATTTCTTATCCCTCCTTTTCCGGCTTCGGAGCCTCTGCGGCCTCAGGCGCGTCTGCCGGAGGCTGCGGAGCATCGGGCTGCTGCGCCGCAGCAGCCTCCTGCGGCGCGGGCAGCTCCCGATCCGCCGCCGGGTACAACGCTGCATAGCGTTCCCTGCGCAGAGCCTCCTGCTCAGCCATCCACTGAGCAGGATCAAATTCCGGCACGGGGGAATTCTGCAGTGCATCGCGCTGGACCACCACCACTGCGGTGAGATCATCCTCGGTGCGCTTGGCCAGCATCTCGGAGCCAAACAATTCCTTGATGTCCTCCGCCAGCGTCCGGGCAGCCTTTTCCGGGGTCTGCTCTCCCTCGGACAGCGTGCCATAGAGAAGGCTCTGCAGGAACGGATAAAACAATCCGCCTTTTTCCGGGACAAAGCTGTTCAGGACCCCATCCGTACAGAGCAGAAAACCGGCCACCGGCTTTTCGGCAGAGACGAAGGTCCAGCGCTCGGGGGCGGTCTGCAGGGGCTCCACACTGTTGGCCGCAGCATCGGGCCCGCCCTTACAACGCTGCGTGACGGCTTCATAGCTGCCGTCCGCATACTGAACCACGGCACCGTCGTCGCCGATGTGTCCGCAGTGGAGGTGACTGCCGTCAAAAACCGCAACGGTCAGGGTGGAAGCAAGGTCGAGCTCCGGAGCAGCCTTCTCCTTTGCCAGAGCGGATACCGCAGCCTTGGCTGCAAGCATACTGCTGCGCAGCAGCTCCTGCAGCAGGGCGGCATCACGCAGGGCGGCTTCTTTGTCCGGCAGCTCCGCCAATGCAGCCTCCAGCGCGTCCAGAGCGGCCGCAACGGCGCACTGTGCGCCGAAATGCGACAGCGGGCAGGTGCTCACACCGTCGGCAATGGCGGCCAGCACAATGCCCTCCGGGAGAATGCGCATGGCGTTTGCATCCTGACAGGGGATGCCGCTCCGCTTGTGGCTGCGGCCCTGTGCCGATGCCGCCACAGCGGAAAATGCACCGGACACCGCGAGCTGTTCCGTATGATCCGGGAACTGCTCTGCCGTCAAAGCTTTTTCTTTTGCCATAAGGAAAACCTCCATTGTCTGATCCCGGCGGGAACGGGTGGCGCTCCCGCCTTGTTTTTTGCTCTGTCTAAAGACTATCATCCGGGGTCTGCGGTTTCGGAAGGGGGAAAAGCAAAACACCCGCAGTCGTTCCGTGACGACGGCGGGCGTTTTGGGTAAGCTGAGAGCTTCATAACAGCTGGACGAGCAGCAGGAGCAGGCTGGCGGCACCGGCCGCTGCACCAAGGCTCAGCTCCTGCCTCCAGCGGGGGCGGCTGCTGCGCTGCCGCACAGCCTGAACGCCCTGATAGCCGCCGCAGCACAGACAGAACAGCGCGGACAGCAGCGAAAGCGCTGTGCCGAGGCTCAGAAGTGCCAGCGCACCGGTCAGTGCCATGAGGGCGGTGGGCCAGTCCGGGGTGATGATCTCATGCTCCGGGCCCACCACGACCGTACAGCGCCCGATGCAGGCGCCCCCGACAGGCGAAGCGGCAGACAGCTCCAGCGTGGTAGAGCCTTCCCTGCGCGGGAGAAGGACGCCCCGGGCGGCATCGTAAACAGCAATGTCCGGATCAAGGGTACGCCCCTGCACCTGCGCCGTCACACCGGTCGGCAGCAGAGAAAACGCTACCGGCATCTCCTGCTGCATCCGCAGATCGATCTGCGCAGGCAGCCGGATGGCAGTGGGCTCAGCCTTTACGGTCAGCGGCACCGTGCCCTGCACCTGTCCGATGGTCAGACGGATGACGCCGCTGCCGGGTCGGCAGGCGCGGAACCGTCCGCCGCCCAGAGACTGCGCAAGACCTGTCGGCTCAACGCTCCAGACGGCCTGATTCAGGTTCTCGGCCTTCTGCGGTGTCCAGAGGGCTGCCACACGGAACTCCTGCCGGGGAACCGGCGCTGCTCCGGGCAGCGTCAGCGTGATCCTTTGCACACGCTCCACGCGGCGGATGCGAAGGCTGTGGGCGGCCAGCACGCGTTCCGGACTGGAAAAGCCGCGGGTACAGACCTGCAGCGTCAGGGTGCCTTCTCTCGCGGCCAGGCAGCGCTGTCCGGAGCCCTGCAGCAGGTCGCCGGGGCTGACCTTGAGCTCTACCGGAACGGAAACCGGAATATGCCGCAGCGCGTCGGACAGGCTGAACACACTGCCCAGCTCAAGCTCCCCGGGCAGGTCGATGCGCGCCGCCGGGACCGGGCTGGTGAGGAGTGCGCGGAGGGCATCCTCCTCAAAGGCATCCCGGCGCTGCTGCGGATGGTGGCTCTGTCCCTTTGCTGCGGCCTGCAGCCGGGCCAGCGCCGGGCGGGTCACAAAGGCCTCCACCCACATGGCGGCAAACGCAGCAAAGGCTGCTGCGCTGCCCACGAACCGGGGCAGCGCGGTGCTTTGTGCTACGGGCAAAAATCCGGCAAAGCGAGGTGCGCTCCCCCCTGCGGGATCAATGCAGTAGACCACATCGCCGGTCTGCAGAGCAGCCCCGGAGGCCGTCAGCTGCTCCGGGCGGAGCCGGGCAGCCTCGGCCACAAACAGGGTGCCGCTGCCCGAAGCCGGATGCAGGCCGGGGCTCCAGTCCGGCGTATTGGGAAAAAGGCACCAGCCGCCCCGGCAGGGCTTCCAGCGGCAGGCGTTCTGCTGCGGCAGAAGGGCTTGGGTCTGGTCGATGCCGCCCAGCTGCAGGAGGCGCATCGGCTGCGGCGAGAGCTGCTGCAGGGCGGACGCCTTTGCTACACGCTGTGCAGCCTTCAGGCGCTCTTCCAGCGGGATCAGTTCTTTTTCCTGCGGGATGCAGGAAAAGCCCTTGCAGGCTGTCTCCCGGCGGAACAGCGCCCGCAGAATACAGGCCTCGATCGCCCCGCCGTAGAATTGCACGGTGAACGGGCCGTTGCATTCACTCCGGAGCCAGTCCGGAAGCTTTTCGGCATATTCCAGAAACCCCTGCCCGGCACAGGCCGACAGGGGGCTGAGTGCAGAAACGCTCTGCCCATCGATGCGCACAACGGCATACGTTGTAAAGCGGTCCTCCATGAGCTGAACAACAGGAACCATGACAGCTTCCTTTCCTTTGGCCGCAGCTCAGACGGATGCGGCCTGCCAACGGGTAATGTCGGGAATGGCGCGAAGATCGCCGGGTCGGTGGGTGGCGCGGAGCTCGGCTCTTGTTCTGGCAAAGCAGTCCTGCCGGGGTGCTCCCGTGTCCGTAAGGTCGCAGGTCACATCCACGAACAGATTCTGGCTGCCCATGTGGACGATGTTCCAAGCGTGGTTGTTCTCAGGCTCCGAAGCGGAGCCGTTGCCCTCGAGATGTCCGATCACAACAAAGCTGTGAACACCGAAAATGCTGCAAAGGTACTTGTAAAGCACGGCAATGCCTTCGCACACGGCCTCTCCCTCCACCGCGCCCAGCAGTGTAAAGGCCTCCGGGCGCTCCATGCCGCCATAGTGGATGCCAGAGGCCAGCACATCGTGCAGCCAATGCGCAAGCTCCCGCTCGCTGCATAGCCCCAAGGCCTGTCCGCGCTGCTGGATGCGGCGTGTGTAGGCAGCGACCAGCTCCAGCTTCTGCCGGAGCTCCGGCGGTGAAAACAGCGGCTCGACCTTCACAGTGGTGGAGCCGCCAAAGAGACTGCGGCAGGTAAAGCCGACGGCTGTGTTGAAATCGATGTAGAACGTCCGCTCCGGGTGGTCATAGCGCAAGGCTGTGAATACCCGGCTCAGAGCATCCGGGGCAAGGAGCGGGAGCTTGACGGTGAACTGCAGGCGTGCCAGTGCGTCTGCCAGCTGGTCATACGCCCGCTGCTCGTCCGAGGTGAGAAGCTTACGGTAGTAAGCAAACTGCGGGGGAAACGCCAGCAGAGGATTTTCCGGCATGAGGGCTCCATCCTTTCGGTAGATCAACGCAGTCGGTGGGCGCAGTAGGCACAATAGCAGGGCACCCGCTCAGCAGAGACGCGGGTGCGTGCACCACAGCAGGGACACACCTGTTCATACTCCATTTCAACGCTGTAAAGACTGTCCTCCATCAGATCGACCATCAGGGCGGACAGATCCCGGAGCGCGCCCCGAACACGGAGACCGGCAGCCTGCACGACCTGCCATGTGCGGTCGTCCTGCATACGCTGCCCGCGCGCAGCGCCTGCCTGCGCTGCCGTACAGCGGTGCTGCGGTACGGCCTCGGGTGCCGGACGGGTCTTGGCAGCGGCAGGCTGGGCGGGACGGCTGACGACCGGCCCGATCGGAGCGGAGGGCTGACCGTACAGCTCTTTCTTCAGCTGTTCCTTGACTTTCATCGTTTCGCGGTCCCATGCCTCCCGGTCAAAGGCAGGCAGGACGGCGGTTTTGAGTGCGTCGGTGTTGGCGGCCAGCACAAGGGTCAGATCATCGTCATAACGGTTGGCATACTCCGGAGCTGCAAGGAGATCGCTGAGCTGCTCCAGCAGCGCTTCATGACCCTTCTGCGCCGGCTCCAGCAGCTGCGCGAGGAACGGACCGTAAACGCGGTTATGCAGCTTCGCTTTGGCAACGTAGGAGTCCAGCACACCATCCGTGCACAGAGCAGCCGCCAGCACATTCTCAAGCTTGCCAAACTCGTATTCGTTCGTGTCACCCTGCAGCGGGACCACATGGCTGCTCGTATCATCGCCATCCTTGCCCTTATGCCGTTTTGTTACCATGCGGTAGGTGCCCGCCTGATCCAGCACCACGATGCCGCCATCACCACAGTGGGCATACCACAGAGAGGAGCCATCGTAGACTGCCACATCCAGTGTGGACATCAGCTCAAAGGTCAGGCAGTTCAGCTTCTCCGAAAGCTCCTCCACGCAGTCGCGGGCCGCCTGAAAGGCAGCGGGCAGCAGCTCGGTAACGAGCTTGCAGTCCCGCGCTTCGGCATCGTCAGGCAGCGCCGTCAGCTGCCCCTTGAGGTAATTCAGGGCAGCCGTTACCGCCGCCTTGCTGCCGATATCGGACCGGCGGCAGGCACTGACGCCATCTGCCGAGGCCATCAGCAGCAGACCCGTCTCCGGGACCGCCATACAGCCGCTGCTGTCCTGACAGGGGATCTTGTTCCGGATATGGTACACCCCCTGATCGGACTGTGCCGCACAGACCATGGGGCCGATGCAGAGGCTGCGTTCCGGCTTTTCCATCGGTTCCTTATCTGCAGCCGCAGGCTCTGCATCGGGGATGTTTTTTTCCAGGTTATCCATGCTAATTCTCCTTTTGTTGGGCGGGCTCAGCCGCCGAAGATTCCCAGAATCAGGAAGATCAGGAATACGAACAGAAAAATCACGCTGAGAACAGCCGCGATGACGCCGAGCACTCCGCCGATGAGGAGCATCCCGGCCAGTAAAGCCAGCGGAGCCAGCACAAGCTGGAGCGCAGAGAGCGCCAGCCAGGGCCACGCATTCGCAGCGGTGGTGTAGCGTTCCTCAAGCCAGTGTGCTGTCAGCCACCCGGTAAAGAGCCCGGTGCTGCCGATGAGCAGCATCGCTTCCCCCGAACCGGCAAGCTGTGGCAGAAGCCCGGGCAGCGGGTTCGTCAGGATCACGCCGGAGGCTGCACCCGCCGAACACATGAAGAGATACAGCATATTGGCATCTCTGCGAATGGGCGTACCCGTGGGCACCCTTGCCCACGCCGGACGCTGCAAAAGCCGCTGCCAGATGCTGCGCCATGGGATCCGCTTCATGAGCACGCTCCTTCCTCAGGACTTGCTGAACAGGCTCTTGAAGGAGCGCAGCAGCGTTTTGCTCTTCGATCCGGAGGAAGCATTGGCCGATGCACCGCCGGAGGCCGAAGGCGTAAGGCGGGGCACCGGATTTCCGGCAGGGTAACCAACCGATACGGCAGGCCGGGAAGAAGCCGGCTGAACAGTGGGCTGCGGCGGTTCGCCGCTGAGCTGCTCCCATGCAGACCGGACACGCTGCTCCGCCGCGCAGAAGGGACAGCTGCGGTTGTGATCCTTGAGGTAGCGATGGGCCGGGTTGGCACTGCAGGTCACAAAAGAGCGGCGGCGGTAGAGCTCCAGCAGCAGCATCTTGTAAATGCCGGCCTTTACGCGGTTGGGAATGGCAGCCCTTACCGTGTTCTCATCGTATGTAAAGGTATATCCGAATGCCGTGCGGAACTTTGCCGGGAGCGCAGCCAGATCCAGTGCATAAAGAGGAACCTTCACATTGGGCGTCTGGCGAAACCAGGGGCAGATGCCGTGCACGATATTGTACGTTGCATCGCTGTAAGGAAGCGATTGCTGATCGGTGGTCTGGATGGCCGCCGAGAACGGATGCGCACCCACCAGAAGCTCAAACAGATGGATCGCCAAGGCAAAATCGTCGCTGGCCTCGGTATAGTTGTTGCGGGACATATTTCTGCCCTGCAGCTCGGGCGGCACATAGGAGGGCACACCCACACCGGTGCGGTAATGCTGGCCCGTGGCTTTATCCGTGAACTCGAAGGAGTCTACATCGATTACCACCACAGAGCCGTCCTTGCGGACGAGGAAGTTTGCACTGTTGGCATCGCCAATGATGTACCCGTGGTCATGGGCGTGCTCGAAGATCCACGCCAGATGATAGGCTACCGCAATGGAGTGCGTCCAGTTGTACGGCGTGCTGAACACCTTGTCACGCTTGTCCGGGCGCATCACGTTGAAGAGCGGCTGTCCCTCCTCACGGTGCATCAGGTAGCCTACGAACTTTCCGGTCGGGTCATACAGCAGGTGGAGAGGCCACGCATACAGGCGGCGGCCCTCCACCATGCCGTCGAACCGTTCGTTCACCATGGCACGGATCTTGGCCTCCTGCTCAGGCTTACCCTTCTTATAGATCTTGGCGCAAAGGGAGGGCTGCCCCTCCACGCCATAGATCCGGGATTCACCTCCTTCCCCGAAAGAATCTCCCGACAGCTGATAAAACTGCCGACTCTCCGTGATAACGTTCATGGAATCTTCTCCCCTTCCGGTCATGTACACTTCGGGCGGCCGCCTGAGCATCACATATCCAGACAGTTGTCGTCCTCGGACTCAGGGGCATCCTGTGCCGTCTGACCCTTCAGAACATTCACGACCGTAGTCTGGTTGCTCGGGCCGCTGTGCACCAGCAGGTCAGACATACTGTCCGTCAGGTAGTTGAGGGCCTCGCTGAAATTGGAGGCATCGGCAGCCTTGAGGATGGGACCGTTGTCGGCGATCTCCTTCAGGTCGCCGAAATCGACCTGCTTCCCCACACCCAGCGGTACGATGCAGACCTTGTTGCGGTGCATCATGTCGTGGAGACGGGCAAGGACGGCGTCCTTCCGCTCGGAGTCCGTGGCGGCGCCGTCGGTCACCAGAATAATGGTGCCAACGTAGCTGCTCATGCCGAGCTGATAATACATATTGCGGCGCTGCTGAAGGTTGTCCAGCGCCAATTCCAGCGCTTCGTACAGAGGGGTCTCGCCGTCGGGCTCGGGCAGCTGAGGAGCGCGATAGTCGGTGCCGGAGACCCAGTCCTGCAGAACACGGACTTCACGTCCGAAGGTGATGATCTGAATATCCATACAGCCTGCAGCCTTGGCGCTGCTCTGCAGCGAGGCTTCGATGGCCGCCGCGCTGTTCTGCATTTCCTCATCACCGCCATTCAGCTCGTTGCTCAGAGAACGGTCAAACAGGAAAACGATGGGCAGATGCGACTCCGAAATGTTCATGGGCGGCATAAAGCCGGGCTCCGTCTCCTGCAGGGGGAAGCTCCGGTCATCCCCGTTCAGAGGGGCAGAAACCGGCGATGCAAAGGTATTCAAGGTATCCATAATGATCTCTCCTTTTTTCTTATAATCAGCAGACCGTGACGCACGCAGGAGTCGGCAGGGTCTTCACGTTCTCGAGAGAAGGATCGCTTTTGGCGAGATTTACCATAGAATTCGAGAACCAGATGAACGCCTCCTTGAAGCAAGAGTAGTCTGCCTTCAGCACCTTGCCCTTTCCGCCCGGCAGATAGCTGCGCAGCTTTTCCACATCCGCATTGCCAACCGCCATCACATACAGGGTGACGCCCTTGTTGGCATAGGCTTCGTTCAGCAGGCGCTTTGCCTCGGCTTCGTACTCACTGTCCGTAGCCAGACCGTCCGTCATGGCAAAGATAATGGGGCGGAAGTAGGAAACGCCCATGGTCTTGTACTGATCCTTGCGGGCGCGCAGATCCTGCAGCGCGGTGATCAGTGCCTGATTGAAGGCGGTGCAGCCTTCAGCCCGCAGCGTGGGAGCCTGATACTCTGCAGCGGGGGTAAAGGCGGTCTCGCGGTTGACGGTATTGCTGAAGGAGATGACCTCAACATCGATCGTGCCCGCAGCCTTCTCATCCTTTTTGAGCACGTTGCCAAATTCGACCAGACCAGCGTTGACCGACTGGATACCGATTCCACCCATGGAACTGGAGCCATCGCTGAGAATAACGGTGGGGCAGTGCTTTTCGGTGATGTCGATCGGGGGCAGACTTGCAAAACGTTCGGTAGCCATAATTGAATCTCCTTTATTTTTGTTTTTTCTGTGCAGAGGAGCGGTTCCCCTCTGCTGTGCTTTAAGTAAACTCCCTCTTTTTCACGTTTTGAAAAGGGGGAAGCAAAAAATGAGCATTTTATTTTGCCAGCAGGGAAAAAAATAGCGGCAGCATACCGTGTGCTGTCAGCACAAAGCAGCTCAGCTTCAGCAGCTTGCCAACAAAGCACGCGGGGATGTAACGGTGCAGCGGCATTTTTGCTGCGCCGCAGGCCAGACCGACAAGGTCGAACAGCGGCAGCGGCAGAAATGCAAAGAGCAGCACGGCCCAAGCGCCGTAGCTTGCCACCAGTGCCGCAAAGCGGTCTGCCCGGGCAGGCTCTGCTGCGGCCCGTGCGCCGGAGCGGCCGCACCAGTAGCTCACCTGCTCTCCGGCTGCCGCCCCGGCAGCACCGATCAGACAGCACAAAACCGGATCCAGAGCCATGGATGCACTGGCAGTGAACAGTGTGCTGCTGGCTGGCAGCAAAACGGTGGAATTTGCAGCCAGACAGGCTGCAAACAGCCCGCCGTAGCCCAGCAGAGCCAGCTGCTGTAGCTGCTGCCGGAATATCAGATACAGGGCAGAGATCCCCAGCGCAGCCAGAAGGGGCAGGGCCATACGCAGCAGCCGGCGCAGAGAGAAAGAGCCCTTTGCTTTCATCGTGTGCATTTCCTCCTCCCTCCTGCATCAGCCGCCGCACAGAGAGCTCAGGAGCCCCAGTGCAAAGATGCACAGAAAAATGATCTTCAGAATTTCCAGCACCAGAGCAAGGAGCCCCGCCAGTACGAGCACAGCCAGCGGTGCCAGCAGGATCATGCTCAGGCCGAACATCCAGTAGGGCCAGACAGAGGCTGCGCCGGGGTAACGCTTCCAGTAACGCGCGGCGATCAGGGCGCTGATAACGCAGCCCACGAGCCCTGTGATCAGCTGCATATCCGATGCGCCAAGTCCAAGAGGACCCGCCAGAGCCGGGCCGAAGAGTCCGGCGCCAAGGCTGCTGCACCCGGCCATCAGGAACAGAAAGAGCCATGGCGACCGCTGTACCCCGGACACGGTACCGGCAGCCGCAGGTGTGCCGCCGGAGGAGCCTGCCGGAGGCGACGGTGCGGCTGGGGCGCTCGGAAACATCTGCTTCATAACGTCGTCCAGCTCTTTCTGCGCACGGCACCACGGGCAGTCGGAAAGGCCTTTGGGATACAGGTGATGCTCATTTGCCCGGCACTTCACCATCTGCCCCTTGGCCTCATCCATGGAGAGATACATCCGATCCAGCGCCGCACACCACTGTGCAGCACTGGGACGCAGCGCGAGCTTCTGCATGAAATCCGGGTAAGGACCGTAGAGAAATACCTTTCGGAACAGAGCCTGTATTTCCTGAGGCAGAATGGAAAAATCCGGCGCACCCACGGGGCGGGCCTTGCCGGGGATCGGCTTCACATAGATGCTGGCTCCCGCGAGAATGTCCATGTTCGCACCGGCCAGAGCTGCAGAGGAGCGGGTGGGGCTCAGGCTGCGCTTGGCAAAGGGATCATAGCCGTTCATCAGCAGCTTGAAGATCAGCACCGCCAGCGAGAAGCAGTCGGATTCTTTTGTGAATTTGGCCTTGGGGCTGCTCAGGTCGCCCACCATCTGCAGCTCGGGGGCCAGTACCTCGGCGGTACCTACCATACAGGGAAAATGCTCCTGCGTATCCGGATCGTACACATCATAGGAGTCGCAGTCGATCATCACGACCAGATGGTTTCTGGGGTCTACCATCATGTTGGCCGGGTTCAGATCGCCCGCAACAATGCCGCTGCGGTGCAGCGAAGCGATGTTGACCGACAGGTTGTAGGCCACCTGTGTCATGGTGCGCCAGGTCCAGTGCGGGAACATCTGTGCACGGGTGTCGTTGTAGACGCTGTTCAGCATATACCGGGTGTTGATCCGGGGCATAACGTAACCCACCAGCCGGCCCTGCTCAAGCAGGATATCCTGCGGCCATGCAAAGCACCAGCTGCCCTGATAGCGCGGATCGAATTTCAGCTTCAGCATAGCCTCCAGCTTGCGCTTCTGGTAAGCACGATCATGGGGTGCCTTGACGTAGCGGTCCTCGTGGTAGAGCTTTGCAACAAGGGAACTGTCCCCCTGCAGGGTATAGATGCGTCCCTCGCCGCCGGAACCGCCGTTCAGCGGAGCGTCCAGATGGTAGTCCCGTTTCTGGCCGTGCAGGGTGCGGCCGCTGTAATCCGTGGTCAGTGCCATTTGGGATCCTTCCTCTCTTTTTGGATTCTGAAAATACTATCCCACCGCCTTTTGAGGCTTTCCGGAGGGGGAGATGTCTTTTTTCCAAAAAAACACGGCAAAATTTTGGCCAATCCTGTCATTGGAACATCCTGACGGAAATGGTATAATGACTGCATTGAAAATTCTGTTTTGAAACCGCGCAGAAAAAGGAGGATGCGTTATGGCCGGCTCCCCTGATATCACCGAAAACATGGACCGTCTGTTTGAACAGCTGAAGGAGGATCTGAGCAGCTATTACAGCCGGGAGGACTTTGAACGTGTGCTGGCACAGCTGGATCGTGTGCCGAAAGCTGTCCAAAGGTTCCGCATGAACGATCTGGAGCGTCTGTGCGAGGCACGCGGCCTTGATCAAAAGGGCATCAACGCGCAGAGGCTGGCGGAGGACCGCACACTGCTGAAAAGCATCCCTGACCGGGACGAGATCAAAACCGAGCTGCTGAATGCGTTTTACGATATGTATCTGCAGTTTCCCAGAGGCTCTGACTTCATGGAGCGTTTGGTCCGGCGGCTTGCACCGGAGTATAAGCAGGAGCCCGTTCGGGTCGTGATCCTGAAGAAGTTCCTCCTGGGCAGCAGCCCTTCCTTTAAGCGCTACCGCACGGCAATGCCGCTGGAATGGGCACAGAAGCATCTGACCCCGGCGGAGCAGAAGGAGCTGCGCAGCCTGCCGGAGGAAAAGAAGCGTGCTTTTTTGACGGACAGGATCACCGATGCGATTTTTGTGCAGCATTTGGCGGCAGCCGATGCCAAAAGGCTGAGTCCGGCAGAGACACTGCAGTTCATTGTCTGCCGTGTGAAGAATTACCGGACCCGGCTGGCTTTGGAGCAGCTGGAGCTTTCCCCGCAAACCCTGCAGCAGCTCGACGGCTTTCTGGCTCGCCGGCGTGTAGAGGCAAAGCCCTCCGTACTGGAGCGCGTGCAGCAGTGTGCCGAGGCGGCAGAGCAGAGCGGAGCTGCGGATACAGAAGCTGCACAGCAGCTTGCGGACAGCGTGGAGACCGACCTTCGCAGGCAGCTGCGAACGATCCCCCGGGTAAGCCGAACGGGTGCAGCGGACAATATGGACACCATTTATGTGCAGGACAAAAAGGATGCCGAGTCGGCAAAGGCTGCGGATTCGGAGCTGCTGAGCCTGTGCAACGACCTCGCCTCGGCCAGCTTCCGGGGAAACGGAAGGACCCGTGTGGCGCTGTATCATTTTGCGCTGATGTTCGGCATGACGTTTTCTCTGGACGGCAGCCGGGAGCGGGACCGGGATGTGGAGCGCAATCTCTTTCATGATTTTTACAGCAACGAGCTTCTGCAGGCATTGGACCCCGCACTCAGCCACGCAAAGACCATTGAACGGGAGCCCACCGGAGAAGGCATCAATTATAAAAGCTTTGTGGAGTGCATTTATCTCTACTACCTGTCCCATACCGAGCTGGCTCTGACGCCCGGTGAACGGATCGATGCGGCAGAACGCCTGATCTCGGCCTGTATCCGCAAGGCCAACTCGCTGAAAAAGGAAAAAAAGCGCCCCCTCCGGCTGCCGTCTGCGGCGGAGGAAAGGACGCTGGTCTATAAGCAGGAGCTGTTCCGGGAGCTTCTGGAAAAAACACCGGCTCAGCTGCCGACCTTTATCGCGAGAAATTATCTGGTCCTGTCGCCGGAGGCGGCGGGGCAGTACCGCATCATGATCGCCTCCGGTGAAAACACGGCGCAGGAGCTGGCCGAGGAATATCTGGCCGGGCAGGATCAGGAGCGGGTCAGCCTCTTTGACGGAGATACGGAAGGCCTCGATCAGGATACGAACAGCTGCATTGCAGAGGAGCTGAACCTCAACAGTACGCCCTTCCGCTGGAAGCTGCGCAGCCAGCTGGAGCACACCTTTGCTGCCGACAAGGACTTTCTGCGCGTGGTCGCAGCGCTGGACGACCGCGTCCGCTCCAAAACGGGCCGGTACAATATCCATATGCGGCAGCTCATGGTCGAGCTGCTCCATGTACTGGCACGCGAGACGGCTCCGGACCGGCTCCTGCTCCAGCGCGAGCTCGAAAAGCATTTCTCCGGCGCGGTCAGGCAGCTCCTGAAATTTGAGCAGCAGAAAAACGGCAGCGACAGCGAGGACGCGCCAGATACCGGGACGGAGGCGGTCACCGTGCTCAATGCGTGGAAACGGCTGGTAGAGATCGGGTATGACATTCCCCGACTGAAGGTGCTGCGCTGCTCGCTTTCCGAAAAGCTCGGAGACAAGACGAAAGAGCAGCAGGAGGCCGAGATCAAAAGGCTGAGCTGTCAGCTGGAAAAAATGGGCTATACCGTCCGGCTGCTCCGGACAAGCCGGGGCAAGGAGCTGCAGGGCTTTTCCCCTTATAAGAAAAATGCGGCCGGAAGTCGGGAAGCCGAGGACGCGCTTCTGGCAAAGCTGGACTGCCCGGTGCAGATTACATCTGCCTTCTATCTGGGCAGCCGGGAATATCGGGACCCGCAGCTGACATATTTCCTCCAGAAGGTCAGCAAGCAGTATATTGCCGATGCAGCTGCACTGGCCACCGACCTTTCCGGCATCCTGTCCCGCCGCCTGATGAAGCGGATCACCCGCAGTGAGCTGATGATCCTGCACTTCAATTATTACATCGCCACCATTGATCCGGACACCATGGATACCTTCGCAAAGGTATATGAGGATTACGCCGGAAAGATCAGCCCGCTGCTGGAGCAGGCACGCTTCCAGCCCCTGAGCAGCAAGATCATTCTGGATATGTATCTGGTGTGCGAGCTCTATCTTTATCTGCTGGACACCACCCAGTATTTGTCGCCCGACCTTTGAGAGGTGCTTCCCCCTTCGCGTTTTTCTCCGGGCAGAGGGTAAGCTTTTGTCAGGAAAAACAAGAGGAGGCACATACGATGCAGATCCATTCATTCAGCCAATGCGGAGCGTACCATCTGTCCCGCGGACAGGAAAATCAGGATCAGCTTTACAGCTGGGAGACAGCCGCTGAGGCAGTTCTTGTACTTGCCGACGGAGCCTCCGGCTGCCGGAAAAGCAGAGAGGGGGCGCGGCTGGCCTGCGAGGCCGCCGGACAGATCCTGGCATGGGAGGGCGCCGATTTTTTCCGCTCCCCACCCCGGAGGCTGGCTTACCTTCTGACCGAACAGATCTTATATCAGATCGAACAAAACAAAGCCCCGGAGGAGCCGCTGCAGGATTACGGCAGCACGCTTGCCTTGGCGTTTCTGGAAAAGGCGACCGGGCACGCGGTTCTGGTCAACTTGGGTGACGGCGGCATTCTGCGCCTTGGCACGGAAAAAACGGTCTCCCTGCTGCCTCCCGGAGCTTATGGCGGCCGACCCTGCCTGACCACAACGATCGGAGCCGCCCGGGCGGTGGAGGTGCAGGAGACCCGGATCGGATTGGGGGAAGGCATTCTGCTCTGCTCAGACGGCTTTCTGCGGGTGCTGCACCGAAAAAACGTTTCAGAGGCATGGAGAGCCCGGAATTGGGAGCAGCTGGATCGGGCGCTGCGGAGGAGCACCCCGGCAGACGATTGCAGCTATATCACCCTGATACGAGACCGCCGATGAGCGCCGGTCTCAGAAGAAAGGAAGCTTTTATGGGAGAGGATTATCGTGTATACCTGACAGGCAGCATCCTGCTGTCCCGAAGCCCGGACGGCCGTTCGCCGGATCGATATACCGTGCACTCGGTGGTAGGGACCGGAAGCTCCAGTATCTGCTACGAAGCCACCCGTGTTCGTCCGGACGGCAGGATCGAAACCGGAAAGCTAAAGGAGTTTTATCCCTGCGAGACAGAGGGCGAGTTCTATGCGCTGGAGCGGCTGCCCAATGGCCAGCTTATCCCCGGCTGCGGCACGGTGCGGACGTTTGAGGCGCTGTGCAGGAGCTACCGGAGGGCCTACGATCATTTATTGGAAGCAATGAAAGAGGACCCTCGGAACGAGGTTTTGAAAAGCTATATCCAGCAGGGGGAGTTCCTTTACGGCTGTCCGGTCGTTCGCCCGGCTGCCGATGCCGAGCATACCAAGCCTCTGGGAAGGCTCCTCAGCTCCATGACGGAGCTGAGGACTGCCGGAGCACCGGTTCGTCCAACCGTCTATTTCTGGTCACCGGGCTTTTCCGGCAAGAGCTTTGAGGCCTATCTGGACGAGCTGCGGGCAGCACCTACGCAGCGGCCGGAGAAAAAGCTGCACGAGATCCTGTCTGTGATGGTTTCTCTGACCGACTGCATCAAGGCGCTGCACACCGCCGGGCTGCTGCATCTGGACATCAAGCCCTCCAATTTTATGCTGCTGTATGACAGTGATCTCCGGGTCCGGCCGAACAGCATCTCCCTGTATGACATCAATACGCTGCGCCGTTACGATGCAAAAAGAGAAGAGCTGACGGTCGTCGGCACAAAGGGCTATCACGCCCCGGAGAGCGTTAAAAATGACCTGTCTGATATTTATTCCATCGGCGCAACGCTCTTCCACGCCGTTGTTTTTTCCAAAAGCATCCCGGATGGGCTGTATCAGGATCGCTTTTATTCCCGCATTCCCATGCTGGTCAAGGGGTCTGCACTGTTTGAGTCCGTCGTGAACTCGGACGCTGCCCTGCTCTCACGCATCTGCAGCATCCTGCAGAAATGCCTTGCGCCCTCCCCCTATAAACGTTACCCATGCTGCGATGACCTGAAGGCAGATCTGGAAGCGGCTGTCCGTCAGCTGGAGCTGCTGCTTGACCGGCAGCGGGAGCACCGGAATACCGGTCTGGCCGATCCCCGCATCGCCATCCAGAAGCTTTTGTATGAGCATCCGCTCTATCAGGGCGTCGATGAAGCATCACCGGAGCTGAACGTCCTGCTGCTGGGAGCCGGCTCCTCTTATGGACAGACCTTTATAGACTGCTGCCTGCAGGCCGGGCAGATGATCGGCACCAGCCTGAACCTTCTGGCAGTCTCGGACGATCCCGCTGCCAGCAAAAAAGCTTATCTGGACTTCCGCCCTGCCCTGCCGGAATTTGTCAATGTGGACGGCTCTCTGGACGGAAAGGAAGAAGCTGCATTTGCAACGCTGGATTTTCTTTCGCCGACCCAGCTGCTGCTGGAGCAGGACAGCACCCTTCGCCTGTGCAGCATCAACGGCAGTCTGGCAGAACAGATGGCAGCTGCCGCCCGGAGCAGCCGGAAGGAATACAGCTATATCCTTGTGGCACTGGAGGATGATGCGCTGAGCCAAAGCATTGCCCGGGCCATGCGGGAGGCCTTCTGTGGGAAATGCCCGGTGGCCTATACGCTCTCCGGAAAAGAAACGGAAGTCGACGAGACGGAAATGCTGTACCCGGTCTGGATCAATAAGCCGCTGGAGCTCTCCTCCATTGACAAGGCTCTGGCAGAAATGGCGTTTAACACCCACATCTCATGGATGAGTATGCGGAACACCGATGTCGCCGCAGAGCGCAGCGCGCTTTTTTCCGGCAGGACCGCGCGGGAACGCTACAATTTTGCCTCGTCGATCTCCTTCGTCCTCTCGATCCAGTACAAGCTGCGCAGCATCCACCTGCACTATGACAGCATGGAGGAAGGCGCACGGCGTTGCGCAGAGCTTCTGGAGCGCCGTCAGACTGACCCGGCCGCCCAGAAGCAATTTGACCAGCTGGTCGCCATGGAGCACCGCCGCTGGGTCATTGACCGTGCCGTGTGCGGCTGGAGGGCTCCGCGGACTGCGGACGGAACGCTGGAGCTGCAAAGCTGTGTTGCCCGCGGCTCCGTCAAGGATGAGGCAAACCTGACGCATCCCTGCATGGTGCGCAGCCGGGTCGGCGCCCCGCTGGAAACCGAAGCGTACCGGGCCGATCACCATGCCAAGTGGGACAACGGGCCGGTGGAGGCTTCGCTGGACGAGCTGGACCGAATGTCCATCGAGCTGCACCGCTGCTTCAAACAGAGCGCGGAGGAATTCTGCCGCAGCTCCTCTTACCAGACAGAGCTGGCGTTTCTCCGCGACCAGCTTCCGCCGGACGAAAACGAGGCGCTCCGGGCACTGGGGCAGTATGAGCTTGCGCTGAAGAATATCCTGCGCGGCAGCGAAAGCTACTCCCGTCAGTACGGGCGCTATCAGGAGCAGCTGAAAAAGGCCGCTGCCCGGCTGCCCGAAGAGCGCAGTGCCCGGTTTATGGAGCGGCTGGCAGTTCTTCAAAAGCTGTTCTTCCCCGTGATCGAAAGCAATCTGTACCGGGATTACAAGGCCAACGATAAGCTTCTGGTGGAGGCCATCCCCTTTATTCTGACCTACCGGTATGCGCATTCCATGGCCGCTGTACTGGAGGATGGCCGCCGTGAGGGCGGACGGAGCGAGGCGGTCTTTTCCAGTGTGGCAGCCGCTACCGTGCTGAACCCGGAGCGGCTCTGCTATTTCTACTGCTTCGACGAGGATTCAAGAGCGGACCTTCTGGACAAAAAGCTGCGCGCGGTGCTGAGCTATTTCCGCGGCAGCAAGACGCACTGCAGCATTCGGCTTCTGGTCTGCTGCCTGAGCTGTGTCCCGGATGAGCACCGGGAAGCACTGGGGCAGGTGCTGGAGGGCCTGAGGGAGGAGCTGGAAGCGGTTCGGCTTGTGGATGTGGCAGACCCGGACGAGGCCGGCGAGAAATTTCTGCAGGCACTGAAGGAAACGCCTGTGGACCTTTATGATTACGGGAACGCGCCCTTTGCCCCGAGCCTTGCCCGTAAAAATGCAGACTTTTTCATCCGACTGGAAAAGCTGGGGCTGCCCCATTTCCAGTTTGACTGGAAGCACAAGCGGTTCACAGATACCAGCGGCTGTGATGCTTTACAGTATGTAAAAACCGATGCCTTTATCCGGGTGCAGGATATGTTTGCACTGGCCAATGCTTCCGACTGTACGTTCCATGCGCCGGAGCTGGCCGAGGATTACGAAACACTGTGGGAGATCTATACGACCAGCTGCGGAGGCTTTGATGCAAGCGTCAAAGGCTGGAACCGGCTTTGCGCAGAGCTCGAGCGCTACGACAAGAGTGCCGTTGTAAAGGTATCCATTCCAAAGCGTGCAGTGCGTTATGCAGAGGATGCGGTACTGGAGCTCTTTCTGCCGGACTATACGTTCCGCAGTGTCCGGAGGCTGCTGCAGGAAATGATGACCCTCGGGCTGGCCCGGGAGGATTCCTCTGTGGTCCGCTACACCAGCGATACCTGCAAGCTCACGCTCCATACACCGCAGCCTTATTATGCGGACATCGGGAGGATCTTCTGCGAGCCGCAGCTCCTGCTCCCCTATTACGCGCCCCGCATGGAGCGGCGGACGGTGGGAGCTTATCAGTATTTCCAGTTTTGCTGCAACGATCTGAAGGTAGACGATGCCGATATTTCCTGCCTGTCGGACTGCGGGCTTCCGGTGCTGAGAATGCTGCAGGAAAAAGGCTTTATCCGCGCCCTGAGGCTGCGGGAAAACGGCACCGGTGCAAGCTTCGTCTATACCTCTCCGCGCATCCGGAGGCTCATGACCTGCGCCGGCGGGATCCTGGAGCTCTATACCTATTACAGCGTTCTGAAAAGCGGCTGCTTTGACGATGTGGTGACCGGCTGCACCTTCCGCTGGGCAGGCCTCAGGAATGAACTGGATCTTGTGCTGACGAAGGGCTTCCGGAGCATGATCGTGGAGTGCAAGGCTGTCGCAACGCTGAAGGCCGATTATTACTACAGGCTGGACAGTCTGGTGAACCGGTTTGGAATCGGCGCTTCACAGGTCATCGTGGGCAATACCTATGACGACGAGCTTTCCAAAAGGGAGGCCAATCTGCTTCAGAAAAAGCGCGGCAACGAGCTGGGGATCATTACGATCAGCGACCGCAGCGGTATCCTGAACATCGGGCAGCTCCTTGCGGAGATCATGGAAAGCTCGTGATCCACTGCAAAACGGAGCTGCTGCACAGAAAATGACTTGTGCAGCAGCTCCGTTTTTTGAACAGATGGATCGTATGAACGTTCTCCCCGGGCAAAAATCGCGTTCCCCGTCAGGAACCTTGCATTGGGAGGTTATATGCTGTTGATACAGCAGAGAGAAGCAAAATCGGAGAGCATACCTACGAACAGGATGGTCAGGATCATGAAATGGAAAAAAATCAAAAAACACCTGCCGGGTTGGCTGGCTGGCGGCATAAGCTCTGCGGCAACCGGCATCCTTTTCTATCAGAAGCCGGAGCTATACGGGGGCATGGTTTCCCCGGAGCTGATCCCGATCCTGTATGCGGGGCTTGTGCTTGCCGTCTGGCTGAGCCCTGCGGGAGATATCTGCCGGGAGCCGGGCGGCCTGTTTGCTGTGGCCGTAAATCTGGCCCCGCTGGAATGGCTGTTCGGCTTAGAGACCGTCTCCCGGGCACCTATGCTGGGAGCCGGGCTGCTTTTGGTGTGGCTGCTGCTGAGCGGCTGGTTCCGCCGCTGCTGTCTGGACTGGGAGCTGCGAGCCATCGACGATCCGGATCAATGCCGCTGCTGGGTCGTCCGCGAGCGGAACCGCAAGGCGCACATCCGGTTCTGTGTGCTGACAGGAGCACTGCTGCTTCTGCTGCCAAGCCTGTGGGCGGTGCATCAGCTTCGCGCCGAGCATCTGCAGACGCTCAGGATGCTCTACCGGATGTTCTTCTACCAGACCGACTCCGGGTTTCTCGTAGATCTGACAGCGCGTGCCGTGCAAAGCATCTGACTTCACCTCAGAATGGATACCATCGGGGGACGCTCCTCTGTCCATAACAAAGCGCTCAGGCTTCCGTATCTCCCGCATGGTCTGCCGCAAAGGAGGAGGCAGGGATGGAGGCTCTCAGCCTTGCGTAAAATCCATCAGACCGGAGGTCCAACCGGTTTGCACCGGGGAACATCAGGATCTCTTCTCCCTTGAGCGGTACATCATCGATCAGAACGGGAACGATCTTTTTGTGGATGCTCTGCGCAAGCTCCAGCTCTCCTGCCACGGGATCGCTCTGAGAAGAGGCGTGGGAATGAAACCACAAAACAGTACTGCAGTTTGGCTCCTGCAGCTTTCCGGCAACGATCCTGCGCCAGTTTTCTCCACCCTGAATGCCATCATCGTACCAGACGCGGCAGGTCATCTGCTGGAGCCTTTTCAAAATCGGGTAGACCTGCTTTTTATCGTCGTGGGCGTAGCTGACAAAAACATAGTCCTCTGTGCCGATGTAGGGCAGCTTGATATAATTCCTATCGTTCAATTCTTTTTCGCGGCGGCTGGCCTTTTGGATAATGGCCGCATACTGCTCCTGAAGTGCGCTTTGATCAAAGAGTGAGCTCTCTCCGCCGTAGATCGCCAGCTCATCAAATAAGCTGCGATCCCGGGAGAGATGGCGTTTGATATCCTGCCCGGTCTTGAGCCGTGACTCCAGCTCCCGCGCTGTCATCGGCTTGAGCTCATCCAGCTCCAGAAAGATCTGCTTCAGGGTGGTGTCATCAATGTATACGCCGATCACGGTGACATACCCACCATACGCCGTTTTCAATTCCCGGACAAAATCAATATTGTCGGTAGATAAGGTGAGCAGGGCGTTGGCCTTTCCATGGACTGCGTCCAAAAGCTGTGCTTTGTTCAGACCCGCCAAAATGCCATTGTGCCAATAGGTGAAGTCGCAGGCCTCCACCTCCTCCCGTGTGGCCCGATTGCGCGGCTCATACCGTGCTACCACAGCGGTCTCGGGCGAAAAATAACTCAGCTTCGGGATGAACGGAAAGCCCTGTCTCCGGAAGTAGTCGCGGGAGAATTTTCCCATCTTGCCTGCGGTCCCATATAAAATGATGAGCATAGCCTGTTCCTTTCTGCTTTACATGGACGGAATGTCCGGGCAGCCGTTTGCTTTCTGCCGCTTAAGCGGTCAGGTCGCGGTAGCAGCGAAGGCAAGCGTTGATGGCATTGAATAGCGCGGTAGAAGAAACGGTAGCGCCGGTGTAGCCATCAAAATTTTCATTCAGAACGACCTCCGCGGAAGCATCCATGCCGGAGAACTGCGCCAGATAATCCGGGTCGGCAACATGGCTGCCGACCCCGTTGGTCTGACTGGACGCATCAACGGAAATTCCGCATTCATGGCCGGTGCTGTCAATGCCGAGAATGACGGTAAGAATACCGCCGTCAAAGCCGGATACCTCTGCCCGGATGGCATAAGCGCCATTTGATGTCCGGTAGACCCTTGTGATGCCAGAGGTTGTATAATTCGTGACCTCCTGCAATTCTGCCGTAGAAGAAACAGGCGGCAGGACATCAAGGTACGCCATAAGCTTTTGCTTTGCTGCTGCGGTGTCTGAAATCGTATGGAGCGTAATCCAGGAAACCGCAAGAAACACTACAACACAGCTGACGACGACAAAAATCGCTTGCTTTCGCAGTCGGGGCGCCGTTGTGTGGGTGGAGGAAGCAACAGGCTGCTTGCGCAGCGGCGCACCGCAATGACCGCAAAATTTGGCACCATCGCGGACTTCCTTACCGCATTTTGGACAAACCATAGAAATTCCTCCTTAGAATTTATGAGGAAAGTATAGCACAGAAAGGCGGTAATGAAAATAAGCGCCGGTGTGGAGGGTGACAAAGATCGCTGCCGAAATTTGGATAAAAAGCCGAAAGATGGAAGCCGGTGTTGAACAACCGGAACAGAGAGTATATAATGAAGCCATCTTGAACCGACAAGGAGGAAACAGGTCATGTTGAAGGTTTGTAAAAAATGCGGAACGGAAAACCCGGAAGCGGCGACGTATTGCGAGAACTGCGGAAACAAGCTGGAGCCGTCTGTGGATATGTCTGCGGTAAAAGACACGGTGACGGATGCTGCGGGCAAGGCGTTCAGCGGGGCAAAGGATCTGGCTGACCAGATCAACAAAAAGGTGAACACCACGCTGGAGGATCAGAAGAAAAAAGCCAACGATGCAGCAAAGAAGCGGATCGAGGATGCACAGAGACCCGCCGCGACCACCAAGTACCGCAGCGATGTTTCCGAGACGGACTATATGTCCTCCACGGAGCTGTGGAGCTGGCTGCAGAAGGACAGCAAGCGCCAGCACTTTTACACGGAGGAGCTCAATACGGTGACGCAGGCCGAATATATGCAGAGGCTGGAAGAAAAGCTGCAGGCCAACAATGTTCCCGCTACCGTGGCGGTGCGCGACATCCAGTGGGATCGCAGCAATGTCCGCCAGCGGGTGTGCTGTGTGCAGCCCAGAAGCAGCGCGGTGAACCCGCTGTCCTGCCTGGTGCAGTTCAACCATGTGGGCAAGTTTACCTTTGTGGAGGAAAAGACCTTCATTACGCCGCCGGATCTGCCGGAGGTGCCGGAAAAGCCGGTCAAGCTCGACGCGGATCTGCTGAAAAGAGCCTCCTGGACGGTCTGGGGCATCGTGATCGCAGTGATCGGTGTGCTGTGGCTGATGATGAGCATGAGCAACTATGATTCCCCGCTCCCCGCACTGCTCCTGACCGCAGTGGGCGGTGCGCTGATCTGGTACGGCTACAGCGCAAAGCAGCAGATCGCTGCCCTGCGGGAGCACAACAAAAAGTGCAAGCAGCAGGAAAAAGCATGGACGGCAGCTTGGGACAACTGGGAGGACTCCATTTTCCTGCACTCGTTCCAGGAGAACATCAACGGTCAGATCAGCCGCATTTACGATGCTGTGTTTGAGTGCATCAAGCAGCTGAATGAAGAGATGTTCGCACAGAAGGCTCCCGCAGAGCAGCAGGAGAGCCGCAGTATGAATGAAATGGAGCAGCAGATCGCCCGCCGGAAGGACGACTACCGCTGATCTGAAAAACGGCGGGCTGATGCAAAACTGTGTGTCAGCCCGCCTTTGGTTTTTCGGGGGAGCTATGTGAGGAAAAAAGCATGAGCAATATTACTGTATGGAATACCGTAAAGCGTGACAGCTGGACCTGCACCCGGCAGCCGGCGGTCAGCAGCTGCATTGTATACCGGCTGACTTCCCTGCCCAATTTTACCCACCAGCGGTTCGGCTATCTGTGCGAAGAAAAGGATCAGCGCTCCTCGGCAGTGGGCAGCCGCCAGCTGCTGATGCTGCGCCAGCTGCACAGCTTGGGAGCAGCATGGGCCTGCAGTATGCGCCTGCTCAAAACGGCAGACCATCTGGAGCAGTATTTTGTGTTCCGCCATGCCGGCAGCCGGGCGCTCACGGAGCAGGAATTGGAGCAGGCGGATGCATCCATCCGCAATGCCCTGCCGCGGAACGAATACAGCTTCCGGCGCGTGGCAGAGGCCGACTGCCCGCCGGAGGTGTTCTCGGCAGCGTGGGCCGGGCAGGCGGCAGAGATCTTTAAAAAGGAAGAGGTCTACCACGGCGCTGCCTATCCGGCACAGCTCCAGATGGAGCCGCAGGAGTTTTATGTGCCGTATACATGGACTGCGGCAGAAAACACCATGGAGCAGATCTGTCAGGCGCTGATGCAGCACAACGGCCCGGCTGTGCTGGAGGTGACGCTGTGCCCGACTGCCTATCTGGAGGACGAAAAAGACTGGATGAACGGCAACCTCCGTCGGCTGCGGGAGAGCATGAACGGCGAGACGATCCGCTCCGAGAGCAGCGGACGCATCCTTTGGCAGGGCGAAAAGCTGCCGATCCTGAAGACCCCGGTGGACAACTGCGAAAAGATGAACAAGCAGTTTGAGACCAGCCGGGTGTTCCTGACCGCCATCCGCGTGTTCTCCGGCAGCGATGCCTCTGCGCTGGCAAGTGCATTCCTGAGCAACAGCGTGCGCAACACGGGCTTTGTGCGTATCAGTCAGCGCGGGCAGCCCGCCTTTGAGCGGGGCGCGGCCTGCTATGCCGATGTGGACATCTCGGCCGGTGTGCGCACCCCGTTCTGGAACCGTCCGGATGAGCTTTTGCCCCTGCGGGCACAGCGCCTGTTCCATCTGGCCAGTGTGGAAGAGATCGCGACCTTTTTCCGCATCCCCATCCCGGTACGGGACAGCTTCCCGGGGTTCCGGCTGGATACCGGTCTGGGCGAGGTAAAAAACAGCAAAAAGGTGCGCAGCATCATCCGGCTGGGCAGTTATCTGGATGACCAGTCGGCAGAGCCGACGCCGGCGGAGCTCGACAGCCAGCAGCTGGCAAAGCACGGCCTGATCGTGGGCGTGCCCGGCAGCGGTAAGACCACGGCCATGTTCAACATCCTGTATCAGCTGTGGGATGTGCCGGAGGAGCAGAAGATCCCGTTCATCGTGCTGGAGCCGGCCAAGACCGAATACCGCGCCCTCAAGCTGCTGCCGGCGCTGAAGGATGATCTGCTGGTGTTCACGCTGGGGGACGAGAGCGTCAGCCCCTTCCGCTTCAACCCCATGGAGGTGCTGCCCGGCATCAAGATCGAAAACCATATCTCCCGGCTGCAGGCCTGCTTTGTGGGCGCGTTCAACCTGTTCGATCCCCTGCCCATCTTTCTGGAGCAGGCCATCCGCCGCACCTATCTGGAAAAAGGCTGGTACGACGACAGCGTTGGCGGAGACGAAGGGCTGGAGACCCCTACCCTTTCGGATCTGTGCCGCAATGCGGAATATATCGTGGAAAACTCCGGCTTTGATGCCAAGATGAAGAGCGACTTCAAGGCCTCGCTGCTGGAACGCCTCAACTCGCTGCGGCGCGGCTCCAAGGGCCGTATGCTGGACACGCCCCACAGCATTCCCATGGAGGAGCTGATGGGACGCCCGGTGATTTTGGAGCTGGACAGCCTGAACGGCGATGAGAAATCGCTGCTGATGATGTTCCTGCTGAGCTATGTCTACGAGTATTGCAAGATCGCCCGCAGGTCCGGCTCGCCGCTGAAGCATATGCTGCTGGTGGAGGAGGCGCACAACCTGATCGGAGCCAATAAGAGCAGCAGCGATTCCCGCGCAGACCCCGGCGAAAAGACGATCGAACTGTTTGTGAATATGCTGGCAGAGATGCGTGCTCTGGGTCAGGGCATCCTGATCGCAGATCAGCTGCCTACAGCCATTGCGCCGCAGGCGGTCAAGCAGACCAACGTGAAGGTGCTTATGCGCGTGACCGCCAAGGATGACCGCGAAGAGATCGGCAACACCATGGATCTGAACGAGGAACAGATGCATCAGGTGGTCAACTTTAAAACGGGTCACGCCTATCTGTACCATGAGGGCGAGGATCATGTGCGTATGCTCCGGATGCGGAACTTCAAGGACGAGTACCATGTGGAGGAGCCGCCCAGCGACCCGGAGCTGCGGGAGCTGATGCATGGATACGAGCTTTCCCACCCGCGGCTGTACCACCCCTATGCCGAGTGTCTGGGGCATTGCCCCACCTGCGACCGCCGGGTGCGCAATCAGGCCGAAAGCTATGTGCAGCGCATCCTGACCGACCCGGCGGCGCTGCCGCTGCCGGACCCGGCTCTGCGGCAGAGCGTCTCCTTCTGCGGGCTGTGTGCGCTGGGCACGATGCAGGAGGCTGCCCGCATCCGCGACCGCTACAAGACGGTGAGCAGCTGCTTTGGCTACTGCGTGTATGTGCAGCTGCTGCATCTGGCAGACCGCAAAATGGCAGAGTGTAAAAAGCGGAGCAAAAAGTGCGGCTGCACGGCAGAGGAGCATCAACGGTATCTGAATTTGTTTGAAGAGAAAGGAAAGGGCTGAATATGAGTCTGGAAAATCTGGAGGATCAGGAAAGCAAGGCCGAAGAGCTGGAGGACCGTGTGGAGGACAACGAGCAGAAGCTGGAGGAGGTCAACAACCGTCTGGATGCCATTGAACAGTCCATGCAGCAGCTCTCGGAGGATCAGGAGGTAGCAAGCTCTGTGGAGAAAAACAAGGAGCAGGCGGAGCAGGAAAAAGAGAGTGCTGAAATGGAACGGGATCAGATCGAGCAGGATCTGGAAACGATGAACGAACAGGTCGAGGAGATGAACGAGCAGAACGAGGCATCGGACGCAGCGCTGGAGGGAATGCGGCAGGTAGGCGAGGATGTGAGCGAGGCCGAGAGCATCATCCAGCAGCGCCGCAGCGAGCTGCAGAGCCTTACCAGCCGTATCCAGAGCCTGCAGAGCCGCCTGAAGGGACAGGGCTGATCGACGGAAGGAGGTCTTTCCGGTGAACATGGGGCAGGAAGGGATAGAAAACCCGCTGGAGTCGCTGGAGGAAAACGTAGAAACGTTTCAGGAAAGGCAGGAGCGGCTGGATGAGCGGCAGGAGCAGATCGACCGGACGCTTGCCGGTCTGGAGCAGGATGCTGCTGTTCAGCAGGCGCTGGAGCACAACCGGGAGGAGCTGGCCGAGGCGCAGGCAGAGCTGGAAAACGAGCGCACGGACGCAGCCTCCAGTCTGGAACAGCTCAAGGAGCAGCTGGAGCAGCTCGACGCCGAGACCAACAAGAGCGATGCCGCGCTGGACGAGCTGCGGATGCTGGGCGAGGACGTGTCCGAGAGTGACGGGATCCTTGCAGACCGCCGTGCATGGCTGGAGGAATGCTACCGCCGCATTGAGGCTCTGGCAGCAGTGCTGGGCGAAAGCTACGAGAGCCTTGGCAAATTCCAGCCAAGCAGTGAAAGAGCGCCGGAGGCTGCACAGGAGGCCCCGGAGCAGCCGGAGGAGCACGCCGCCCAGCAGCCGCGGAGCAACGAGGACGCCGTGCCGGACGAGCCGCCGGCCTCCGCGCAGGCGCAGGACCCCGTAACGGCATACGGTCAGTATATGCTCAGCCATGACTGGGGACAAAAGGATTATTTTACCTATACCCGTGACCCGGAGTGGCAGCGGCTGTATCATACGGCGTACCCGGGCCGACCGATTCCGAAGCTGGACACAAAAACAGCGAACCAGATGATGTCGGACTATATGAACCGGCATAATTACGGGAAACCGGATTTTGCCGAGTACTCTCAGGACCCGGAGTGGCGTGCGCTGGCACGCGCTGCATGGCCGGATTATCAGCTGCCGAAGCTGCAGCGGGATGCGGCAAGCAAAAATCTGTACAAGTATATGTGCGAGCACAACTATGAACTTGCAGATGAACCGGTCTATCATCAGGATCCCTTCTGGCAGGAGCTTAACTTTGCGGCAAACCCGGAGGATATCAGAACGGTAAAAATCTGGACAGAGGCGATCAACCCCAATTACAAAAATCCCGATCTTCCGCTCTCGCAGCAAAGGCTTTACGAAGAAAACTGCGGTGCGTGTGCGTTTGCGCTGGAGCAGCATTTCAACGGACAGGATCTGCAGATCATCGCAACGGACAAAAACATCCCGACGGATCGGGAGATGGAGCAGAAAACCGGTAGAAAGTGCGTATATATGGCTCCGGATAAGATTGAGCAGCTCCTGTACAGAGAAGGAGCCGGTGCCCACCTGATCGTGGGCATCGACCGGAGAAACCCCATCACCGGAAAACCGGCTACGGGACACTGGTTCAACGTCTATTATGATGGCAAAAAGGTCCATACCGTGGATGGGCAGTCGGGCAGGATCTACGACTGGCCGCATGACTACGGCAATGTGAGTGCGTGGTGTGCGCTGATCTGAAGAAAGGGAGCTTATGACACAGGAAGAGCAGATGCGGCTTGCCGCAAAATTGATGAAGCTGAGCATGGAGCAGGTACAGGAATACGGCGGAACGATCCCGGGAAGCGGCGCGTATTACCTGAGCGTTCCGCAGCGGGGCGGCGGATCGCTGATCGTGGCACTGGATGGCACGGTGCTGTATGCAGGCTCTGCCACAGGCTTTGACGAGCATTATCAGGCATTTCAAAACGGAGAAAGGACAGAGCTGTCCTTCTTCGATGAACAGAACTAGGGTGTATCTGAAAAGCGGCTCGCTTTTTGAAAAAACGCCGACCGCCGGGGACGAGATACTTTATGTGAAATTGTTGTTTTGCATAGTTTTTGCACAAAAAATCCGGGCTTTATTCCGCGATTGACAAAAAAGGAAGAATTTTGTAAAATGATGTAAATATCTTTTTCACAAAGTATCTCGCAGTACACAATTGAAGATAAAGGAAGGTCGATCTTATGCGGACGATGCCTTTCAGGAGAATTTGCGGCGCTCTGGTACTTACACTGACACTACTCTTTTGTGTCGGTGCTTTTGTGCTGCCCGCGCACGCCGCGCAGGAGAGCACAGGCAAGACCATTTACGTCGTCTATGATGACTCCGGCAGTATGTGCATGAACGGTCTGCCGCGCTGGAGTCAGGCTAAATATGCCATGGAGGTCTTTGCCGCCATGCTGGGCGAAAACGACACCATGTCCATCTATGAGCTCAGCGGCGGAGGAAATGTTGCGCTGACCGTCTCCGGAAAAGACCAGAGCCGTGTGGAGACGGTGCATCAGATGAACTCCACCTTCCGCGGCACCCCCTATGCCCCTGTTGAAAAGGCTGCGCAGGAGCTCAGCGCGGTGCCGGAGGAGCGGGAGCGCTGGTTCGTTGTGCTGACGGACGGCACCTTTGACGGGCTGCAGGAGCGCTCGGCCGAGTGGCTGGAGGGGCAGATGGATACCCTGAACCAGCAGGGCATCAAGACGGTTTTTCTGGGCATCGGTGAAAAGGCTCCGGTGCTTTCCAGCAATGCCGAGCAGGGACGCTACGCAGAAAAGGCTGTCAGCGGCGCAGATGTCATTCAAAAGGTAACGGATATTGCCAACCAGATCTTTGAGCATCAGGTCATGGGCGGCAGCTACCTCAATAAGCAGGGCAACGAATACCAGCTTACCTGCGATGTTCCCATCTCGGAGATCGTGGTCTTTGCGCAGGGCGAGGATGCTGCGGTCGGCAGCACCATGACCTACAACGAGCAGACCATCCGGGCCAGCGAGAGCTATCAGGTAAAATACAGCGATCTTCTGCCGGAAAACTACCCGGATGCGGTGGTGGATACCAGCCTTGTAGGCAACGTGACCATTTTCAAGGCGCCGCAGAATGCGCCCTTTGAGAGCGGAAGCTTTACCCTTCAGGCACAGGGAAGCCAGGAGGTGCAGATCTACTACCGCCCCAGCGTCACTGTGACCTGCGATATGCTTTATAACGGGATGCCCATCAACCCGGAGGATAAGCTTTATGCCGGTGATTACGAGATCCGGCTCGACTTCGTGGACCCCACGACCGGCGATGTGCTGAACTCGAACCTGCTGAAGGATGCAAGGTTCAGCTTAAAGGTATGGAACAACGGGGAATATCAGGAGGTCACCAATAAGAACGGCAAGGTCTACCTGAACGAGGGCGATATCACCCTGCAGGCCATTGCGGCGCTTCCGGGCAACATCACCCTGCGGAATGAACGGGAATATGTGGTCCTGCCGGAGCCCGTGACGCTTGGCATCTCCTCGGACGCCGATGCAAAAAGCTACACGACCATCGGGCTGGGCGAAAAGGCCGCTCCGATCCTCCTGACGGTAACGAATGCTGCCACCGGTGAACCCCTGACGGAAGAGCAGTGGAGCAATGCCACGGTGAGCATCGCCAAGGCATCGGGGGTGGAATGGCTCATCACAAAGGGGCAGCAGGTCAGTACATGGGAGGCGCGCCCCGCCAAGACCGAGGGACTGCTCAAAAAGGTAAAGACCGGCACCACGACCTTTGAGGTCTCTGCGGAGTATCAGGTCGGGCGCGAATGCGGCTACGGCGGCAGTAAGATGGATGTTACCATCGGCGAGTATGCGGGCAGCGACCTCCGTATCGAGCTGACCCCGCCGGGACAGGACTATGACATCGCTGACCTGAAGGCTGCGCCGGGCATCGGTGTCCGCATCACCTATCAGGACCCCTATACCGGAGAATACCTTCCGCTGACCGAGGAGCAGTGGAACAGCCTGAAGCTTTCGGCCTCCAGCGATCAACGCATCGGTTGGAGGCTCGAAAAAGGGCAGGAGCCCGGCACATGGACCCTCTACCCCACATGGTACCTTGGCATCCGGGTGCTGACGGGCAAGCTGTTCACCGATCAGATCACAGTCAACCTTTCCGTGGCGGCCTCCGGTCATGCGGAGAACCTGAAATTCAAGGGCACTGCCCAGCAGGAACTGACCTTCCTCTGCCTGCCGTGGTCCAAGGTCTGGCCGGATCTGCTCATAGCAGCGCTCGTCCTTGCCTTTGCCATCTGGCTCATCCTCGGCTATATCCGCAAGCCCCGCATCATTCCCCGCAAAATGAATCCCCGGTGCGTGTACAACACAACGGTCTCGCCCCGGCGCACCATCCGGAAAAAATTCCTGCGCAGTCTGCTGCCCTATCTGCCGGACCGCGCGGTCGTGTACAGCAATGCCACTGCTTATGCCTGCGACTTCCCCAGCCTGAAGATCCAGGCGGTGGACAACTACTCCTTCAAAATTCTGAACAACAGCATGGATTGGGATCATACCATGATCAGCAACGTCATGCTGCCCAACGCGGAGACCCTGCACAAGCGTACCTACTACTACAACAACTTCAAGATCGCCAGCATCGACTCCAGAACGCAGCTGACCCGCGGATATTTTACCTTCAACTATCCCAAAAAGAAAAAGCGCAGAATCGGAAAAACAACGAAGTACAGAAGATAACTGAGGAGGAACCATCATGAGTGAAACCAAGGACGCAAAGGCAGCTTCCACTGCTCCTACCCTGATCGTCGGTCTGGGCGGCACCGGCTCAAAGATCGTCCAGAAGGTATACAAGCAGGCTACCCCGAGACAGCGGCAGAACATCGGGTTCGTGGTCTTTGATACCGATGTCAACGAGCTGCGCGAGATCGAGGCACGCACGCCGCAGATCCACACCGTCCAGACCTCCACCCGCCTGACCGTGGGCGAATATCTGGACGTGGACCGCTACTCCCGCGATACATGGTTCCCCGTGAATAAGGTGCTGAACGGCAAGGCCCTGACCGAAGGCGCCGGTCAGGTGCGCGCGGTCTCCCGTCTGGCGCTGAACACTGCCATCCAGCAGGGCAAAATGGCTCCGCTGGACGAGGCCATTGAGCAGCTGTACAAGCTGAAGGGGCAGCGGCTCACGCAGGCGCCCCGCGTGATCCTGGTAGGCAGTCTCTGCGGCGGCACCGGCTCCGGCCTCATTCTGCCCGTTTCCATGTACATCCGCAACTTCATGACCACCCGTCTGCAGCAGGGCTCTGCCATCATCCGCGGCTTCTTCCTGCTGCCGGAGGTCTTTTACAGCGTCGTCAAGACCCAGAGCGAGCAGAACAATCTGCGCTCCAATGCCTATGCTGCCGTTCGCGAGATCGATGCCTTTATGCGCAAGGATGACGGCTCTCTGCCCGAGCAGTACGATCTCCATTTCATTGCGCCCCGCGCGGGCTCCAGCGAGCTGGATGAGTACACCGGCAAGCCCATGGATTTCTGCTTCCTGTTCGATGCCCAGAACCTGAACGGGATGCAGCTGAACAGCTTTGCGGAATATCAGGAGCACGCCGCCAACTGCATCTACGGCATGGCCATTGCGCCCACCAGCAAGCGCAGTAATTCCTCCGAGGATAATGTCATCCGCGAGATCGTCTATAACGGCGGCCGCAACCGCTTTGCGGGCTCCGGCTCCTCCCTGCTGATCTACCCCTATGATGACGTGAAGAAATACCTGACTCTGCGCTGGGCAAAGGAGAGCATCACCGACGAGTGGCTGGAGGTGGATAACCAGTACCACGAGGAGCAGGAGACCAACCGCAGCAAGCGCCACGAGGGCGTTGCCGTGGCCGAGCTCAAGCGCTATATCCACTACGTCAAGGCCATCGACCGCGAGGCTGCCGAGCGCAAGCCCTTCGGCTCCAGCATCCGCAACCTCTGCATCTCTTATGAGCCGGACGGCTTTGTGGAGCGCGGTACCGCGTGGGATCAGTACCTGCTGTCCCTGAACCGCTATCTGGACGACCAGATCACCGTGCAGAAGCGTCAGATCGGCTCGCTGCTGGACTCCATCAATGCGCAGCTGGGCAGTCTGGGCGACAAGGGCAACAAGGAGGGCGACGACGGCTCGCTCAGCGAGCAGTTCCTGCAGCTGTACAAGACCCTGCTGGGCTACAAGAATGCCACCATCAACAGCACGGCCGGCATGAGCCAGAACCTGATCTTCCATCTGTTCAAGGATAAAAAGGACCGCACCCGCACCGAGGATAAGTTCCGTCTGGAATACTGGATGCACAAAAACGGCGATAAGGACAAGTTCATCCACCCCAACGCCATCCGCTATCTCCTGTGCAACCTGCTGGGCACGCTGCAAAGCCGGGAGTATGTGTATAAGGAGCAGGTCAGCGAGATCGAAAGCTACTGGGCTACCTTTGAGGAAGAGACCTTCGATATGCCTCAGACCGAGAACCATGTCGAGACCCCGGATGAGTTCTTCCAGCTCAATCACATGAAGGAGACCACCCGCTGGGAGGCCATCATCCACAGCACCCAGATCAAGCAGGCCAAGGGCAGGCTGCGGGATGCGTTCGGCACGTTCAACACGGAGACCGACCGCTACTGGACCTCCTTCCTTTATGCAGATGTTTACCGCGCTGCGATCCAGTATGTAGAGGGTCTGTGCGCCGCCTTCGACGCCTTCTACGATGCGCTGGCCGGCAGCATTGCCACCATCGACCGCGATATGGAGCAGCTGGAACGCAAGTATGTCACGCGCGAGGGTCAGGCACGCCGCTATGTCTGTGCCGATGCCGAGTGTCTGAATGGCCTTGCCAAGGAGGTACGGAATACCGGCACCGCGCTGGATCTGCCGGATGCCCTGAACGCGGCGATCTTTAACCGGATGAAGTCCTACGCGCTGAGCGAGAAGAAGCCCGACGGCGAGCGCTATTTCGTCGAGACCTTCAAGGATACCGTCATGGGCAATCTGGAGGCTCAGATCCTGGATCAGCACGAGTCCAAGGTGAATATGGACATCCTGAAGGCCTTGCAGACCGAGGCGATGTTCAAGACCCATGGCGAGGTGTCCGAGGTGGAAAGCGATGAGGCACGCCGCTACGCAAGGGACGTGATCGAGTCCACCGAGATCCTGGCGCAGCCCTTTATCGAATCCCCCGTGGGCAAGGAGCCCCGTGTCATCTCGGCCTGCGCCTACAGCCCGGAGCTGGAGGCCTTCGATGCGCCCATGCGCCGCGAGTTCGTGGCACGCTACCTGAAGGATGGCGGCGGCGTGGAGGATGCTACCATTGAGCGGAACATGATCCTGTTCTACAAGGCCGTCTATGACCTGCGCGCCAACGACCTGAGCAAGTTTGCGCCTCCCAAAAAGGCCGATACCTACGAGCGGCAGGGCGGCGAATACTATAAGGCCTACTATGAGCTGATCCAGAATATCCACCCCGAGACCAATAAGAGCAAGGTCATCACGCCCCATATCGACCGCTGGTGGCATATCATCACCATGCTGCCCGATCTGGACGAGGGAAGCCAGGAACGGCAGGAAAAGGCGATCTACCGCGCTTTCTTCTGGGGCGTTCTGGCACGCTATGTCCACCGGATCACTGGCGCGGCCGGACAGCAGCTCTATGCGGTGGATACCGCCACCATGGGCGTGCAGAATGATGCGCTGCGGGATCCCCTTATCGTCTCCAACGGCACTACCTGCGACCACCTGTATGAGGTGCAGGATGCCTTTACCATCTACCCCTATCTGGTGAGCATCGTTACGAAGAAGATCCGGGAACGGATCGATTCGGATCTGTACGACAAGAAGAATGTGGCAGACAGCATCCTGCCGCAGCTGCTGAGCCGCTTTGAGCTCGAGGAGTATCCGCTGGAGGCCACCGTCAAAAACCCCGGCTGTGTGCGCAGCGTCTTTGACCTGCCGATGCTCATCAAGCGCAGCACCCCCACCGAGCTCTACCACGACGGTATGGCCATTGAGATGTTCAATACCATCCTGAGCGAGCTGGAGGACTATATGCGCCATTTCTGCCACGAAAAGGAATTTGCCGAGGAATACGGTGCGCTGCTCAAGCAGCAGTACGACCTGTTCGTGGAAAATGCAATGGCAGAAAACAAGCCGGGGCGTCTTGCCATCGACAGCCTCTTCCCGTATCTGTGCAAGGTGATCGCCAACACGCTGAACGATCTGGGGCTGGCAGAGCAGGCAGAGCAGGCGCGGCAGCAGATGAATACCGCCATCGGCAAATAACAGGCTCCCGGCGGAAAAGTAGGTGAAACGGTGTATACAGTTTTTATTCTGGCTGCGCATACCATGGAGGAATTTCAGGCGTATTATCCGCTGTTCGAGAAGGCCGTCGAGACGGGCGAGATCGGCATCTGCCAATGGATGCAGGAGGGCACAACGCTGGAAACGGCAGTGCCCGAGCTGAACGAGCTGATCGCCGGAAAGCGGCAGTGGCGGGCAGTGATCGTCAGCACCCGGCTTCCGGAGCGCAGCGAGGCGCACCCTGCGGACGAGATCAACCCCTTTGATTTTCTGGAGAATGCCAAGCGGACCGGCTTTGACGTGGAGAACGGACAGGTCGTGGAAAGCCCCATTCCCCTGATCCGGCTGACGCACCTTCTGGCAGGCATCCCCGCGCCGGAGCCGCAGTTCATCCCGCAGATCATCAATGAGGCGGGCAAGCCGCCCCGGGTGGAGTACCAGCTGGACAATGGCGAAGCCATTCAGGAAATGCAGCAGGCCTTCCTGCGCTGGAGCGACGAGAACATGATGCAGGGCGTCTCGCCCACCGAGCTGATCCTGGTGCAGGTGCGGCGCAGCATCTCCATGAGCGCGACCTACAGCAAGATCCGCAGCTCCTGGCAGAATTTTCAGGAGATCCAGAGCTCCCGGTTCTGGAAGCGGAACCTTTACCCCAGCATCACCCGCTTTCTGGTCTATGATGTAGACCCGCGCGGTGCGGCCCAGCGTACCCATGACCTGTTCCAGCTTTGGGCGGCGCTGCTGGTGCTGGTGCAGAACCCCATCGACAGCGATATCCTGCAGGCGCACCGCCTGTACAGGCTTCGGATCGAGCTGGATCGGGAGCAGCTGCAGCAGACCTGTCAGGAGGCGGTGCGGCGGCTGAACAGCGCCTACTATCCGCTGGAAAAGTCCCAGCGGAGGGGCGTACAGGAGCAGGCACCGGATATTTCCGGGCAGATGCCGGAATTCGGCACCCGCATCCCGGTCTCCTTCCAACAGCCGGACACGGTGGGAGAGGGCTTCCGGCGCTCCATGTTCGGGCTGCTGGGCGGCGCCTTCTCCGGCGATCACGATGCATGGAGGGGCTTTACCGGCGAGACCCGCAGCAATCTTGAGCAGCTGATCCGTGCAGTGGACCGGACGCTGGATCACGCCGCGTACCGCGTGCGGGAGCGGATGTTCTACCCGGAGGAAAAGGTCGTGCAGCTTACGCCCTATCAGCTGGAGGATATGCGCTCTGCCATGGATGAGGTATATCACCGTGTTCTGGACGACCAGAACCGGCTGCACGGCACCGAAAAAGAGGACGAGGACGCCTTGCAGCAGGCCGATGCCGCCGTGATGGAGGAGCTGAACCGCCGGGTCAGCCCGAGCCAGATCACGGCGCTGGGCATTACGGTGGCAGTATGCTGTCTGGCCTGCGTGCTGCCGGGCCTCGCTGCAGGCGGTGCTGTCCGGACGGCGCTGCTGGCTGCGCTGTTCTGCGCGGCGGTCTGCGGTGCGGCGCTCGTGCTCCGGCTGGCCGGCCAGAAGCAGCGGCTGGTAGAGCTCTGTCGGCGCTATGAAAGCGCTGCGCAGAACCGGGTGGGAGACCTTTCCCGAAAGGCCGATGCCTACTCCGAGTTCCTGAGCGATATCGCCTCCCATCTCCGGGGGTGCAGCTATCTGGATCAGATGCAGGAAAAGCTGGTGCGCAGAGACGAGACCTACTACTTCAAAAAGAAGCATCTGTACCAGATCGAAAACTTTAAAAAGAAGGTCTACAGCTGGTGCTGCTCCCAGCATTTGCAGCTGGATATGCAGGCGGTCGATACCGACCTGCTGTTCGACAACGAAGTGAACGGGGTGGATTTTGACAAGCTCTATACGCTGGAGGACGGCAAGGAGTATTCCGTGCCTCTGTGCGATGGCGGCGAGTATATCACCTCGCCCTACGGTTTTGTAAAGCGGCTGTGGATCGATCGTGAGGAAGTTTATGACGACGGAAATGATTGTTGAATTTGCGGCGGCCGCCGGAGTGGTGCTGCTCCTTTCCCTGCTCCTGCGCGCAGTAAATCTCAAGCGGAAGCATCGGGAGCGGCAGACACCGCTGCTGCTCCTGACACCGCTGCTGGTGCTCGCCATTCTGCTGCTCGTCTGCCGGTATTACGACCAGACTGAGGCCGCCGTGCTGGACTATATGACGCAGGCAGAGCTGGAGGATTACGCAGCCTATGGCGGAAGCGTGACCCTGCTGCTGCTGAATGCTGTCATCGGTCTGGGCTGCTTTGCCCTGCGGCTGCTCCTGCTGCCCCTCGTCGGCTTCATCAGCACCCGCAAAAACGCCCGGAACACGCTGGCGCAGCGGTGGTACGAATACGACCCCGGCGAGGGACGCTGGTTTCTGCGCCGGGACTGCGTTGATCTGCGGCAGCTGTGCATCGCGCTCTACCACGCATGGACGGGCCTTACCCTTCTGCTGCTGTCGGTAATGTGCATAGCCGGGGAGGATTCGGCCTATTTTCTGCGGGTCTTTCCCTGCGCGGTGCTGGTGGTGCTGGCAGAGCTGGCCAACGCGCTGGACGGAGAGCTGCCCACGAAGGAGGCCAACGCTTTCAACGGCACCGGCATCCAGTCTGCCCACGAGGGCAGCTTTGCCAAGCTGCGCAGCGTCTATGAGACGCTGCTGCCCACTCCCCTGCTGATCTCGCATACCGGTACGGAATACACCGGCCATGGCGGAGCCACGGCGCTGATCCGGGACCTGCAGGAGAGCGATGACCCTGCGGATCGGCTCCTCGGCGACTATTTTGACGGATTGCCGGAGAAAAACGGCTTCTACGATGTGGATATGATCGCCGCCGCCTCGGACGTGATGCATCACTCCAGTGTGGTGGTGTTCAAGCCCTTTTACCGGGATCAGAGCGATTATATCCTGATGCCCATGGTGGATCGCTTGCTGCACCGGAAGAAGTGCCTTATCATCGTGGGGCGCACGACCATGGAGGAGGATGTTGCCAGTTGGGCAGAGGAGATCCTGTACCGTTACAGCGCCACCCACGGCCTGTGGCGGGTGGCAAAGCTGGACCGGGACCCGCCGCAATGCGATGTGGGCATCCTTTCCTTTGCAAACCTGTATGACATCCGGATGCTGACGAGCAACCGGGATTTTCTGGCACAGACCGGCTTTGTGCTGCTGCTGGAGCCCTCGCGGATGCTGGCCACCTCGCAGGTGGGACTGGGGCTTGTAGCCGAGCTGCTGGCCGCAAAGGAAAAGCCTACCTACTATGTCTGCGACCACGAGCTCGACGGCCTTGTGGACACGCTGTCCCATGTGCTCTACACCGAGTTCACCCATGTGGTGGCAGCGGCCTCCCGCTCCATCTATACCGCTATGGGCTGGTCTGCGGCGGGAGATTTCAAGCATCAGCAGCTGTTCGGCAAGCAGACCCGTTATCTGGGCGGCGGCATCGAGCTGGCCGCCATCGCCCTGAAAAATCAGGTCCCCCGCGTGAGCTGGTACGGCGAGGACAAGGCCCCCATCAAGGATATCAGCTGGATCGCCGGTCAGTACTACCCCCAGATCTGCAAATTTGCCAATCTGCCCAATCAGCAGAAGGCTTTGTATGAGCACATCGGCTTTTGCAGCAACCTGTGGGGCGCACAGTCCCAGAACGCGGAATTTATCATTGCAGAGGACGAGCTCAACAACCTTTTTGCCACCCTGCGCACCTATATCGCGCAGGGGCGGGAGCAGTCCTTCGTCAATGTACTGTCTGAAAATTATCTGCTGCGGGATTACATGAGGTATAACCGTCAGCTCTTCCTCAGCGATGCGCGGGCGGTGCCAAACCTTGCCCCCGGCTACGCCAAAACGCAGCGCAATACGGTCCTGCGCCTGATCCTGATGATGGCTGCTTCTCCCGTTCCGGAAAACCGGCTGCAGCACGAGCTGGAGCTGATGGGCAGCGACGCCGATGACCTGTACAAGGAGCTTTGCCGCCTTATCCGGGAGTACACCTTTGTGGACGGCCCCATTGTGGTGGTGACAAAACAACAGGAGCTGGACGAGGACCTTGTGCCCGCCGACATCAATTATTATTCCATCCGTCCCGGCGATTTTGACCTCTGGTTTGCGGACAGCCTGAAGAACGCCTTCTATGTGGTCGAGGACGAAAGGTTTGGCCGGGAGTATATCGATGCCCGTCTGTTTGGCCAGATCGCACAGATGGCTCTGCCCGGGCAGTATCTGACGCAGGGCGGCAAGTACTACCGTGTCCGGGCGCTGAACCCCAAGGTGGGCTGTGTGCTGAACCGCGCGGCAGATGCCTATACCCAGCGCCGCTATTACCGGCAGCTTCGCACCTACCATCTGGAGGAGGCCGGAGAGCTGCTTGCTTCCCGCCGCATCATGGATCTGGAGCTTACCCGGGAGCGCCGCAGCTTCTCGGTGGAGACCACCGGCTATCTGGAAATGCCGGACAATAACGATCTGCGTCAGGCGCGGGTCGTGGATCTTTCCGCCGATCCGGAGATCGGCATCACCCGGCGGGCTTACCGCAACAAGGAGATCCTCAGTCTGGAATTTCCGGAGCTTACCCCGGAGATGCGCAACACCCTCTGCATCCTGCTCAGTGAGCTGTTCCGCACCCTGTTCCCGGATGCATGGCCCTATCTGGCTGTGGTCTGTGACCGCGCCGCCGATGAAAACAGTATGCTGGACAAGGCTTATTATCATCTGGACGGCAGCATAGATCCGCAAAGGATCTACATTCTGGAGGACAGCGACCTTGATCTGGGTCTGCTGGATGCGGTGGAAAACAACCTGCTCCGGATGCTGGAGATCCTGCAGGATTATCTGGACTGGCACATGGAAAAAATGCGGGAGCATTCGCATTCCGACCCGGTCCTGAAGGATGTCACGCTGCCGGAGATCCCGGAGGAGGAAAAAAAGAAGCAGCACGCATTCTCGCGCATCCTGAACCGGTTGGGCGAGCTCCTGAACAATCTGCGCCGGAAAAAAGAAGAGTCCGAGACCCCTGCGGAGCCGGAAAAGCAGCCTGAGGAGCCGCAGCCGGAGGCAGACACGCCTGCCGCACCGGAGGCCGCAAGCGCTCCCGAGGCAGAGCCTGTCCCCTCCCGGCGGGAAAAGCCGCTGCTGGAAAAGGATCCCTCGGCGTACCTCGAGATCGACGAAAGCTTTGATATCAACCGGGAACAGCCCCTTTCCGAACCTTCGGAGGAGGCGCCTGCGGAGGAGGAGCAGCCGCTGCCCCCTGCTGCAAGGGACATTCTGGTGCCGGAGGAGGAAAAGCTGGCAGTCCACACCGATGGCGATGATCTGGAGCCCGAGCCTGCGGTGGGCGATGATCTGGATCTGGTAATGCCCATTGAGCCCAGCCGTTATCAGAAGGAATGCTACCTGAAGTTCGGCTTTGAGGAGATAGACCGAAGCCTGAAGCTGCGTGAGGTGCGGGATTATCTGCGGCTGCGCGGCTGGTATAACGGCGAGCTGACCCGGGCCCGGAAACGGGATATCATCGACCCCGGCATGGCGCTTTCCGCCACCGAGAACCACTGCGATTTCTGCGGCAGACCCCTGAGCGGCATCCACCTTGAGCGCCTTGCGGATGGCCGCATCCGCTGCAACGACTGCTCTGCCACCGTGATCCGGGATCTGAGCGAGTTCGAGGAGCTGTTCTGGAAAACACAGACCATGATGGAGAGCTGCTACAGCATCCAGTACACCGCTCCCATCGCCGTAAGCATGACCGATGCCCACAGCCTTGCGCGGATGCAGGGCCGGGTGTTCCAGCCTACTACCGAGGTTGCCGGCCGCGTTCTGGGCTTTGCCCGGATGGCGCACGGAAAATACTCGCTGGTGGTGGAGAACGGCAGCCCCCGCATGGCGACCATCAACACGGTCGCCCACGAGCTGACCCACATCTGGCAGTACCAGAACTGGAAGCAAAGCGATATCGCCGAGCGGTACGGTAAAAAGTATGTGGAGCTGATCTACGAGGGCATGGCAATGTGGTCGGAGATCCAGCTGCTGTATATTCTGGGCGAGACCAGCGAGGCGCAGGAGCAGGAGCGTCAGGCCGAGCAGCGCTGCGATGTCTACGGCATCGGCTTCAACCTGTACCGGGAGCGCTACGGCATCCTGCGCGACGGCACTTCGCCGCAGCTGACGCCGTTCCACACCTACCCGCCCCTGTAATTACCGAAAACTGATTTTGAGAGGATGTGAAAGCATGACATCCATTGAGACGCTCTATACGGCCCTTCTGGAGCAGCTGCAAAGCATCGACCACGCCATCCGTCAGGCTGAGCAGGAGTTTCAGGCTGCGATGGAGTTCGATGCGCAGACGATCCGTGCCCGGATCGAAAATCTGGAGGCCCAGCTGGCAGATATTGAAAAATACAGCCATGTGATCGAACGGTACCGTCTGATCGCCGAAAAAAACCTGACCAGCAAAAATCTGCTCACGATCACGCCCCGGGAGCTGAACTTTGTCCGCCTGAAGGAATGGGCGTCCATGATCGACCCGGAGTATGTGGACGACCCCTACGCCCAGCGCGTTTATGTGCAGTGCCGCTGCAATGAACTGCTGCTGCAGAACAAGCGGGAGGAATTTACCCATACGCTGGAGCAGCTGCAGCAGATCACCGGCCCGGACGAAACGGCGCAGCGGGCGCTTCTGGAACGAAAAAAAGCCGCGCAGCGGGAGCGCTGCCGCAAATTGCTGGAATCGGAGGCCTTTGCGCAGCTCGCGCAGGCAGTCCGGCAGGCGCACAAGGCCGATGCCGAGCCTTGGCTGAAGCTGGAAACGGAAGCCGCTGCCCGTACCACCCTGAGCATTGGTGCCTACGGTGAGCCGCTGCCCCTGCCCGAAGAGCTCCGCTCTCAGGCAAAGGACGCTCTGGGCCGCTTCTATGACAGCAAGACCAGCTCGGTCTGGCTGCCTGTAGAGCTGAGTCTGGAGCAGGAAAACCTGCTGCGGATCAATTGCTCTGCCGGACGGGACAAAAAGCTGTACGGCGGGCTGCGCCAGCTGATCTGCAGCTATCTGCGCAGTATGCCGCTGGGGCAGTGTAAGGTGCAGCTGCTGGATGCGGTGCACTACAACAGCGCCGTTTTGGGCCCGCTGCAGGCTCTGGAGGGCACCGGCGTTATGGCCGCCGTTCCCAGAGACAGCGAGCAGCTTACCGATGCCCTGCGCCAGATGATCTCCTCGTTCTCGGATCTGGACGAAACGCTGGGCACCGCTGAATCGGTGATCGAATACAACCGGACAACAGAAAAAGAGACGGAGCGGCTTGCAAGACAGCTTGTGCTCCTGATGGGCAGCCTTTCCGAGCTGCCCGGCGAGAGCCGCCGCCTTCTGCAGCGGGTCATGGCAAACTATGACCGCTACGGTATTACCCTGATCCTGATCGACCCGCAGTATCGCCCCTCCTCCATGGAAAAGGAGAACGAGGAGGATCTCGTCAACCAGTATCAGATCGTCATGAGCCGCCAGCGCCAGACCCTGCGCTGCAACGGCGGCGCCGCGCAGGTGTTCCAATGGTATGAGCTGCAGCAGGCTCTGCCTGAAGAGCTGGTGGAGCAGATCCGGGCTTTCTCCAAAAAGACCGAGGCACTGGGCACCGAGTACATCCGCCGTATCGATATGGAGAACATCCCGCCTTACCGGCGCGGCTATCAGGTGATGGAGCTGCCCTTTGCGGTGGATCCCAAGGATGACACGGTGCACACCATGTCCTTTGAGAACGAGATGTTCGCTTCCTATATCGTGGGCGCTTCCCGTTCGGGCAAATCCACGCTGCTGCATACGCTGATCACCGGCATCATCCGCAATTACCACCCCGATGATGTGGAGCTCTGGCTGGCAGATTTCAAAATGGCGGAGTTCAAGCAGTATATCGAGCCGCTGCCGCCCCATGTGAAGTACATCCTGCTGGACGAATCTCCGGAGCTTGTCTACGACCTGGTGGATAAGCTGACAGCCATTATGCTCGAGCGGCAGACCTTCTTCTCGACCCACCCGTACAGCAAGGTGTCCGAGGTCCCCCCGGAGGTCTGTCATATGCCCATCATCTTTGTGATACTGGACGAGTTTTCCATCATGTCCCAGTCCATCGCAGAGGAAGAAGGCTACCGCCTGAAGCTGCAAAATCTGCTGGCAAAGGGCGCGGCACTGGGCATCAAGTTCATCTTCTCCAGCCAGACCTTTACCAGCGGTGTGGCGGGGCTTACCCCTACCGCAAAGGCGCAGATCCAGTCCCGCGTTGCCATGAAGGGCTCCCGCAGCGAGATCAACGAAACGCTGGAGCTTTCGGCGAACCTGCGGACAGAACAGGTGACGAACTGGATGGACGCGCTGCCGCCGCACTATGCGCTTGTCAAGTACCGTGGCGAGGATGAGCAGATGCACGTAAAGCGGCTGCTCGTCATGTATTTCAAGGATAATGATTTCTCGCCCCGCAGCCGGATGATCCGGGATCTGCAGAGCAAAATGCGCCCCGTAGAGGAAGCCAATCCCCTGGGACTGGAGGTCTACAAGGCAAAGCACCCGGTGGTGGTGGATGGCAACAGCTATGACGGCTTTGTGCCTGAAATGGAGCGCCTGCAGGCCTATATCGCCTCGCCGCAGGTCCGGGCTGAGGACACCGGCGAGGAGACGTATCTGTCCTTCGGTACCCCGCGCAAGATGGAAAAGCTGATCCCCACCACCATTCTGAGCGAGTCGCGGGAGAACATCCTGCTCATCTCCGGCAACGAGTATGCCGGAGCCGCGTCTCTGGTCCGCTCCGCTGCCGAGGAGTACCGGATGCAGGGCCGCAAGGTCACCGTCTGGGCCTATGCACGCAACCGTATTTATAAGAATTATGCCGAGCAGTGGCAGAAGTATCCCTGCCGGGAAGGGCTGGACGAGGTCTGCGACAGCATCCGGGAGATCGCTGACCGCATCCGCTGCCGCGAGACCTCCAACGAGCTCATCGTCATGCTGGGTGTAGACCGCCTGTGCGCAGACTTTGAGCTGATGGAGGGTGCACCGGCAGCGTCCGGTGCAGGAAGCACCTCGGGGCCGGATCTGGATGCCATGAATGCTGCTCGGGCAGCGGCAACAGCCAAGACACCGTATGACGAACGCTTTGCCCAGTGGGTACAGGATCAGTGGGCTGCGGGTGAAGCTGCTGCCACACGCGCAGAGGAAGCGGGAAAACCTGAAGCAGAGCAGGAGGACGCCCGCGCTGCTGCCGAGGCTGCTTTCGAGGAAGCACATCCCATGCCGATGGAGGAGGATGAGGCACCCGGGGCTGACGCGGAGGAAGCCGCAGCTGAAAAAACGGATGCTGCCGGGATTGGTGCAGAGTCCGAACCGCAGGAACAGGCCCCGCCCAAGGGCGCTTACAACGCCGCCGCAGATTTTCTCTATATTCTCAAGCAGGGCAGCCGTCTGGGCTATCACTTCTTGTTCTGCCTGACCTCTTACCACGACCTTCGTCCCACCGGTCTGAAAGAGGATTTCTTCCGCCACCGGCTGTCCTTCCGCATCTCGGCGGACGACTCCCGCGAGCTCTTCGGCAGCAAGGTCTGCGAGTCTCTGCCGGAGCACATCTGTGAGTATTACGACACCATGGACCGCTACTCCCTGCGCCCCTACATCCACAAGGGCATCGGCTGGGATGGCTGGACTACCGATGATAAAGGCAATGCCCGCAACGGCTTTGGAGCTTAAGAAGTAGAGAGGGAGAACAGCATGGCAGCCTTTGCAGTAGAAAATGTACATGAGACGCTTCGGGAGCTTCAGGCATCGCGAGAATGCCTTCTGGGATCATGTGAAGAAATAAATGCTATTTTGGAAGAGGTCGAAGGAGCCTTGCACACAGATCCGGAGAGCGTTTCGTGTATGCAGCAGATCAAAGCTACGCTTGCCGATGTACCGAAAGCTGTAGATCATATCGGCAGCCTTGAGGCTGCGCTGAAGTGCGCGCTGCAGCAATTTGATGCTATTACAAAAGAACTGAATGACCTCGAATATTCTGAAACGGAGGCTGGCATTCAATGGCAATGACATTACAGGAAAAACTGGAACGCCTGACTGCGGCTTCCAACAGGCTGAAGGAACGTTCGAAGGAAATGCAGGAAACGGCAGAAGCGCTTTCCCGGCTGTATCAGGGCCGTGGAGGCGATATCGGCCCCTATGCATACCAGCTGGACCAGATCGTCTCGGAGGTATGCAGGCTCAGGACAGAATTTGTGCCCGCTGCGGATTATTTGAGCCACCGCATAGAGCACTATGTGGAGCTGATGCAGCCGCCCTGTCCGGCAAAATTTTTTTCAGGCTCTGATGACCGTCAAAGGCTTGAAGAAAGCCTTCACCAATGAAATCAGTGAAACAACAAAATACAAAAGCAACGCAGGAGGAATGTTATTATGGCAATTGCAAGCGAACAGCAGTATCAGGCCGCCATCAGCGGTCTGCAAGCCTTCCAGACCAAGATCACCGAGGCCAGCACGGCCATGTCTACCGCTGCCAAGGACTGCGAGGACAATATGTCCGGCGACGCCCACATGGCAACGGCAAAGTCTGCGCTGGACAAAGCGCTGACAACGCTGAACGATGCAGCCTCTCAGGCTGCTGAACTGGCCAAAAAGCTGCAGGACGAGCTGGAAGAGATCCAGAAAGCCGGCAGCGATTTGGGCGACGACTGATTATCACAAAGGAGGATATTATCATGGCCAAATATGCAGTGACCCCCGAGGGCGTGGATGCCCTGAAAAAATGTTCCACCAGCCTGACGCAGAGCCTTGAGGCCGTAAAAAATGCGACCACCGAACTCTCCACGCTGGCATCCGACAACAAAGAGGGCCTTGGTCCCCATGCTGACGAGGTCGAGACCATCCTCAACGACCTGCAGACCTTTACCAAAAATGCCGAGAGCCCCGTTTCCACTCTGAGCAAAAAGCTGGATGGTCTGGCCGGCAGATACAGCAGCATCATCGCCAAAAAGCTTGGCGGAAGCACAAAAAAATAACAGCCTCCGACGCAGCTTCGGCTGCAGTGGCAGCTGGAGCTGCTGCTGGGGCCGCTGGAGCCGCCGCAGCTGCGGGCGGAGGCGGAGGTGTTGGTGCTGCGGGAAACAGTACGGGAAACGGTGGGCTGAGTAAGGCGGAGACCGCAGGCCTGTTTGGGGCGTTGGGTGCTGCGCTTGGCTTTGGGATCACTCGAAAAAAAGGGGGAACCAGCCCAACGCAATTTGGTGAGAACGGCCCCTATATCGTCCCCAATGTATTTTCGGCGGGGCAATATTTTGTTGCCGGCAATCAGTCTGATGCATTTCAGGACTACTGGCAAAATCCGGGTAATTACCGGTCGGAGGCCGCTTCGGGTGCGCTGAAGACGGAAACGGTCGATCCGCGTGATATCGAAGGGGTCTATCTGAATCAGGGAGAGATCAATGACCCTGCCCGCTTCTGGAACGATGGAAATGGTGGAACGATGGCATCCTTTGTGGAGATCGCCAAAAAAGTTCCCGTGGTACAAGCGGCTTTGGATCGCGGTGTTCCGCTAAGGACCCTCATGAATGACCCGGATCTCGGTGCCTGTGCCAGTATCTATTTTTCCGAGAACAACATTCCCGTTGTCGGAAAGGGAAACGGATTTTATACGTTCGACACCAATGGACGGCACCGTATTATTGCGGCGCAGCTGGCCGGGGTGAAAATTCCCGTAAAAATCGGCAGCACGATCACAAAAGTGGGCTCGGAGACCGAAGAGCAGGCTTCTTCGTCGAAATATCAGACCCAGGATGCAGAGATCCCGACTAAAAAGTATGGGACTCCTATGGCCTATTCGGAGACCTTACACAGCTTCCATACGGTCGCCAACGGAAAAAATGAAGTGTATGATGAGCCTATAGAAACGGGAGAGACGCTTTATTTTCCACAGGGAAGTGCCTATACTAATTTTGCCGGGACCTGCGGCTTGTGCTCCTGCGCCAATGTTCTGCGCTTGGCAGGTGTTGACATCGGCGAAAAAGAAATGATCGAATACGCCTATCCCGCCGGACTGTGCGGCTATAACAGGTTTGACGCAGGTGACAGCGGCGGTACAGCACCGAGGGATCGTCAGGCGATCCTTGCACACTTTGGAATCAAGAGCTCCCTTAAGCCGGTGACCTTTGAAAACGAGAAGGCAAGCGATCGTACAATGACGGAGCTTGCAGCTTATGTTGCCGAGGGACGGGGCGTGATCATATCTGTAGATGCCGGTTATTTCTACGGAAGCTCTACAGGCACTGGTGAGGGACACGCGGTCACTGTCACAAGTGTCATGCGCGACCCCAAAGGAAACATTCTGGGCTATTATGTCTGTGATTCTAATTGCGGCACACGCTATTACAGCAAAGAGGATCTGCAGGGATCTATGCGGGAGCGCGATATGAACGTGACCGATACCATCATTCGATAGGAGCGTAAAAATGCCAAACCTTTCTGAAGTGACCAGTGTTTTGTTTCATTCAAGCTGTGCTGAGTATCTGCTCGACGGAAAGATCTGCTCACAGCCGGTCTTGTCCCAGGGGCCAAACGGCTTGATCGATAATTTTTTTGTCTATTCCAGAAATGCAAAGGAAGGAACTGTGTTTGCGCCCTCGGTCGCATTTGGGATCGACGCCGAGCACCAGACGGTAGTCTATGTGAACCCTTCTGTTCCCATTGAACAACGGGCGTACCGGAATATCCAGACGGATTGCAAGGGCGATTTTCGGGAATTCCGAAAGCATTATGAGGAGCTCTATTCCAAGGTCCGGGCCTGTGCATTCCGGACCGACTGCACCTCTGCACAGATCCGGGATGTGAAGGAATACTGCCAGTGTCTGGAGACCATTGCCGGGTCTGCCGCATGGGTGTTTTACCGTATTCTCAACCCGGACTTCTTTGCATGGGCAGACGCTCTTTGAGCGAGCCGATGCAGCCGGCATCCTGACGTCTCCTTCTGACATCTAAAACGCAAAGGTGGTCAAACATTGTCCTATCTTATCTGTTTCTGCGCTGCCGTGCTGGCAACGGTACTCCTGACGGTACTCTATCTCCGGTATCTGCACCGCACCCGGCGGCGGCATTACGGGCAGATCGCGGGCTTCTTTATGCTGGTCGCGCTGCTGGACAGCTTTTTGCTGTTCCTGCCCTATTATGCAAATTTTGACCTTCTGGGCATCAACGAAAAGTTGCCGTGGTGGATGCTCGTGCCCTATCTGCTCACCCATATGCTGCAGATCAACAGTCTGGATGCCTCTTACGAGACGGCACTGCTCTGGACGGAGGCCGGCGGCACCTTCGGGCAGGCTGCTGCCTTTCAGAAGCTCTATGTCTTTGTGCTGAGTTATCTTTCGGCTGCGGTGCCCGTACTGGGCGTGCTGGCGGTCTCTTCTGTTTTCTATGAAAAGATCCGCTACTGGTGGGTCTCGCACCTGACCCGGGGTAAGACCCTCCAGATCTTCAACGGGATCGGTCAGGGCAGCGTTACGCTGGCAGAGGGTCTCAAAAAAGAACAGCCGGACAGCTGCATCATCTTCTGTAATGTGGATCTTGATGACCTGCCCACCGGACGTGAGATGGACGAGCTGACCGCCATGGGGGCTGTTTTTACCCAACAGGCACCGCCTGTGCTGCTGCGCTGCGCGGAATACCGCTGGGCGCCCAACCGGCTGAACTACCTGTTCGTTCTGGAAGAGGATCAGAATCTGGAGGATGCCATGCAGCTGCTGGACACCATCCACAGCAAGGCGGCTTCGCCGGACGGGCAGGAACGGGATTGGCCCTGCGCGGAGCGGGTACAGCTCCGGATGATGGGCAAAACCAAGGAGGCAGAGGGTCTGCTGGACGCACGGCAAAAGCACGGGGTGCAGGTCCGGATGATGGACTATGGCCGCACGGTCGCCTATGACCTGTACCGCAAATACCCGCTGTTTATGGCCTATGATCCGCAGAGCTCCTGCATTCGTCAGGTCGTTATTGGCGATAACCCCACTGCGCGGGAGATCTTTCTGGAGGGCATCTGGCTGGGCAGGATGCAGAGAGTCCGCTGCGAAGCGGTCTATATCGGCCCGGACGCCGATGCTTTCCGGGATGAGCTCCGGGTGACCTGCCCGGGTCTGTACGAGGAGGATACCGGAAGCTGGCTCTATCCGATCCGCTTTCTGAAAACCGATTGCGGGAGAGCGCTGCTGGACAGCAGTGCCCGGGAATGCGTTCTGCAGTCGGATTATCTTGTCGTGGCGACCGCAGACGATGAGGATAACATCAAGTACAGCGTCAACCTGCGTTCCTTCATCTGCCGCAAGACCGGCAGGAACAACGATTTTCCGTTCATGCTGGTCTACGTCCGCGATGACCTCAAGGCGGACAAGCTGTGGAACATGAGCGTGCTGGAAAGCCGGGTGCGGTACAATTTTCTGGCCTTCGGCTCAAATCGGCGCACCTTCTCGGTATGGAACATCCTTTCCAACCGCATTGAGGAGATGGCGGTCGGCGTGCAACTGACCTATATGCAGGACGGTGCTGCGCCGGAGCAGGCGCGGCGGGCATTGAACGGCTCCACCTACAACTATGCAAGCTCCGAGGCTGCTGCCATGTATCTGGCGGTACGTCTGTTCGATTCCGGCCTTGTGGAAGCGCTTCTGCAGGAGCAAGGGCAGCGCAGCGATGCCGCGGCACAGGCGGCATGGCTCTACAGGCTCTTTTTTGCAGAGAGCTGCTCTGCAGAAAGCCGACAGGCGCTTTCTGCACTGGAGGAGAGGCTTCGCGTACTGGACGAGGGAGCGCTGGAGCTTCTGGCCCGGGCGGAGCATACACGCTGGAACGCCTACATGAGGGTGCTTGGGTGGATGACGATGCCGCAGGAAAAGATCCTGCCCAACATGGAGCGCTACGCAAACGACCACAAAAATTACATCACGCTGGAGCACCCCTGCATTACCACATGGGAGCAGCTTTCCGAGGTTGCTGCCATCGTCTCCAAGCAGAAAAAAGGCAGGGCAGACCCGCAGATGTATCAGACCCATGACTTTGACATGGTCAAAAATACCTTCCGGATCGCAAAGACCCGTTGAGAGCAGAGCATAAACACTATAAGCTGTCCGTGGGAGAAAATAGTATGCCTCGTAAAGTCTTTATAAGTTATTCTCATCAGGATCATGTGTGCGCGCAGGGCATTGCGCGGTTCCTGCTCCGGCAGGGCTACGATGTTTGGATCGATGTTGATAAGCTGACGGTAGGTCAGAACTGGGCTTCAAGTATCGAGGAGGCGCTGAAAAATTCGGATGTTTTCCTTGCGCTGCTCTCCAAAAATTCCGTTCGACGCGCAGAGGTGCTCAAAGAAATCGCCGGCGCGCTTCACCGCCATGAACAGGACCCCGGATTTTTGGTGCTGTTTGTAGTGATCGGTACGGTGCATCCTGCGTGGTTTGCCAATGCGGACTCGGAGATTTCTCAGACTGTCATCAACTATCTGAAAACGATGCAATTTGTCCAGCTGGATGCCAAAGGCTCGATCAGGATCTCCAATATGCAAAAACTCCTGCAGGCGTTGCATGGTCAGTGCCTGTGTGCGGGAACCTATAATTTTGATCCTGTCCGGGATGATTATGTCTATGAAGCAGGTATCCCGGAGAAAGTTTACGATAACAATGCAGAAAACATTTTCTACAGAGTTCACGCCAGCGATCTTGCGCCATCTACAGCGTTCCCGTTTGCACTGGACAATCAGTGGCTCCCGGATGAGATCATGCAGAAGGATTCTCCGCTGAGAAGTCAGTTTTTAAAAGTCGGTTATCGGTCATCCGATGTGCAGGAATACCTGAATGAATTTCAAAACCGGAATCTGTTTCTCGCACTGATCCACAATCGGCAGATCATCCTGAATCGTGCGTCTATTCTGAACAGCCGGAGCCTGCAAAAGCTCTATTTTTCGGAAAGTGGGCTGCCTGCAGGAGAAAAGGAAGCTTTTCGAAGGCTGATCCGGGATGGAAGTATTATTGTTTTTCTGTATGGCAATAACGAGATCACGCCTTATATTGAGCAGCTGCCCAGTTATTCCACGGCACTTCATGCGGTAGAGCAGTGGAATGCTCTGTGCTCGGAGGTCCCGATGTATTGCATCCGCGAGAATTGGGAAGTGCCGGTGGATAAGCACAGCGAAGAATTTGTAAAGCAGTGTACAACGCTTGCGTTTAACACAGAAAACAACGATATGCTGGCGGAATGCTTTGGATTTGACTCGCTGCAGAAAAAGGAATTTCTTTCGGTGCTGAAAGAGATCGAGATGACGGTTTTTTTGCAGACGCATATCATCGGAACCGGTCACCGCACCGAGGTAAAGGGATATAGTCGCTCCTCATTTTATAAAAATTTTGTGGTGGCTGAAAAATCTCCAGAGCATCCGGATCCGATACTGGACTGCGTTTTTGATCCGCAGAAGCCCTTTAGCAGAGAATTGAAAAAGCTGATCGATGTTTTTTATAATTCGATGTTTACTCGCTTTTTTCAGTGCTCTGCCATGATTCCGGACATCCCCCCGGAGGACACCTATATTTATCAGCTTTATCTCCCACATGGTGGAAAAGAAGTAGACCCCGGTGAGTTGGAATATGCGTTCTCTGAATTTTTTAAGAACAAGGATATCCTTCAGCTGATTCAGGAGCTGGGAGATGATTTTTATCTAAAAAATTGGACCTTGGAGCGGATCTGCAAATATCGGAATACCCTGCGCTGGAGAGAGTACATTGAACTGTTGGAATATATCACCAATCGTTCTTCCTGCTGGGAGGTGGATTTCAACGAGGTTGAGAACCTGCTGACATTGCTTGTGAAGAGCATTCGCGATATCCGCACAACGGATACTTTTACGGAAGAAAGCGCGATTTCGCCTGCCTATACGTTTCGCGTCCGAATCGGCAGTAAGGTGTTGGATGTGATTTATAGTGCGAAGGTGCGGAAATTGAAGGCTTATCCGGGCACCTTTTTTCCACAGAAACAGAACAGTCTGACACTTCAGTTTTTTGTGGGAGATACGACCTCCCGTAAATATTGCGTGGAGCACTCGATCTTTTCACCTGTTTGCATTTTTGATGGAAAAACAAGTTATATGGGCGGCAACGCATATTTTGAGGAGATCTGTGGATTTCTGGTAGAGCAGTGCGGCTTTATGTGGCTTTATTGAAATAGAAGAGAGGAAATAACTATGTCGCTCACATCTCCTGAGCAGCTGCTTTTATTTTGCACAAGGCAGGTGATGCCGACTGTTTGCCGGGTGGCAGATCAATGCTTGCAGGAACAGTATCAGATCGAGATAAAAGAGCATGGGGATTTTGTTACCACGATAGACAAGAGGATCAATGAGGAGCTTATCTGCGAGCTGAGGACACTTTTGCCTGAAGCGGGTGTGATCTCGGAAGAGAGTGCTGCTGCACCGGAAAAGCTTGTCAACTGGATCATTGATCCGATCGATGGGACAACAAACTTCATCTATGGTCTTCCGTTTGCCGTTTCCGTTGCGCTGAAGGAGCAAAGCAGCGGGGAGACCCTGCTGGGAATCGTTTATGATCCTAAGCGGGAAACGGTCTACTATGCGTGCAAGGGCTGCGGAAGCTATCGCCTCTGTGGGAAAACGCAGCAGAAGCTTTCCGTGGGAACCTTTCCGAACGATGAAGGCCCGGTTTTCTTTGGGATGCCTTATGATCGGAGCAAGACCCACAGAATTTTTCAGATCGCGGAGCGCTGCTATCGGATAGCTTCAGATTTGAAACGAATTGGCCCGGCATCATTGGATATTTGTATGGTAGCAGCCGGAAACGCAAAAGCTTATGCGGAGCTGGATCTAAAGGTCTGGGATGTTTCGGCGGGGATCCTGATCCTGAAGGAAGCGGGCGGGTTTTACAAAAAGCAAGACGATCTGTTTGTTTTTGCCTGTAATGCAGACACGATCCGTCAAATTCTACAGTAGCGTCAAAGACTGCGGTTTCTTCCCGGTATATTTGCTGGATGAACGGATCGCCAAGGCTAACGATTTTCTCCATAGCCGCACCCTCGGCCAGACCGACAGGGGGTGCGCTTTTATTTACGGAACGGTCTGACCTGACGCTGAAATACCCATCTGACGCAAGCGATCCTTGCAGAAAAAAGCCGCTCCGGGCGTACCCGGAGCGGCTTTTTTGAAGGAGGTAACGAGGTAAATGAATAAGGATCTCCCAACGCTTATCCCGGGGTGCAGGCCCCGGACAGGCGCTCAGGCAAAGAAGGAAATGATGAGGGCTACCAGGAAGCCCACGCCGCCGACCAGCGTTTCCATGATGGTCCAGGTCTTGAGGGTGGTCTTTTCGTCCATGCCCACAAGGCTCTTCACCAGCCAGAAGCCGGAGTCGTTGAAGTGGGAGCAGACGGTGGAGCCGCCTGCAATGGCAGCGGTGACACAGGCCAGGTACAGCGGGCTCAGCGCGCTGAGGCCGGGCATGGCGGAGATGATGCCGGCGGCCATGGTCATGGCCACGGTAGAGGAGCCGACCGAGATGCGCACCAGAGCAGCCACGATGAAGGCCACCAGCACCAGCGGCAGGCTTGCGTTTGCCACGGCGTTGCCGATGACATCGCCCAAGCCGGAGTTCTGCAGCATATAGCGCAGCACGCCGCCGCAGGCAGTGACCAGCAGGATCATGCCGGTGGGCTCCAGAGACTTGGTCATGATCTTTTCCAGCTGGGCGTTGTTATAGCCGTGACGGGTGCCCAGCAGGTACATAGCAGCGATGGTAGCCAGCAGCAGAGCCATGAAGGGCTCGCCGAGGAAGGCCAGAACGGGCTGGATGCCTGCCAGTGCGGGCACCACCTTTGCCACGGAGTTTGCGATGATGAGCAGCAGCGGGATCATGATGATGCCCACGATGGTGCCGAACTTGGGCAGCTTGCTCTCGTCAATGTCTGCCTGCTGGGCAACGTGCTCGGGGACCTCGATCATGTACTTTTTGCCGCAGATAGAGCCCCAGATGGGACCGGCGGCGATCATGGCAAAGATGCCGCAGAAGATGCCGATGAGGATGACCCAGCCAAGGTCAACGCCCAGCATGGTAGCCACCAGCACGGGGCCCGGCGTGGGAGGGATGAAGGCGTGGCCGACAGCCAGACCGGCCAGCAGGGGGATGACGTAGTACAGCACAGAGCGCTTGGTGCGCTTTGCCAGAGAGAAGGCCAGCGGGATCAGGATGATCAGACCGGCGTCAAAGAACACCGGCATGGCCACCACCAGACCCGTGATGCCCAGTGCCCACGCGGCCTTTTCGTCACCGAACTTCCGCACCATGGTCACAGCCAGCGTCTGCGCGCCGCCGGATTCCTCCAGAATGGCGCCGAACATGGAGCCCAGACCCACCAGAAGGGCGATGCCCTTTAAGGTGTTGCCGATGCCCTCGTTCACCGAGCCGATGATGTCGGACAGGGGCATACCGGCCATCAGGCCGATGCCCACCGCACCGATCAGGATGGAGATCATGGCGTGGACCTTGAACTTGATGATGAGAACGAGCAATAGGATCAGGCCTGCCACGGCAGCAAAAACCAGCCGTGCCGCATCGGGCGTTGCAACTGCTGTCATAGAAATTTCCTCCGTTTTGTGATTTTTGGTTGCACTTATCCAAGCCGTCCGGAAAAACGCGCCGGGCGGTTTACTTTTTGTTATTTATGCGGAGCGGTTTACTCCATGTATGCGCCCTTCATGGGGCTGACGGCGTGCTGAGAGTAGAGCTTCAGCAGACCCTTGGTGTACTTGGGAGCCTTGGGCTTCCAGTTGGCGCGGCGCTCGGCGAGAATGGCGTCCATCTC
>CAKTCY010000004.1 GCA_934540955.1 uncultured Faecalibacterium sp.
GTTGCGGGGTGGGTGGAGTCCAGAGGTAGGGAGGGGGGAGTCGGAACACCCCTCCCTGCCTCTGGCCCAGCGGAGCGCCTTTGCACGCTTGCGGCAAGCAGTTACTTTCCCCGCGGAGCGTGAAGTGTTCCAAATCGTCCCACGGCAGGAAAAAAGGCCGCTGCACAGGGCGTGTGCAGCAGCCTTTTTAGGTTACCCGATATAGCTGATATTGGCGTCCAGCTCGCCGCTGTAGCCGTTGATGCGGGCCTTCTCGGTGCCCTGCCACAGATCGCAGCCGATGGGGCTGGAGGAGACGCCGTAGTGGGCGTTCCAGATGGTGTAGCGGCTGCGCAGGGTGTTGTAGTCCACCCGCTTGCGGTACCATGTGGTGGAGGCGTACACGCCGGGCTTGTAGCCCAACTCCTTCACCCGCTCGCAGAAGGCGATGGCGCACTTGGTGCGGTCCTCAACGCCCAGACCGTCGGCGCGGCCGGTGCCGCCCGGGGCGGTGGAGGCCTCGGTATCGTAGAAGATGGGGTAGTCCAGCATCCGGCCGTTCAGCGCCCAGTTGCAGGCCTCGGCCTCCTCCTGCGCCTCGGCTTCGTTCATGGCCTGCGTAAAGAAATACACGCCCACCTTCAGCCCCGCGTTGCGGGCGTTGGTGAAGTGCTCTTCAAACATGGGGTCCTTGACCAGCTTGCCCTCGGCACCGTAGCCCCGGTAGCCGATGCGGATGATGACGAAGCTCACGCCGGACTTTTTGATCTTGTTCCAGTCCAGCCCGGACTGATACTTGGACACGTCGATGCCAAAGGTCACGTTGTCCTGCTTTACGCCGTTGGCGTCGAAATAATACAGCTTGCCGTCAATGGAGCGCAGGCCGGTGACCTTTTTGTTGGTGTCCTGCGCGTAGTAGTAGGTCTTGCCGTTCTCGGTGCGCCAGCCGGAGTAAGCGGGCTCTTCTTCCTTGGTGCCGAACAGCCAGTTGAACAGCCACTGAAGAAAGCCGTTTTCATTGCTCAGGTCGATGCACTGCGCCTCGGCATCCTCCAGTGCGCCGGAATCCAGCGCCTGCTGGATCTGCTCCGGGGTCAGCAGTACGCTGTCCTCCGGGGTGTGCTGGCTGGCGGTATCGTTCTGGGCGGTGCCGTCCGCTGCGGGAGCCTGCGGGTCCTGCGCGGCCAGCTCCGGGGTCTCCTCCAGCAGCAGCGCGGGGGAGCTCTCCTCCTCCGGTGCGGCGTCCCCGGCGGGCTGTGCCGGTGCTTCCGGTGCTTCGGCAGCTTCTTCCGGTGCAGCCGGTGCAGTTTCGGTAGTTTCCGGTTTTTCCGCCTGTTCCGGGGCGAGAGCGGCCGGCTGCGGCTGCGCGGTGCTTTCCGCCGTCTGCTCCGGGGCGGTCGCCGTGCTCTCTGCTGCCAGGGCGGGGTCGGCCGCTGCCGGGGTCTGCGGTGCTTCGGCGGTGATGTGGGGCACGACTGCGCCCACAGTCAGGGTCTGCGGCTGTGCAGACAGCAGGGTCGCGGCCCCTACGCCGCCCACAGCCAGAACCAGCGCCATGGTCAGCGCTGCAACGGCTGTCGCCGCCTTGCGGCGGGCTGTGCCGGATCGGTCAAATCGCTTTTTCATCTGTTGTCTCTGCCTCCGAATCTCCCGGTGGTGCAGCACTGTGCTGCACCGGACCCTTGCCCCTTGCCCGGGACGGGCCCGCTTTTATTCCACGCCGCCCATGCGCTCCCATGCGTTCAGAATAAAAAGGACGGCGGATGATAGCTTTACTCTTCCCTTAGTATACACCCGCACGCGGGGAGCCGTCAACGGCACAGCGGGCTTCTGCACAAATTCTCCACCGGGGCAGTGTGTCGGAAAATGTTCCAAATGGAATACGTTCCGGCAGGGCAGAACATTGCACAAAGCCGAAATTTCACAATTTTTCCAGCAACCTCTTGCTGTCTTGACAGGTGTATGGTATGATACAGGGCATACGTTTGTAACCTTAACGATCTGTTTTGGATAGAAAGGCAAGTTTTATGTCGAAGCTGAAGGAATTTTTGGCGCGGAAGGATATCGTCATCACTCCGCAGCGTTACCTCATTGACGCGCTGGGCGCAATGGCACAGGGCCTGTTCGCCAGCCTGCTCATCGGTACCATCATCAAGACGGTGGGCCAGCAGACCGGTCTTGCGCTGCTGGTGGATCTGGGCGGCTACGCCACTGCCATGAGCGGCCCCGCCATGGCCTGCGCCATCGGCTGGGCGCTGCACTGCCCGCCGCTGGTGCTGTTCAGCCTGATCACCGTGGGCTACTCGGCCAATGCGCTGGGCGGCGCAGGCGGCCCGCTGGCCGTGCTCATCATCGCCATTGTGGCAGCAGAGCTGGGCAAGGCTGTGAGCAAGGAGACCAAGGTGGATATCCTTGTCACCCCGCTGGTGACCATTTTTGCGGGCGTCGGGCTTTCCATGCTCATCGCCGCTCCCATCGGTGCAGCCGCAAGTCAGGTGGGCACTCTTATTATGTGGGCCACCGAGCAGGCTCCGCTGGTCATGGGCATTCTGGTGTCGGTCATCGTGGGTGTGGCGCTGACCCTGCCCATCTCCTCTGCCGCCATCTGCGCCGCACTGGGTCTGACCGGCCTTGCAGGCGGCGCTGCCGTGGCAGGCTGCTGCGCCCAGATGGTGGGCTTTGCCGTGATGAGCTACAAGGAGAACGGTGTGGGCGGCCTTGTCAGTCAGGGTCTGGGCACCAGTATGCTGCAGATGGGCAACATCATCAAGAACCCCCGCATCTGGATCGCCCCCACGCTGGCCAGTGCCATCACCGGCCCGCTGGCTACCTGCCTGTTCCACTTTGAGATGAACGGCGCGGCGGTCTCCTCCGGCATGGGCACCTGCGGTCTGGTGGGTCAGATCGGCGTTTACACCGGCTGGGTCAGCGACATTGCCGCCGGTACCAAGGCCGCCATCACCCCCATGGACTGGGCTGCCATGGTGCTGCTGTGCTTTGTGCTGCCCGCCGTGCTCAGCGTGGTGTTCTGCGAGGTAGAGCGCAAGCTGGGCTGGATCAAGGAAGGCGATCTGAAGCTGAACTAAATATTGATAGTCAAACCACCGGAGCATCTGCGGATGCTCCGGTGGTTTGTTTGTAGGGGACGAACCCTCTCAGTCTCGCATACGCTCGACAGCTCCCCCGAGGGGGGAGCTTTTCGCATCTGACGGTTTGCATCGTAAAACCTCCCCCTTTCGGGGGAGGTGGCATCGCGCAGCGATGACGGAGAGGGTTTACTCCCGCAAAATCCCATGAAAAAATACACTCAAATTGCATAAAATGCGCATATATTTAAAAACATTTGCATAAAGATACAGATTGAACCAAAAGAAAAGCGAAACGGGCGCTATGTTTGGCAGTTTTTAGCATTGACGGAAAACCCGCGCTGCGTATAATAAAAGCATCAACCGCAAACGAAAGACAGAGGATGCGAAGGGAAATGCGCATCAGAGAACAAAAGTGTATTTTTATTAAAGGAGCGCGTTTATCATGAAAAAGGAAAACATCAAAAAAGTTGTGCTGGCTTACTCCGGCGGTCTGGATACCTCTATCATCATTCCCTGGCTGAAGGAAAACTACAACAACTGCGAGGTCATCGCTGTTTCCGGTGACGTAGGTCAGGGCACCGAGCTGGACGGTCTGGAGGAAAAGGCCAAGGCTACCGGCGCATCCAAGCTGTATGTGCTGGACCTGAAGAAGGACTTTGTGGAGAACTACATCTTCCCCACCCTGAAGTTCGGCGCAAAGTACGAGGACTACCTGCTGGGCACCAGCTTTGCACGTCCGTGCATCGCCAAGGCACTGGCAGACATCGCCATCAAGGAAGGTGCAGATGCCATCTGCCACGGCTGCACCGGCAAGGGCAACGATCAGGTGCGTTTTGAGCTGACCCTCAAGGCACTGTGCCCGGATATGGCCATCATCGCTCCGTGGCGTGAGTGGGATATCGAGAGCCGTGACGAGGAGATCGACTACGCCGAGGCGCACCACATCCCCCTGAAGATCAACCGCGAGACCAACTACTCCAAGGACAAGAACCTGTGGCACCTGAGCCACGAGGGTCTGGATCTGGAGAACCCCGCCAACGAGCCCCAGTACAATAAGCCCGGCTTCCTGGAGCTGGGCGTCAGCCCCGAGCAGGCACCCGACGTTCCCACCTATGTGACCATCCACTTTGAAAAGGGCATCCCCACTGCCGTGGACGGCAAGGAGATGGGCGCTGTGGAGCTGGTGGAGTACCTGAACCAGCTGGGCGGCGCAAACGGCATCGGTCTGCTGGACATCGTGGAAAACCGTCTGGTGGGCATGAAGAGCCGCGGCGTGTACGAGACTCCCGGCGGTGCCATCCTGTACAAGGCCATCAATGTGCTGGAGACCATCACGCTGGACAAGGAGAGCGCACACTTCAAGGCACAGCTGGCACAGAAGTACGCCGACATCGTGTACAACGGCCAGTGGTTCACCCCGCTGCGTGAGGCACTGGATGCCTTTGCCGACAGTCTGGAAAAGACCGTGACCGGCGATGTGAAGCTGAAGCTTTACAAGGGCAACATGGTCAACGCCGGTGTCACCTCTCCGTACACTCTGTACGATGAGCAGACCGCTTCCTTCGGCGTCGATAAGGACTACGACCAGTCCGATGCTACCGGCTTCATCAACCTGTTCGGCCTGTCCATCAAGGAGCGCGCAAAGCTGTCCAAGAACTGGCCGGAGGTCAAGTAACCGCAACATTTTCGACTGCGTGTGTTTTCACACTTTCACACGCGGGTTCTCACACCGGCATCGTTGCCGGCGGCACCGCCGCAGGAGCGTTTTCCCCTGCGGCGGCTTTGCCGTTTTTATAAGGAGTTTATATTATGGCAGAACAACTCTGGAAGGGTCGGTTTTCCAAGGCGGTGGACAGCCGCGTCAACGACTTCAACTCCTCCATCCGCTTCGACCAGCGGATGATCGCGCAGGATATGCGCGGCAGCGGCGTCCACGCCGCCATGCTGGCACGGCAGGGCATCATCTCGGAGCAGGACTGCACGGATATCCTCAGCGGTCTGGCTTCCATCGCGGACGATCTGTCCAGCGGTGCGCTGACCATCGACCCCGCCGCCGAGGACGTGCACACCTTTGTGGAGCAGACCCTGACCGCCCGCATCGGGGATGCGGGCAAGCGGCTGCACACCGGCCGCAGCCGCAACGATCAGGTGGCGCTGGATATCCGCCTGACCCTGCGGGATTACAGCAAGACTTTGCAGGCCTACATCGTGGAGCTGGTGCGGGTGCTGTGCAAAAAGGCAGCGGAGAACACCGCCTCCGTCATGCCCGGCTACACCCATTTGCAGCGTGCCCAGCCCATCACCTTCGGCCACGCGCTGATGGCCTACGCTTCCATGCTGCTGCGCGACCTTGACCGCTTTGCGGACGCCACCGCCCGCATGGACAGCCAGTGCCCGCTGGGCTCCGGCGCACTGGCGGGCACCACCTACCCGCTGGACCGGGATTTCACCGCCGAGAAGCTGGGCTTTGCCGCCCCCTGCGCCAACAGTCTGGACGGCGTGTCCGACCGTGATTTCTGCATCGAGCTGGCAAGCGCCATCTCCATCTGCATGATGCACCTGTCCCGCCTTTCGGAGGAGATCATCCTGTGGTGCAGCTGGGAGTTCAAGTTCATCGAGCTGGACGATGCCTTTACCACCGGCTCGTCCATCATGCCCCAGAAGAAGAACCCGGATGTCACCGAGCTCATCCGCGGCAAGACCGGCCGCGTGTACGGCGACCTGAACACCCTGCTGGTGATGATGAAGGGCCTGCCACTGGCCTACAACAAGGATATGCAGGAGGACAAGGAAGCCATCTTTGATGCGGTGGACACCCTGGAGCTCTGCCTCAAGACCATCACCCCCATGCTGGATACCATGAAGACCCTGCCCGCCAATATGCGCCGCGCCGCCGCAAAGGGCTTTATCAACGCCACCGACTGCGCCGACTACCTGACCAAGAAGGGGATGCCCTTCCGGGATGCCTACAAGCTGACCGGCTGCATGGTGTCGGACTGCATTGCCGCCGACAAAACGCTGGAGGAGCTGACCCTGACCCAGTTCCAGACCTACAGCCCGCTGTTCGAGGCCGATATCTATGATGCCATCGACCTTGTGCACTGCTGCGAGGGACGCACCAGCTACGGCGGCCCCAGCGCCGCCAGCGTCCAGCGCCAGATCGCGCTGGCAACGGCGCGGCTGGACGCATGGGAGGAGGAAAACGCATGAAGGTAAAGGTATTTATTGATGGCTCTTCCGGCACCACCGGCCTGCGCATCGCCGACCGTCTGGCCGAACGGCCGGAGATCGAGCTGCTGTCCATCTCTGCCGAGGGGCGCAAGGACGTGCACGAGCGGGCAAAGGTCATCAATTCTGCCGACCTTGCCTTCCTCTGCCTGCCGGATGCGGCTTCTAAAGAAGTCATGCCCCTGCTGCGCCCGGACGTGAAGGTGCTGGACACCTCCACCGCCTTCCGCACCGATGCCGCATGGGACTACGGCTTCCCGGAGCTGAAGGGACAGAAGGCAAAGATTCAAAACTCCTACCGCGTGGCGGTGCCCGGCTGCTATGCCAGCGGTTTTATCAGCATCGCCCGCCCGCTGGTGGAGCTGGGACTGGCGGCGAAGGACTATCCCTTCAGCTGCACCGGCATCTCCGGCTACTCCGGCGGCGGCAAAAAGATGATCGCGGGCTACGAAAGCCCCGACCGCCCGGCGCACAGCAAGCTGGATGCGCCCAAAAGCTACGGTCTGAGCCTTGGCCACAAGCACCTGCCGGAGATGCAGAAGATCAGCGGTCTTGCGCACACGCCGATGTTTGTGCCGGTGGTGTGTGACTACTACTGCGGGATGCAGGTGCTGGTGCCGCTGGATCTTACCCTTGCGGGCGCTACTGCCGGGGCTGTGGCTGCCGCCCTTGCGGACTACTACAAGGACGCCGCCACCGTCAAGGTGCACGGCCTGAACGAGCCGCTGCCGGAAAACGGCCTGTACTCCAATGCCATGGCAGGCACCGACCGCATGGAGCTGTACCTGACCGTGAACGCCGCCGGAGATCAGATGATGCTGGTCTCGCTGTTTGATAATCTGGGCAAAGGCTCCTCCGGTGCCGCCGTCCAGTGCATGAACCTGATGCTGGGTCTGGAAGAGACCAAGGGCTTGGAATAAACTTGTTTTTCTTTGTGGGAAAGGAAAATCGTTATGCAGTATAAGGAAGTTGCGGGCGGCATCTGTGCGCCCAAGGGCTTTGCCGCCGCCGGTGTCCATTGCGGCATCCGGGCAAATCACAGCGAAAAATACGATCTGGCACTGATCAAGGCCGAGGTGCGCTGCGCTGCTGCGGGCGTGTACACCACCAACAAGGTCTGCGGCGCGCCCATCAAGGTGGACCGTGCCCATCTGACCGATGGCTACGCACAGGCCATTGTGGTAAACAGCGGCAACGCCAACACCTGCGCCGCCAACGGCGTGGCACTGGCCGAGGAGTGCTGTGCACTGGTGGGCAAGGCGCTGAACATTGACGAAAAGGACGTTCTGCCCGCCTCCACCGGCGTCATCGGTCAGCCCATGGTCATCGACCCCTTTGCCCGGGGCATCCCGGCGGCGGCGGAAAAGCTGGCCGCCACCGCGCAGGGCAGCACGGACGCCGCCACCGCCATCATGACCACCGACACCCATAAAAAGGAGTACGCCATCCAGTTCGAGCTGGGCGGCAAGGTGTGCACCGTGGGTGCCATCGGCAAGGGCAGCGGCATGATCGCCCCCAACATGGCTACCATGCTGGCGTTCTACACCACCGATGCTGCCGTCTCGCCCGCGCTGCTGGAAAAGGCGCTCAAGACCGTTGTGCCCGGCACCTATAACCAGATGAGCGTGGATCTGGACACCTCCACCAACGACACCCTTATCATCATGGCGTCCGGTCTTGCGGGCAACCCGGAGATCTGCGAGGAGAACGCGGACTACGCCGCCTTTGTGGCAGCGCTGACCGCCATTGCAGAGCATATGTGCGCCGAGCACGCCGGAGACGGCGAGGGTGCCACCCACCTCATCACCTGCGAGGTGACCCACGCACCCGACCTCAAGACCGCCCGCGCCGTCAGCCGCAGCGTGGTTTGCTCCAACCTGTTCAAGGCGGCGGTCTTTGGCCGCGACGCCAACTGGGGACGCATCCTGTGCGCCATCGGTTATACCCCCGGCGATTTCTCCATTGATAAAGTCTGCGTCTGGCTTTCCAGCAAGGCGGGCGAGGTGTATGTGTGCGAGAACGCCGCCTACCACCCCTACAGCGAGGACGAAGCCGCCAAGGTGCTGGCTGAGCACGATGTTCTGGTCAAGGTGGATATGGGCACCGGCGAGGCAAGCGCCAAGGCATGGGGGTGCGATCTGACCTACGATTATGTGAAGATCAACGGCGATTACAGAACCTGATAACCCTCTCAGGCGCTGCGCGCCAGCTCCCCCGAAGGGGGAGCTTTAGGAACGAACGACAAGCAGCAGATTTTATTTTATGGAATAAAGTGACCCATTCGATAAAAGCTCCCCCTTTCGGGGGAGCTGGCAATGCCGCAAGGCATTGACTGAGAGGGTTCAGAGGAAATCTTATGAAAAACGAAGAAATGGCGCGGCTTTTTTCGGAGGCCACCCCTTATATCCAGAAATACCATGGCAGGACCATGGTCATCAAATACGGCGGCAACGCCATGATCAACGAGACGCTGAAAAACGCCGTGATGAACGACCTTGTCACCCTGACGCTGCTGGGCGTGCGGGTGGTGCTGGTGCACGGCGGCGGCCCCGCCATCAACGAGATGCTCAAGAAGGTGGGCGTGGAGAGCCATTTTGCCAACGGTCTGCGGGTGACGGACGATGCCACCATGGAGATCGTGCAGCAGGTGCTGGCCGGTAAGGTGAACAAGGATCTTGTGGCAAAGCTGCGCGGGCGCGGCGTGGGTCTGTGCGGCATGGACGGACAGATGCTCCGCTGCACTGAGCTGGACCCCCAGCTGGGTCATGTGGGCGAGATCGTCCATGTGGACGCCACCCTGATTGAAAGCCTGCTGGACGGCGGCTTTATCCCGGTCATCGCCACCGTGGGCATGGACGACCTCGGACAGGCGTATAACGTCAACGCGGATACCGCCGCTGCACAGATCGCCATTGCCCTCAAGGCCGAAAAGCTGGTGTCCATGACCGATATCGCGGGTCTGCTGCGGGATAAGGAGGACGAGACCACCCTCATCCCCGAGGTGGAGGTGACCGAGATCGAGGGCTACAAGTCCGCCGGTATCATTGCGGGCGGCATGATCCCCAAGATCGGCGGCATGGCGGACGCCATCTATCAGGGCGTGCACGAGGCTGTTATCATTGATGGCCGCGTACCGCACTCCATCCTGCTGGAGCTGTTCTCCGACCGCGGCTCCGGCACCCGCTTCTACCGCCGCAGCCACCGCGAATAAAAAGATTGCGCAATCGCCGGCGGAAAGCTATAATAAAGGCAACGATTTCCCGCAGCCGCAAGGCTTTGCGCAATAACTCCATGTTACAGGAGGTACACCTATGGATTCTGAAAAAGTTATCAAGCGGGACAACGAGTACGTCCTGCACACCTATAACCGCAGCCCCATCGTGCTGGAAAAGGGGCACGGGCTGTACGCCGAGGGCCCTGAGGGACAGAAGTATCTGGACTTCACCAGCGGCATCGGGGTGAACAGCCTTGGCTACTGCGACCTTGCATGGGCAGAAGCCGTGTCCCAGCAGGCACACAAACTGCAGCACACCTCCAACCTCTACTACACCGCACCCTGCGGCAAGCTGGCCAAAAAGCTGTGCAAGCGTACCGGCATGAGTAAGGTGTTCTTCGGTAATTCCGGTGCCGAAGCCAACGAGGGCGCCATCAAGGCCGCCCGCAAGTACAGCGTGGACCACTACGGCAAGGACCGCTACAACGTCATTACGCTGGTCAACAGCTTCCACGGCCGCACCATTGCCACCCTGACCGCCACCGGGCAGGGGGTGTTCCACAACTACTTCGGCCCCTTCAACGAGGGCTTCCAGTACGTCCCGGCGGGGGATATCGAAGCGCTGCGGGAGCTGGTAGACCGCCACACCTGCGCCGTGATGATGGAACTGATTCAGGGCGAGGGCGGCGTGATGGCGCTGGACCCGGAGTATGTACAGGCCGTGCGCGCTTTGTGCGACGAAAAAGACCTTGTGCTCATCGTGGACGAGGTGCAGACCGGCGTAGGCCGCACCGGCACCTTCCTGTGCTGCGAGCACTATAACCTCAAGCCGGACATCGTCACCCTTGCCAAGGGGCTGGGCGGCGGTTTGCCCATCGGCGCGGTGCTGATGAATGAAAAGGTAGCCGAGGGCATGACCCCCGGCACCCACGGCTCCACCTTTGGCGGCAACCCGGTGGTATGCGCCGGTGCCAACGTGGTGGTGGACCGTCTGGACCAGAGCTTCCTTGCACAGGTCAGCGAGCGCGCCGTACAGCTGCGCACCGGCCTGGCAAAGCTGCCCCACGTCAAGAACATTTCCGGCATCGGCCTGATGGTGGGCATCGAGTTCTTTGACGTGCAGGCTGCGGATGTGCTGGCCGCCTGCCGCGAAAAGGGCCTGCTGGTGCTTACCGCCAAGACCCGGCTGCGTCTGCTGCCGCCGCTGACCGTCTCGGAGCACGAAGTAGACATGGCGCTGGATGTGCTGGCCGAGGTGCTGGGCAGTATGGAGCCGACGGCTCCGAAGGAGCAGGCATGAAAAATCTGCTGAAAATGAGCGACCTTTCCCCCGCCGAGCTGACCCACATTCTGGATGTGGCAGACCAGCTGAAAGCGGACTGCAAGGCGGGCCGCACCGAGCCGCTGCTGGCGGGCAAGAGCGTGGCGCTGCTGTTTTCTAAGGCGTCCACCCGCACCCGCACCAGCTTTGAGGTGGGCGTGTACCAGATGGGCGGTCTTGGCAACTACATGAACACCGCCGAATTACAGGCCGGGCGCGGCGAGCCCTTGCGGGACACCGCCCGGGTGCTGGGGCGCTACTACGACTGCGCCGTCTGGCGCACCTACCGCCAGCGGGACTTGGAAGAGCTGGCGGAGCTTTCCGGCATTCCGGTGATCAACGGCCTTACCGACTACGCACACCCCTGTCAGGTGCTGGCTGACCTGATGACCATCCGGGAGCGCCGGGGCACGCTGGCAGGGCTGAAGCTCTGCTTTGTGGGCGACGGCAGCAACATGGCCAACAGCCTGATCGTGGGCGGCCTTTTGGCGGGGATGCAGGTATCCTGCGTCTGTCCCCCGGGCTACCGCCCGGCGGCGGATGTGCTGATGTTTGCCCACAAATACGGCAGCGCCTTCCACCTGACCACCGACCCCGCCGAGGGTCTGCGGGACGCGGACATCGTGGCTACCGCTGCGTGGAACACCACCGCCCCCGGCACTGCCGAGAGCGAGCAGCGTCTGCGGGATTTTGTGGGCTTCCAGCTGACCGGCCGTCTGCTGGAAAACGCCAAGCCGGACGCGCTGGTGCTGCACTGTCTGCCCGCCCACCGGGGCGAGGAGATCTCCACCGCCCTGTTCGAGCAGCACGCGGACGAGATCTTTGACGAGGCAGAGAACCGTCTGCACGTCCAGAAGGCCGTGCTGGCGGTGCTGCTGGCGGGCAAGTAAAAAACGCAATGACCCATACAGGGGACTGCCGCACAACGCTGTGCGGTAGTCCCCTTTTTTGCGTCCCAAAAGGGTGCGCAAGGGCTTTTTTGGGGGTTTTGGGGGCGATTCGATGCATTTCAGGGGTCATTCACGCAGAAATGCTCCACTTTTGCCGCCGTTCGTGGTATACTACAGGCACAGAGCAGTGCTCTGCAGCTATGCCATTCCCATAATTCCTATAGAGCAGAAAACCGTCCGGTAACCGCAAGCCGGGCGGTTTTCTGTTTTTTGCGGGAGCACCCGGTAACGCCGGGGCGTTTCAGCGCATTTGCGGGGCGATTCGTGCCCAAAACCGTCCAAAGCGGGCAAAACGTGGTACACTGGGTACAATAAAAGCGCCCGGCTTGGAAGAGCGCTTGAAAAGGAGAGGATCTTATGCAAAAACGGCTCATCAGCATGGTTCTGGCGCTGAGCATGGCACTGACCGCAATGCCGCTGCCCGCCCTTGCCCAGAGCGCCCCGCCCGACACCGCCAGCGCCGCCGCACTGGCAGAGGAAAACGGCGATGTCACCACTATCATTACAGACGACTACTCTAGCAAGCCCTACGGCGATCTCTTCGGCAACAGCAACGGCAGTTGGTCCTACGATGAGGCCAGCAAGACGCTCACCCTGAAAACCGGCACCTTCCAGCTCCACCATTATAGTTACAGCAGCTCCAATAATTACAGCAAATTGAACGTGAAGATCGAGCCCGGTGCCACCCTGCAGGAGGCGCGGATCGGCTCGGAATACCATAACGGCTACACCGTGACCAACGCAGGCACTATCTCCGGCGGCACCTTCTACGGCAAGGTGATCTGTGAAGCCGGGGCTGTCATCAGCGGCGGCACCTTTAAAGGAAATGCCATTGTTAATGCTGCGGGCGGCGAGGTCACCATTGAAGGTGGCACCTTTGAAGAGGGTAGTTATACCAGCGGCGTGACCGTTAAAGCAGCGGGTACCCTTACCATCAATGGCGGCACCTTTAAGGGCAAGCGCACCTGCTCCGTGGATATCAACAATTGTGAAAAAATCGTCATCAACGGCGGCAGCTTTGAAACCTCGCTCATGGATTATGAAGAGACAACGAAAATCATCATCAATGGCGGTCTGTTCAACGGCAAGCTGTATGTTGCAGGAGATAAATGCACCGTCAACGGCGGTCTGTTCACCGCTGAAAATGACCCGCTGCCCGAGGGTGCGGCCATCAATGGCGGCTACTTCACGGCAGAACGCACAGGGCTTGTAGCCATCGATGCAGCCGATGCTCCGGTGTGCCTCCCTGTCGCAGTGGCAGCGGACGGCACAGTGACCGCGTGGTCGGCAGATACTTATAGTACCGTCTATGTCACGCCCAACACCAGCGTCACCCTGAAGCCCACCTGCAAGCTGGAAAGCATCGTCAGCGGCGACGCAAAGCTGAATTATAACGCCAAGGGCGGCGCGGTCAGCTTTACTGTGGGCACTGAAGCTGTCCAGCTCAACAGCGTTACCGTAGAGGAACTGGTCATTGAAGCGAGCGGCTTCCCCAAGGGTACGGACGGCGGCGTCTACGGTGCCAAGGGCAACGGCTGGTCCTTTGAACCGAACCACAAGCACGCAGAACTGTTTACAAACGTTGTCCCCACCCTGACCATCGAGAAGGACGCTGTGCTGGACTTCGACAAGGTGACAAATAAGGCCGGTACAGTAAAATTTGCGGTTGAAAACTACGGCACCTTCAGCGGTACACTGGACACCGACCGGTATGTGTACAATAGGGAGGGCGGCGTCATCACGGATGCCAAGCTGAACAGCGCGCAGAGCCTTTACAATGACGGCCTTGTGAAGGATTCGGTGCTGTGCTTTGACTACATCGGCAACGGCTGGCGCGACCCGGCACAGCCCGCTACCATCCGCAACTCTGCGCTGGATATCACCGGCTGGCTGCTGGCCAACATGGCTTCCAATAACGCTGTGCTGGACGGCTGCTATAACAGCGCCGGTTACACCGGCACTGCCGTGATCGGCAACGGCGGCACGGTCAAAAACAGCAAGAGCACCCTGAAGCTGCCGGTGGAAAACACGGCCGGCTATGACGGCAATGCAGAGCCCTACCAGCCCATCATTGATGGCGGCGAGTATACCACGGTTTATAACGAGGGTGGCATCATCAAGAATAGCCCCACCATCCACGCACTGGTGGCAAAGGATACCAAGGATCTGAACGGCGCTGCGAATTACTACACCCTGAACTACATCGCACCGGAGGACGCCGAATACTATAGAAAATGGATCGAAAGTGTCAACGGTCTGGCCGAGGGAGTTGGAGACGCAAAGGCCTCCACCCTCTACGTTGCCACCGACTGGAACACCATCTCGGTCAAGACATACGCCCCCATCAAGAGCGTGAACGGCGTAGCCTACAGCGGCTCTGTGGCCGATGGAGAGCGCTACACCAGCACCATCGACCTGCGCAAGTATAACATCCCGCAGACCCATATCCTCAACCTGAGCGCCACCGGCGAGGGCGTGGCAGAGCTGCCGCCGGCAGACCCCGCAGACTTTGCCTTTGTCCTGCCCAACAACCTGACCTATGACGGCAACCCCAAGATGGTGGATGTGATCGTTAAGGAAAACGCCACCAAGGAATACGGCGCTGTTACCGTGACCTACAAGCAGAACGGCAAGGTGCTGAGCGGTGCTCCCATTGAGCCGGGCACTTACACCTTTACCGCTGTGGTAGCACCTACCGCCACCTGCGCGGGCGGCGATGTGACCCCGAAGGACAACAAGTTTACCATCCAGAAGGCTGCACTGAACCCCGCAGACTTTACCGTGACGGAGCCCACAGACCTGACCTATGACGGCAGCCCCAAGGAAGTAACTGTTAAGACCAACAGAGATAAGGACTACGGCGAGATCACCGTGACCTACAAACAGAATGGTGCAGCGCTGAGCGGCGCTCCCACTGAGCCGGGTGAATACAGCTATACCGTTACCGTCACAGGCAGCGCACTGTATGTGGGCGGCGTTGTTAGAAGGGGCTCGTTCAGCATCACAAACACAGGCACGATCGAACCCGACCCGAAGCCGGAAGAGACCTACAAGCTTACCGTTACCGGTGCGTACGTCACCCTGTCCGAGGGCGCAGACCCCAATGCCATGAAGGCCGGAGAACTGGTCACCCTGACCGCTTACGACACCGCCACCGAGCGCTTTGCCCAGTGGGTGGTGAGCAGCTCTGACGGCAAGGAGCTGACCCTGAAGGATGCCGCAGACGAGCTGCTGACAGAGGAGGACTTTAAGCAGCGCACCCTGACCTTCAGGATGCCTGCACAGAACCTGAATATCACCGTCGAGACCACCTCGGAGCAGCCGCCGGAGCAGCCGCCGCAGGGGGACAGCACCGAGTACAGTCCGCTGCAAACGGTAGCGATCCTTGCCGGTACAACGGCATGGTTTGCAGGCGGTACCGTGCTGGCCTATGAGGCTGTTACCTGCAGCATCCTTGCAGACCTGCTGCCCGAGGGCACGGCCATCCCGACCACCCGGGAACAGCTGGCAGTGCTGCTGTGGAGCACCGCAGGCAAGCCCGAACCCGCTGCACCCGCTGTTTACAGCGATGTAACCGAGCCTGACGCCGCCAAGGCAGCCCGCTGGGCTGTGGAGGCCGGGCTGCTGCCCGATAAGGGCGAGGGCGTCTTTGCGCCCGGCAAGCGTGTGACCAAGGTACAGGTCATCCGCGCATGGAGCCAGCTGAAAAAGCTGGGTCTGGCGAAATAACAACTGCCATCTCCTGATCGATCCTTTCCAATAAGTGCAGCAAGGCCGCCCGGCGAATGCCGGACGGCCTTGCTGCGTTAGAGGGAAAATTCTCGTCCTATATCCCGGGGCACCCGGCGGCGCGCCATGCGGCGCACAGCACCTCTTTTTCTGCCTTGGAAAGCTTTTTCAGGGCGGCTTCCCGGCGCAAGGCGGCGCGCTTGTCCGCGCAGCGCTCCAGATAGGCAAAGCCCACCGCGCCGTGGGCGCGGGTATAGCGCGCGCCCTTGCCGCTCTGGTGCGCCTTCAGCCGGGCGGCGGGGTGGTTCGTCCAACCGGTGTACAGCTGCCCGCCGGTACAGCGCACCATGTAGACGTAGGCGGCGTCAGGCAAGGCGTCCATTGTTCTTCAGCACCTGACGGCAGGCCGCAAGGGCGGTCTCCTTGTCCTTGGCGGTGATGAGGAAGCGGCTGGCGTGGCAGAAGCTGATACCCGGGATGCCGCTCTTCTGCTCGATGACCTCCTGCGGCTGCCCCGCCCACGACTGCGGGAACGGCAGCTTGGACTTTTTGGTCTTGTGGTCGGTGACGCACTGGGCGCTCCACCCGCCGCGCTGGCTGGGGTACACCACAAACAGGGCGTCGGTCTTGTACAGGCCGTTTTTCCACGGCAGATAGCAGGGCAGCACCACGATGCCGTCGCGGGAGCTGCGGTAGGCCTGCTGCACTTTTTCGTCCGCGCGGTTCACGGCGTTGGCGCTGTCGATCTGGTTCTCCAAGATCTGCTTTGCCACAGCCACCGCCTTGAAAAAGCAGCTGTCCTGATCCTCCTTGGAGTCCCACACCGGGTTGAAAAAGCCGATGGCATCGCACAGGCTGTTCTGCTCGCCGGTGTTGTCGTTCAGGTCCAGCGGCTGGATGAAGTTTTCGTCAATGAGCCGCGCCTGCCGCTCGCCCACAAGGCCGGGGCCCAGCACCCGCCACAGCAGGCCAAAGGCCGCATAGGGCACGCCGTTGGCGCGGTACTCCCGGGGCTCCTGATGGTGGTCGAACATCCCGAAGCCGATATCATACACGATGCCGTCAAAATCGTCAGGCACGGTAAAGCCGCGGGTGATCTTGATATCCGGGCGCAGGATCTGCAGCAGCGCCGTAGCAAACACGTCATCGGCATGGAACTTGCCGGCGTGGGTAAAACCGTTTGCGGGAATTTTCATGGACTTGATACCTCGTTCTCCTAATTTCGTCTGGTATCAGTATAGCACAATCCCGCCCGTGGGACAACAAAAAGGAACGGCAGCGCCGCCGTTCCTTTTGCGCGGGACGATTTGGAATGCGCTCCGCTGCGCTCTGCGCATCAATAGCGGAAGAATTTTTTTATTTCGGGATAGCGGAGTGACCGCGTTTGCGGAGCGCAGCGTAGCAATGAAAGCCCCAGTGGGGCTTTTAAGCGGCAGAGCGGTCTGTACTAGCAGATGGAGGGGCTTTGCCCCGACAAGCTCTGCGGACGCTCCGCTATCCCATTTTCACGAGAGGGGACACAGCGGAAAACTGCATTTAATATCCTTTCTCTGTGAAAAAGGGTATGTTCGGTTGCGACCCCTCCTGTGAAAATGCGTTTGGAGCGCTCCGCAGAGCGCGACAAACGCGAATCTATAAATCATATTTCCGCTGAATATGGCTAGAGCGCAGCGGAAGCCATTTTCAATCGTCTCACACGAAAAAAGGCCGCTGCACAGTGGTTTGTGCAGCAGCCTTTAACAGTTTTGCTTACAGCGCCGAATAGCCGAAGCTGTTCACCAGCGCATCGATGTGCTGCCCGGCCTTGCACAGGGGGCAGTCACGGGAGTCGAAGCTGGCGTAATCCGGCAGACTGGTGGGGTCGAAGATGGAGGTGACCGGGTAGCCAAGGCATTCGTGGGTGGTGGCAAAAATAGCCGAAAGCCCGGCCACGATGCCGCCGTAGTAGTTCACGGCCTCCACGGCTGCCTGAATGGTGTAGCCGGTGGTGATGGATGCCGCCAGAATGAGGACGTGCTTGCCCTTGACCATGGGGGCAAGATTATCCCGCAGAATGATCTGGCTGCCGGAGGTGTATTCCGGCGTGACGATATAGATGGTCTTGTGGGCGTTCATATTGGTAAAGCCGTCCTTGGTCAGCTCGTTGGCAAGGCAGGTGCCGATGACCTGTGTGCCGTCCAGACAGAGCACGGTATCCACGATGGTGCTGTGCTGATAAGCGCTGACCAGCTCCTTTGCCACGGCCTTTGCCTCGGAAAGGCGGGTCTTTTGGGTGGTCACGTCGATGTAATAGTTGATGTGGCTGTGGCTGGTGGCAAAATGTCCCTTGGCCACCCGCAGGAACAGTTCGCTTTTGCTGGTGGGAAGCTTGACCATGTTGATCATTGTACAGCACTCCTTTTTTCACCGGGCGCAGCTGCGCCGCAAAATACAAAACAGCGCGGCAACCCGTTCCGGCTGCAGCGCTTATTTTTCTTCTCTGCTTCTTTATTGTACTGAAAAATGCCGCTGTGCACAAGACACAAACCTGACGAAAAACCTTGCTTTTTTACAGACATATCGCCGAAAACTTGGATGCAAAGGCCGATGCCGCCCGGAAAGGCACACCGCAAAGAGGGCATGGCGGCAAGACCGGCGCTGCGGCAGGGGGAAGCGCACTTTTTTGCGCAGCACGGAAAATTTTGCAAAAAGGGGCTGGTATTTTTGCGGGTTTTGAGTATAATATAGAAGAGATAGTTCAAATTTGAAGTAAAAAAGGAGAATCACATCCATGGCACAGGCAAAACAGGATATGGGCTCTGGCAGCGTAAAAAAGCTGATGCTGCAGCTCATGATCCCGGCGGTCGTTGCACAGGTGGTCAACCTGCTGTATAACATCGTGGACCGCATTTACATCGGACATATTGCCGGCATCGGCGCGGCAGCGCTGACCGGCGTGGGACTGTTCACCCCCATCCTTATGCTGCTGAACGCGTTCGCTATGCTGGTGGGCGCGGGTGGCGCACCCCGCACCGCCATTGCGCTGGGACAGGGCGATAAGGAGCAGGCGGAGAAGATTATCTCCAACAGCTTTACCATGCTGCTGCTCTTCTCGGTGGTGCTGACCGTGGTGTTCTACGCCGGAGCGCCCACCCTGCTGCGGCTCTTCGGCGCCAGTGACGCCACCCTGCCCTATGCACTGGCGTACAGCCGTATTTACATTCTGGGCTCGGTGTTCGTGCTGCTGGTGCTGGGCATGAACCCCTTTATCACCACGCAGGGCTTTGCCAAGACCAGTATGCTTACCACCGTCATCGGTGCGGTCATCAACATTATTCTGGACCCCATCCTGATCTTTGGGCTTGGGCTGGGCGTGCGGGGCGCTGCCATTGCCACCGTGCTCAGTCAGGCCGTGGGCGCGGTGTGGATCCTGCGCTTCCTCACCGGCAAAAAGACCATCCTGCGCCTGCGCAAGGACTATATGCGTCCGGAAAAGCAGGTCATTCTGCCGGTGATGGCGCTGGGCATCTCCACCTTTGTGATGATGTCCACCGAAAGTCTGCTGTCCATCAGCTTCAGCTCCAGTCTGGCGCGGTACGGCGGCGACGTGGCTGTGGGTGCCATGACCGTTATCACCAGCGCCTCCCAGCTGTGCACCCTGCCCATTCAGGGCATCTGTCAGGGCGGTCAGCCGGTGATGAGCTTCAACTTCGGTGCGGGCAAAAAGTCCCGCGTCAAAGAGGCATTCCGCTTCCAGCTGCTGCTGTGCAGCTGCTACACCTGCCTGTTCTGGCTGCTCATGATGCTGGTGCCGGGGGCTGTGGCAGGCATCTTCACCTCGGATACGGCGCTTATCGACTACACCACATGGTCCATGCGCATCTACATGGCCGGTATCTTTGCCATGGGCTTCCAGATCGCCTGCCAGCAGAGCTTTATGGCGCTGGGACAGGCCAAGGTCAGCCTGCTGCTGGCCTGTCTGCGCAAGATCATTTTGCTGATCCCGCTCATCTTCATCCTGCCGCACCTGCTGCCGGACCCGGTGTTCGGCGTCTTTCTGGCAGAGCCGGTCAGCGATATTCTGGCGGCCACCATCACCACCATCACCTTCTTCTCCCGCTTCAACGGTATTCTGGAGCGTGGCGCTGCGAAGGTATAACGAAATAGAACAAGCCCGGAAAGTCTGCGGACTTTCCGGGCTTGAATTTTTGGCTTTAGACGGCCTCCGGCTCACCAAGAGCCAGCACCTGCGTCAGTTCGGCCTGCACCTTTGCGTTGGTGGCATCGGTGACGGCCAGCACATCGGAGTAGAACTTTTCCATCTCGTCACGGGTGGAGAAGGTGGCCACATACATCTGGTTGCCCATGGCACCGGACAGCGCCTCGGGGATGCGGTCCACCATGCGCATATTGTCCTGATACTTCTGCATCAGCTGCTCGTGGCTGTAAACGAAGCTCTTGCCGTCCCGGCGGCCGGCAAAGGCGCAGTAGTAGTGCTCACCCACCGGCATATCGGTGCCGCCGAAGGCGATCATGTCCGCCCAGATCTTGTACACGTTGGTGGAGCGGGCAAAGTCGATCATGTCCGGGGTAAAGCCGCCGCAGGGGCGCATATTGACCTCCAGGGCCACGATCTGACCCTTTTTGCCCATGCTGGTCTGATCCTCGGTCATGCGGAAGAACTCGAAGTGAACAAAGCGGCTCTTCACCCCAAAGCTCTTGACGGCGGCACGGCCCGCGGCGCGGGTGTCCTCCGGCAGATCCTTGATGATGTAGTAGATGGAGTTGTCATCGTTGTTCACAATGTCCATGATGGACACCGGGCTTACGTTGCCCGCCTCAAAGATGGGGTTGCCGTGGGCGTCGATGATGGCATCGTAGCTGTTCACCTCGGCGCGGACGAACTCCTCCATGATGTAGGCCACATCCGGGTGCTCCTTCTCCTTGTAGGCCAGAAATGCTTCCAGCTCCTTGTCGGTGGAAAGGCGGTGGGTATCCGAAGCGCCCACGCCGTTGTCCGGCTTGACCACCACCGGGTAGCCCACCTGTGCCACAAAGGCCTTGCAGCCCGCAAAATCGTCTACCATGTGGTAGCGTGCGGTGGCAATGCCGGCCTTCTGGTAGTACTCCTTCATCTTGCTCTTGTACTTGATGCGGGGCATATCAGAGGTCTGGAAGCCGCTGGTGATGTGGAAATCGGTGCGCAGGGCGGCATCCCGCTCCAGCCAGTATTCATTGTTGGACTCCAGCCAGTCGATGCGGCCATACTTGAAGGTGAAAAAGGCCACGGCGCGGTACACCTCGTCGTAGTTTTCCAGACTGTTCACCTTGTAATACTCGTTCAGGCTTGCCTTCAGCTCGGGCTTCAGCTCCTCGTAGGGCTGGTCGCCGATGCCCAGCACGTTCAGGCCGTTGTTCTTCAGCTCCCGGCAGAACTGCCAGTAGTTCGTGGGGAAGTTGGGGGAGATAAAAATAAAGTTCTGCATGGTATTTGTTGATTCCTCTTTCCGTTACCTCTATGCTTGCAATGCCCCTGCGGGGCGGGACGATTTAAAATGCCCTCCGCTTGCGCTCTGGGCATTCTTAGCGGAATAATTATTTTTATTTCGGCACAACGGCGCGTCTGCGGACGCGCCGTTGTGCCATTTTCACGGGAAGGCCGCTGCGGCAAACGACATCTGCCGCGCCTGTTTCCAGCGGAAATGCGACACGGCGGAAAACGTTTGGCCACTCGGGGCACAGCTTTGCCAGAAGCTGTGCCCGGCGGGGCAGGGGTCACTGCTGGCCCAGAACGTAGGGCATATAGTAGGCCACCTGCTTATACCACCAGTTCCAGTCGTGGTTGACATCGTGACCCCACAGGTCTACCCAGATGGGGATATGCTTTGCCTCAAAGATGCGCTTGAGCATCCATGTGGTGTCCGGCTGCTCCCAGTCGCCCTGACCGCAGCAGATAACAGCCTTCTGGCTGCGGAACAGCTGCATATAGGGGTGATCCTCCGGGAAGTTCTTCATGTAGTCCACGGGGGAGTTCATGTACACCAGCTCGTCCATATAGTCGCCAAAGCCGTAGTGGGCGGTGTAGATGCCGCTGAGCGCCAGACAGCCGCAGAAGATATCCGGGCGGCGCAGGTACAGGTTTACCGCATGGGTAGCACCCAGACTGCAACCAAAGGCGATGATGCCGGGCAGGTCGCTCCAGCCGTTGCGCTGCTGCGCCAGCTGCTGAAGCATCGGGGCGACCTCGCGGGTGATGTAGTGCAGCCACTGCTCATAGCGGCGGATGCGCCAGTAGGGGTTGCCCTGTGCGTCCGACCAGGTTTCCTGATCCATGGTGTCGATGGAAAGCACCATGATCTGCCCGGACTCGATCCACGGGGCAAGGGTGTCGGTCATGTGGAAGTTTTCAAAATCGAAAAAACGGCCGTCCTGACAGGGGATATACAGCACCGGGCGGCCTGCGTGGCCGTAAAGCTTGCACTCCATATCCCGGCCAAGCTCCGGGCTGTACTCCTTGAAATACTGCATCTCCATGGTGTTTCCTCCTTTGGTGTGGTTATGGTGTTGCCCTTCTCTTATTCCTCCACCTCATACAGCAGGGTGTGGAACACAAAGGGCAGCTGTTTTTCCCAGCTGGCCTCGCTGTGGGTGCCGCCGGGCACGATGCGGCTGGTCAGGTGGATGCCCCGGGTCATCAGCTTGCCGCTCAGGGTGGAGAACTCCCGGCGGATGCCCTCGTGGTTGCCCATCTCCCGGGAGCCGTAGTCCATGTACAGCACCGTGCCGGGGGAAAGCTTTGCGCGCCCCACAAGGCCGGAAAGCTTATCCGGTGCCACCCAGATAGAGGGCGACAGCGCCGCGGCGCGGCTGTAGGTATCGTTATATTGCAGCAGGGCGTACAGGCTCATCAGCCCGCCCATGCTGCTGCCGCCGATAAAGGTATGCGCCCTGTCCGGCAGGGTGCGGAAATTCTGGTCGATCAAGGGCTTGAACCGGTGGATGAACCAGCTCATGGTGGCCTGCCCCTTGCCGTCAAAGTGGCCGTAGGTGGGGTCATCGAAGCGGTAGGGGGAATACTCCACCAGACGCTCGTTGTTTGCCCCGGCGTTGCACTCGATGGCCGCCACGATCAGCGGGGTGTCGGTATAGTCCAGATAATCTGCTACGCCCCAGCTTTTACCGTAGGTGGCATCCTCATCGAAAAACACGTTCTGCCCATCGAACATATACAGCACGGGGAACCGGCGCTCCGGCTGTGCCTCGTACATGGTGGGCAGGTAGACATACACCCGGCGCTGCTCGGTGCCGTTGACCGCCGGGTAACTCATGCTCCATTTTTTGATCATGGTGCTTCTTTCCTCTCAAATCATCCTGCAAAGGGCACAGGCGGCAAGCCCACGCCCTTTATAGGTAGTGTAGCACCATGCGGCGGGAATTGCAATGATTATAGAGCAAAGGGACTGTTGCCCCAGACGGTGTGCAACAGTCCCTTTAAAAGCCGTAGGGTAGCGGGCGGCTCTTAGTATTTCTTTTCCACAGGCACGATCCAGCCCTTGGTGTCGGGCAGCTTGCCCCACTGCATACCGGTCATGGTGTCGTACAGCTTCTGGGTGACAGGGCCGATCTTGCCGTCACCGATGAAGGCGTGCTCGCCCTTCCAGACCAGCTCCTTAACGGGGGAGACGACAGCGGCGGTACCGGTGCCGAACACCTCCTCCAGCTTGCCTTCGCGGGCAGCAGCCATGATGTCGGCAATGGCGATCTTGCCCTCAACGACCTCGTAGCCCCAGTCCTTCAGCAGCTCGATGCAGCTGCGGCGGGTGACGCCGGGCAGCACGGTGCCCACGGTAGCGGCGGTGTACACCTTGCCGTCGATCTTGAACATGATGTTCATGCTGCCGACTTCTTCAACGTACTTCTTCTCAACGCCGTCCAGCCACAGCACCTGTGCGTAGCCCTGCTCCTCGGCCAGCTCGCCGGCCTTGATGGAAGCAGCGTAGTTGCCGCCGCACTTGGTAAAGCCGGTCAGACCCGGGGCGGCGCGGATGTACTCGTCCTCCACGTAGATGCGCACGGGGTTGATGCCCTCGGCGTAGTAAGCGCCGGAGGGAGCGCAGATGATGCAGAAGATATAGTGCTTGGAAGCGTGCACGCCCAGACCCACATCATTGGCAAAGATGAAGGGACGGATGTACAGGGAAGCACCGTCGGTGTGGGGCACCCAGTCGCGGTCCACGTCCACCAGAGCCTCAACAGCCTGAATGTAGTCCTCTACCGGGATCTTGGGGATGCACAGACGGTCGGCAGAATCCTGAAAACGCTTGGCGTTGCAATCCGGGCGGAACAGCTGCACGGTGTCATCGGCGGTGCGGTAGGCCTTCATGCCCTCAAAGATCTCCTGTGCGTAGTGGAACACCACGGTAGCGGGGTCCAGCTCAAAGGGGCCGTAGGGAACGATGCGGGCATCGTGCCAGCCCTCGCCCTCGGTGTAATCCATGACGAACATATGGTCGGAGAACTTTTTGCCGAAGCCGAGCTTCGTCTCATCGGTGGGCTTTGCCTTGGGCGCAGCCGTGCGGGTGATCTTGATATCCAACATAGTGAGTTTCCCTCTTTCCTTTTATGCGCGTGCGCACGATTTCCGGCGCTTTATGACACAAATGTTGGTTTCTATTATAATATTCCGGAGCGGTTTTGCAAGGAATCGCAAAATGTTTCATCTTTCCACCCGGTAAGTTGCACCAGATTATGAGCATAATGGTGTGCAAACTGCCAAATCTATGGTACAATAGGGGCACAGAGCACTTTTGCGGGGCACAGGCCCCGCTTTTCTATGGAAGGAGATACTGCCATGATCGACGGCGTTATTTTTGATATGGACGGCCTGATGTTCGACACCGAGCGGGTGTGGGCTACCCTGTGGGCACCGGCACTGGCCACCCTTGGGCTTTCTTATAAGGAAGGGCTGGACGTTGCCGCCCGCGGCACGGCAGGGGACACCATGCGGGCGGTGCTGCGCCGCTTCTACGGGGAAAACTGCGACACGGACGCCATTATCGCGGCGCTGCACGCACAGGCGGAAAAGGCGTTTCAGGCACCACCGCCCAAAAAGCCCGGGCTGGACGAGATCCTGACATGGCTGGACGCGCAGCACATCCCCATGGCAGTGGCCTCCTCCAGCCGGATGGCGTCTATCCGGCACCATTTGGACGGCTGGGGCCTGACCCACTACTTCAAGGTGATCGTCTCCGGCGAGCAGTTCTCGGCCTCTAAGCCCGACCCGGAGATCTTTCTGCAGGCAGCGAAAGCGCTGGGCACTGTGCCTGGCCGCACCCTTGTGCTGGAGGACAGCTACAACGGCGTGCGCGCCGGTGCCAACGGGCGTTTTATCACCGTGATGGTGCCGGACATGGCCCCCGCCGATGACGAGATGCGCCGCCTGTACACCGCCGAGTGCCGCGACCTGTACGAGGTGCTGGACGGGGTGAAGAAGGGAAGGTTCTGAGCGGGATTGTTCTCTTTTGGTGGCAAAAGAGAACATCCCTCGGCAAGCAGAACCTTCCCCCGCAAAAACAAAACCAGCCAAGCCCGCAGACTTGGCTGGTTTGAAAACGATCGGTATTCCCTGATCAGGCACCCACGATCAGGCGCACGGCACCGTAGATGCCGGCGTCGTTGCCAAGGCTGGCGGCCTTGATGGGGGTCTCCTTGCAGGACTGGAAGGCGTACTCCTTGTAGTGGCGCACCAGCGGGTCGAAGAGAATCTCTCCGGCGCGGGCCACGCCGCCGCCGATCATGAACATCTCGGGGTCGGTGGTGGCAGCAATGTTGGCCAGTGCCATACCCAGCGTAGAAGCCATCTCGTCCACCTCGCGGGCGGCCAGTGCGTCCCCGGCGCGGGCGGCGTCGAACACGTCCTTGGCTTCAAAGCCCTTGCCGCGCAGGGTGCAGGCGGTGTCCGGGTTTGCGTCCAGCAGCTTCTTCATGCAGCGCACAACGCCGGTGGCGCTGGAATACTGCTCAAGGCAGCCGCGCTTGCCGCAGCCGCAGACGGCGGTCTCGTGGGGGTTGACGGTGATGTGGCCGATCTCGCCGCCGGCACCGTGGGCACCGTCGATGACCTTGCCGTTCACGATGACACCGCCGCCCACGCCGGTGCCCAGCGTGACCATGACGGCGCTGCGGCAGCCCTGTGCCGTGCCCATCCAGATCTCGCCCAGAGCAGCCACGTTGGCGTCGTTGCCCACCAGCACCCGGATGCCGCCCAGCAGCTCGCTGAGCTCAATGGAGGCGTTGCGGTTGCCCCAGCCGCCAAGGTTTGCACACACGATGGGCACGATGCTGGAATCCAGCACCGGGCCGGGCACGCCCAGACCGACACCCTCGACTTCGTCTGCGGACAGACCCTTTTCCTGCATCTTCTGCTGCACGGCAGCAGCCAGATTTTCCAGAATGTGAGCACCGTTATTGGAAGTATCGGTGCTTACCTCCCACTTTTCCAGCAGCTTGCCGCTGGTGGTGAACAGGCCGACCTTGGCAGTGGTGCCGCCCAGATCGATGCCAAATGCGTATTCCTTCATGTCATTTACCCCTTTGATGCGGATGCGCCGCATTTTTTATCAGTATTTTATAGTATACCATATTTTTCCGCAAAAGAGCAGTACTGCGGCGGCATTTCGTGCAATCGGACTGAAATCCGTGTAAATTTTTGGGCAGTTCCACAAGGGGCTTCAGCGCACGGTGTTGGTCAGCGTGCCAATTCCTTCGATCTCGCACTGCACGGTGTCGCCCGGGTGCAAGAATTGCGGCGGGTTCATGCCCATGCCTACCCCGGCAGGGGTGCCGGTGGCGATGATGGTGCCGGCCTTCAGGGTCATGCCCTGCGAAAGCTCGTGGATGACATGGTCGATATCAAAAATTTGCAGCTTGGTGTTGGAGTCCTGCCGCAGCGCGCCGTTCACCCGGCTGCGGATGGGCAGCGCGGGCGGGTAGGTGTCAAATTCATCGGCGGTGACGATGCAGGGGCCCATGGGGGTAAAGCCGTCCAGACTTTTGCCGAAGTACCACTGCTTGTGGGCGGTCTGCACGTCCCGGGCGGAGACGTCGTTCAGGATGGTGTAGCCGAACACATAGTCCTTGGTCTGCCCGGCGGGCACGTCCCTGGCGTCCTTGCCCAGCACCACCGCCAGCTCACACTCGTAGTCCAGCTTCTGCACAAGGTCGGTGTGCGCCTCGATGAAGCCGCCGTCCGGCACCGCCCGGCTGACCCGCTTGGAGAAGTAGATGGCGTCCTGATGCTGGGTGGAAAAGGCGTCCGCAGAATACTTTTCGGCCTCGTCCGAGTGCGCCATATAATTGATGCCCAGACAGACCACGTCCTGTGCGGGGCTGGGGATGGGGCTTTGCAGGGTGACGGCCTCCACCGGCAGCGCCGGGATGCCGCTGATGGCCAGCTGCAAACCGAACCGCACCTGCGGGGTGAGGAAGGGGATGGCATCGGACAGGGTCTCGTAGGAGAGCCCCAGCCAGCTCAGCGGCCAGACCTGTGTGCCGTCCTGCGAGAGGATGGCAGGGTCCTCCACACCGTCCGGCAGGCGGCAGGTGACAAAACGCATACAGTGCCCCTCCTCTCAGTGCCGGTAGGCGATGGCGCTGCGGATGCGCTCAGCCTCGGCTTCTCCGGCCAGCTGGCGCACCAGCTCCAGCGCAAAGGGGATGGCACCGCCCAGACCGTAGCTGGTGGTGATGCTGCCGTCCACGACCACCTCGGTGTCCAGCACATGGGCACCGGTCAGCTGATCCTGAAATGCAGCGTGGGCGGTGGCGTTTTTGCCCTCCAGCAGACCCAGTGATGCCAGCACGCTGGGTGCGGCGCAGATGGCGGCTACCTTTTTGCCCGCCCTTGCAAAGGCAACGCAGGTATCCGTCACCGTCTTGTTGGCGGCAAGGTTCGGCGTGCCGGGAATGCCGCCGGGCAGCACCACCAGATCCACGTCGGAATAATCGATCTCCTCTGCCAGCGCATCGGCGGTGATATGCACCTTATGGCTGCTCAGGATCTCCCGGCTGCCGGAGGCGCTGGCCACCAGCACCTCCACCTTGGCGCGGCGGAGCAGGTCCACCACCAGCAGAGCCTCGCACTCCTCGGTGCCCTCCGCAAAAAATACAACAGCTTTTGCCATAAGAAAAACCTCCTGTTCAAATATCAAAAAAGAAAAGCCGCGTGCCGCAGCTTTGGGCAACAGCCCTTTTGGCGGTACGCGGCCTTTGTATCAGTCAGCGGACTTTTTTTCAGCTTCCAGCAGCGCACGCAGCACACTGTCGTCCGCGCTCAGCACCCGGCTGACCCGGCTGATGATGGCGCTGGACGCACCGGTCTTGTCCATGATCTCGGTGTAGATGCACTTGTCGGCCAGCAGCTCGGCAATGTTGTAGCGCTGCTCCATTGCGCTGAGCTCCGAATAGCTGCACACGTCCTGCAGAAAACGATAGCATTCCTCCGGGGTCTTGAGCTGCAGAAAAGCCCGGTACAGTCCGGAGTTGCCGGTGGGATGATCTTTCGCCATGATAGTCTCCTTTTTTGCACAGAATGCCCGCAGACAGCGGCTTTATTACACTACATCAGTGTAGTACAAATGCGGATAAATTTCAATGGCTATTTTGTGATTTCTTTGAAATAACAGCTTCGATTTAAGGCCTCCCCCGGATGGGGGAAGCCTTAATTGTGCGGTTAACTCAGGGTGTGCTCATACACCAGCTCGTTGCGGGGCACGGTGCCGTTTTCCTGCTCGGCGGGGCGCAGCTCACGGTAGCGCAGCGCCTTGAAGAACTGCTGCACCGGCAGCGCCTTGGCGTGGATGGTGCACCACACCCGGCCCTTGCCCTCGCCCTTGGCCAGCCGCTCACAGGTCTGCACGATATCCCGGCCGATGGCCTTGCCGCGGTACTCCGGCTTGAGGTACAGGTGCATCAGGTGCAGGGCGGTGTTCTCCATCTTCCACGCGAAGTAGCCGATGAGCTTGCCCCCCAGAAACACCAGAAAATAGTTCACGTCATTGTCGATGTCTGCTTCAATGGCGTCGGCGCTTTGCAGCTCCTCCACAAGGGCGTCCAGCTGCTTTGCGGGGTAGTAGCGCTTGTAGACCTCGTGCCACAGCTCGCTGGCAAGGTCGGCGGTGTTGTGGATGTATTTGGCCTTTGCGACCAGCTTGTAATCAGGCTTCATAAAACTCCTTATACTCTTACGATGTAATCCGGCTTGCGGGGCGCAGCGGGCTTGGGCGCGGCGGCGGGGTAGCCCAGAATGCAGTGGCCTACACCGATCCAGTCGCCCTCAATGCCCCACTTTTTCAGCAGTGCCTTGCCCTCGGCGGAGTCGAACTCCTCCCGGGCGCGGTTGATCCAGCAGCTGCCCAGCCCCAGCGATGCAGCAGCCAGCATCAGGTTGCCCATGACAAGGCTGCCGTCCTGCACGGCGCAGCTTGCGTGGGCATCGGCCAGCACCACCAGAATGGTGGGTGCGCCGTACATGGGGTCGCTGTCGGCGCCCATGACGGCGGCGTTCATCCGGGTCAGCTGAGCGCGGGCAGCGGCATCCTGCACGACCACGATCTTCGCGCTCTGGCGTCCCATGGCGCTGGCGGCGTAGGTGCCGGCCTCCAGCACGGCGTCAAGCTCGGCATCCGTGATCTGCTGGGGCTTGTAGGCGCGGCAGCTGCGGCGGCTGCGAATGGTTTGTAAGGTCTCGTTGGTCATGAAAGCTCCCCTCCTTAAATAGTGGATGGCTTTATTGTACCACAACCTGCGCCGGAGTGCAAAGTGCCCGCCGGTAAAAAACATTGCTGGTTTCCGAAAACGTTTGCGCTGCAAAAACACGACAGAATGCACAAAAAACAAAAGAAAGATTATGGAAAAGCATTCTTGTTGCCAGCGGGCAAATCGGGTATAATAGGGCTACCATAGCGGAAAGGAGTTGTGCTCTATGGCAAAGGCATCGCAGGTCGTCATTATGGAGGGGGAATACTACATCATCAAGTCCCCCAACGGGAAGGTACTGGAAGTAAAGGATTTCAACACGGAGAACGGCGCCGGCATCCAGCTGTGGAGCTATGCGGGCCATCCGTGGCAGCAGTGGCAGTTTGTGGACGCGGGCGAGGGACGCTGGCGCATCCAGAACCGCTTTACCGGCAAGATGATCGATCTGGCACTTGGCGGCGTGGTGGAGGGCACATGGCTGCACCAGTGGAGCCGCACCAGCGGGCTGAGCCAGTGCTGGGCGCTGGAGCCTACCCGCAGCGGACGCACCCGCATCCGCAATGTGCTGTCGGATAAATACATCGACCTTGTGGGCATGAACACCGCCAACGGCGCACAGGCGCAGATCTGGAACTATGTGGCGGGCGGCAATCAGGAGTGGACACTGGAGCGCATCGACCCCGACGTTGCCCAGACTGGCAAGCGTGCCGGGGAGGCCAAGGACTCCCAGCCCACGCCCAGCCAGCGCAAGCACCAGAACGATCTGGTGCGCAAGCTGAACAGCGCAGGCAAGGGCCGCGCCGGGCGCAAGGCATAAAACCAAAAACACTTCCGCTGCTTTGTGTGGGCATCCGCAGCGGAGGCGCTTCCCAAAGGGCTGCTGCACAGCGTTTCATGCAGCAGCCCTTTCTTATGAAAATGATAAGGAGAACCACCAATGAACTTAGGCGCATTTATGGACCCGGAATTTCCCATTTTCAGCACCACCCTTTGCTATCTGGAGCGGGAGGACGCTTACCTGATGCTGCACCGCATCAAAAAGCAGGACGACTACAACCACGACAAATGGGTGGGCGTGGGCGGCAAATTTGAGCGGTTTGAAAGCCCGGAGGACTGCCTTGTGCGGGAGGTGCGGGAGGAGACCGGCCTTACCCTGACGCGCTACCGCGCCCGGGGACTGCTGACCTTTGTGTGGGGCAATATGACCGAGTTCATCCACCTGTACACCGCCGACCGGTGGGAGGGCGAGATGATCCGGGGCGATGCCTGCGCCGAGGGCGAATTGCAGTGGGTGAAAAAGACCGAGGTGCAAACGCTGCCCATCTGGGAGGGAGACAAGCTCTTTTTCCGTCTGCTGGAGGAGGAGCACCCCTACTTTTCCCTGAAGCTGGTGTATGACGGCGACACCCTCAAGCAGGCCGTGCTGGACGGAAAACGCATCGTTTATAGCAATTCAACTTTTTAATGCAACAGCAACAACGTTGAATTGCATATCGCAAATATGCCGTTTGAATGCTGCACTAATTTCTTGACTTGCGATAAAAATGTACGGATGCAGAGACCTATGGTGGGATGCAACCGTTTGGACAAAATATACATAAAAAGAAAAGAATTTTCAGCACTTAAATCGGGACGCGTGCAGAAAAAACAAAAAATGCTGACAGATGTGCCATCAAATAAGGACTTTTGACGCATTTTAATAGAAAAAAGAAAAAACCACTTTCTTTTTTTGCAAAAATATGTTACTATTCTGTTACGGAACTATGGACAGCCTGCAACCAGAGACTGTCTGTAAACACAAACATTCTTTAAGGAGGAATGTGTCTTATGATGAAGTATCTCCAGAAACTGGGCAAAGCTCTGATGCTTCCCGTCGCTGTGCTGCCGATCTGCGGCATCCTGATGGGTCTTGGTTATGCCCTTGCTCCGGGCGTTATGGGCGTTCCCGGTGCACCGACTTCCGGCGCAGCATACACCGTTGGCTTCCTGCTGGTCAAGGCAGGCGGCGCTCTGATCGATAACATGGCATGGCTGTTCGCCATTGGTGCCGCTGTCGGCCTTGCTGACAACGACGGTACCGCAGGTCTGGCCGGTCTGGTCAGCTTCCTGATGATGCAGCAGCTGCTGAACCCCGGCGTGGTCAGCATGGTGCGCACTCTGGAAGAGGGCACCGCTACCTACATCGCCTTCCAGAAGGTCGCCGGCAACTCCTTCATCGGCATTCTGGCCGCTGTTGTGGGTGCTGCCTGCTACAACAAGTTCAAGAATACCCAGCTGCCTGACTGGCTGGCATTCTTCTCCGGCAAGCGTTTCGTTGCAATCGCTACCGGCGTGATCTCCATTCTGGTGTCCGTTGTTCTGCTGTTCGTCTGGCCCGTCATCTTCGGCGCTCTGGTGGCCATCGGCAACGGCATCGCCGGCATGGGCGGCATCGGCGCTGGCATCTACGCCTTCCTGAACCGTCTGCTCATCCCCACCGGCCTGCACCACGCTCTGAACAACGTGTTCTGGTTCGATACCATCGGTCTGGGCGACCTGAGCCACTTCTGGGCTGGTGAGACTTCCGCTGATGTGGGCTGGAGCCTTGGTATGTATATGTCCGGCTTCTTCCCCTGCATGATGTTCGGTATCCTGGGCGCTGCTCTGGCTATGGTCAAGACCGCTAAGAACAAGAAGGCCGCCATCGGTCTGGTTCTGTCTGCTGCAATCTGCGCATTCGTCTGCGGCGTTACCGAGCCCTTCGAGTTCGGCTTCATGTTCCTGTGCTTCCCGCTGTACGTTGTGTACTCCGCTCTGTACGGCATCTTCACCGTCATCACCTACTACTCCGGTTTCCGTGCTGGCTTCTGCTTCTCCGCAGGCGCTACCGACCTGGTGTTCTCCGCTTCTCTGCCCGCAGCTGCTAAGACTTGGATGATCATTCCTCTGGGCATCGCAGCATTCCTGGTGTTCTACTTCGTGTTCTACTTCGCTATCACCAAGTTCGACCTGAAGACCCCCGGCCGTGAGGATGACGACGAGGAAGCTGAGAAGAAGGTCGTTCTGGCTAACAACAACTACACCGAAGTCGCTTCTGCTGTTCTGGCTGCTGTCGGCGGCAAGGAGAACGTGAAGGACGTTGGTTACTGCGCAACCCGTCTGCGCTTTGAGGTGAAGGATAACGCTAAGGTCGATGAGAAGGCTGTCAAGGCTGCCGGTGCTGCCGGTGTCATCCGTCCCAGCAAGAACGCTTGCCAGGTCATCATCGGCACCAAGGTGCAGTTCGTGTACGACGAGCTGAAGAAGATGCTGTAAGCCTGCACTTCTGAAAAGAATGAACTGCAAAAGTCTGGTTGATTTTGCAGTATGAACCGGGCCGCCGGGGGCGGGGTGCACAGCGCCCCCTCCCGGCGGCCCGCTCTTTTTGCACAGCGGTACAATGTTCACACAAAAGGACTTTTGAAAAAACACCCGGCGTGCTATACTGGGTGAAAAGAAGAAAGAACGAGGTGTTTTGTATGATCCTTCAGAATGCACTGGTCTATACCCCGCGCCACACCTTTGAGCGCGGCACCATCGTCATCCGCGATGGCCGCATCGTGCCCTTTGCCGCCCCGGAGGAGGGCGAGGAGGTGCTGGACGCCGAGGGTCTGTACGCCCTGCCGGGCCTTGTGGATATCCACTTCCATGGGGCGATGGGCAAGGATTTCTGCGACGGCACCGAGGAGGCCATCCAGACGCTGGCAGATTTTGAGGCAAGCAAGGGCGTGCTGGCCATCTGCCCCGCCACCATGACCTACCCCGAGGAGATCCTGAACAGGGTGATGGACGCCGCTGCCGCCCATAAAAACGGCAAGGGCGCAGACCTTGTGGGCATCAACATGGAGGGCCCCTTCATCAGCCCCAAAAAGGTGGGCGCACAGAACCCGGAGTATGTGCAGGGCGCAGATGCCGCCATGTTCCGCCGTCTGCAGAAGCGTGCGGGCGGTCTGATCAAGCTGGTGGACGTTGCCCCCGAGGAGCCGGGCAATCTGGACTTTATCAAGGAGTGCCATAACGAGGTGCGCATCTCCATCGCCCACACCTGCACCGACTACGACACCGCCGTCAAGGCCTTTGAGGCCGGTGCCACCCACATGACCCACCTGTACAACGCCATGCCCGGCATCACCCACCGTGCGCCCGGCCCCATCATTGCTGCCATGGAGCACGATGCCGAGGTGGAACTCATCACCGATAACGTGCACATCCACCCCGCCATGGTGCGGTTCACCTTCAACACCTTCGGGGACGACCGCGTCTGCCTGATCGCAGACAGCGCCATGTCCTGCGGTCTGCCGGACGGCCAGTACAGTCTGGGCGGACAGGCCATCACGGTCAAGGGACCCCGCGCCACCCTGACCGAGCACCCGGACACCATTGCGGGCAGCAACACCTGCCTGTACGACTGCATGAAGCGCGCCGTGCTGGAGATGAACGTGCCGCTGGAAAGCGCTGTCCGCGCCGCCAGCGAGACCCCCGCCAAGAGCATCGGCGTGGATAACGACTACGGCAGCCTTGCCGCCGGACGCTACGGCAACGTCATCCTTGCGGACAAGGAGCTGAACATCAAGGCCGTCATCCAGAAGGGCGTCCGTATCGTCTGAGCTTCGTAAAAAAGGTGATGCCCGGCATCACGCTGTAAAAATACGTTTTCGCAAAAAAAGAGGCCGCTGCGCGATTGCAGCGGCCTCTTTGTGATGCAAAAAATCAGACCTTGAACAGCGGGGTGCCGGGGGCGACATCGCCCTCTGCCAGCATCTTCACTGCGTCGTCCGCACCATCGGTCACGATGATGGCGGTGGCGGTGGGGTGGCCTGCGGCGCGGATGGCGTCCAGAGCCACCTTCAGCAGCGGAGTGCCTGCGGTGACCTTCTGGTTCTCCTTGACCAGAGCGGTAAAGCCCTGACCCTTCATGTCCACGGTGTCCATGCCAACGTGGATCAGCAGCTCGATGCCGTCGTTGCTGGTAATGCCCACAGCGTGCAGGGTGGTGGCGATCTGGGTCACAGTGCCGTCAAAGGGAGCATACACGGTGTCGCCGGTGGGCTCGATGCCGCAGCCGGGGCCCAGAATGCCCTGTGCAAAGGTCTCGTCCGGGATGTCAGCCTGTGCCAGCACCTTGCCCTGCAGCGGGGTCAGCACGGTCTTGCTCTGGTTGGTGAACTTAGCGGTGTTTTCGTCCTTGGACTTGCCGCCAAAAAGCTTGTCAAAAAAACCCATAAGTATCATTCCTTCCTGTCATTATTCAAGGGGACGGCAGAAGCAACAAAATGTTTGCCGACCCTGAATGGTTTACCTGTATAAAAGATACCATACCGCGCACCAAAATGCAAGAAAAGCGGGCACTTTTTCACCATGCTATCGGGGCAGAGGGTGCCGCTTTTTTGCCGGGGGATGCGTGTGTGTGTTGCTTTGCGCAAAAACGGGGCGCCATGCCTTACCGCCAGCAGCCCTTGTAGGGGCTCTCATGGAGAGCTCCTGCATGATATATGGCCGCTTTGCTAAATGCAGCATTGCGGAACGCGCAAGAGGCTCCTGAAGCTCCTCTTGCGGGAGAGCGGAGGTGCTACAGCGCAAAATTGTAGTATCTGTGCAAAAATCAAAGCTTTTGGTGAAAAGCATCTTGACAAATTGTCAAAAGTTGTTATACTAAAACCATCCCAAGAGTGTTGAGATGGGGATGCACTATGTAAGAGCCCTTAGTGCGTCCTCATCTTTTTTTGGTTTCCCGCCCCATCCGCTCAAAACCCCATCACAGAAAAGGAGGATTCTCATGAAACAATCTGCGAACGCCACTGCAAAGCGTTCCCGCACCGTGGTGGTGCTAGCCATCGCTGTGGCGCTGATCCTGCTGGGCAGCATCCTTGCCCAGACGTTCAACACCTCGTTCTACAACGTCAAGGTCTCCCGCATCTCCTTCGAGACGGACTCCGGCACCCTGTCCGGCTTGCTATACCTGCCCAAGAATGTAGATGCCTCCACCCCGCACCCCGCAATCGTAACCACGCACGGCTACCTGAACAGTGCCGAAATGCAGGATGAGACTGCCATTGAAATGTCCCGCCGGGGCTATGTGGTTCTGGCGCTGGATATGTACGATCACGGTCACTCCCACGGCAATGCCGAGAATACCGGTGGTTTCTTTAACTTCTGGCCTACCTCTCTGTGGGATGCAGCGCAGTATATGTACCAGCAAGACTATGTGGCCAAGGACGCGCAGGGCAACGGTCAGATCGCCGTCAGCGGTCACTCCATGGGCGGCTTTTCCTCTGCCATGGCTCTGTATCTGGACGAAACGAACTACGCTACCACCGGTTACCGGATCATCCGGGCGGGTCTGAGCATGGGCGCCGATTACTCCTGGACCGCCTATCTGGGTCTGGACGAGGCAACCGCTGTGGCCACCTTTGGCGGTCGTACTATTGGCAAGGTTTGCGGCCAGTACGATGAATTCTTCTTTGCCGCCGACGAACCGCCCACGAAAAGCGGAACCGTCTACCGCAAAAATTATGTAGCCACCACTGCCGGCAAAACGCTGCTGGAACAGGATGATCCGCAGGCTAACACCTGGTACACCTGTGCCGATGGCGGTCAGCGTATTATTTACCAGCCCAACGAGATCCACCCGTGGAACCACTTCTCCACCGCCTCCACCAAGGACGCTATTGAGTTTTACGCCACGGCCTTTTCGGACCAGTCCGGGCTTGTAAAGGACATTGCCTCCACCAGTCAGATCTGGTATTGGAAGGAGATCTTTGAGCTCGTGGCGCTTGTAGGCTTCCTGCTGATGCTGGCTCCCTTGGCTCTGATGCTTATGAAGCTGCCCTTCCTGAAGAACGCCAAGCAGGCTGTGGCTTCTCCCACCCCTGCCGCCGCCACTCTGTCCGGCAAGCTGGGTACTGTCTGCCTGTTCGTTGTGGGTATGATGCTCCCTGCCATCATCTTCCCTGCTGTATACGATGCCAACACCGCGGCAGAGCCGATGCGCTGGCTGCGCTACGGCTGCGACATCGCTCTGGTGCTGTCGGCAGTGGGCATCATCCTTGCCGCCCGCAGTACGGAAGGCGACCGTAAGACCTGGCTTTCCGGCTCCGTTTGCATCCTGCTGGCTTCCTTTGCGATGCGGCATCTGGTAAGCAAGAGCGTATTCTCTACAAATGCCACATGGCAGTGCCCCACTGTCAACAGCATCGTCACTTGGGCTCTCATCTGTGCATTCATCGCAGTGGTGACGATGGTCTGCGTCTATCTCTTTGGCGGCCGCAAGCAGCAGGGCATCACGCTGGAGCACTACGGTCTGGCTGCAAAGCCCGTGTCCGTAGCTGCCGCCTTCTGCGTGGCGCTGCTGGTCACCGTTATCGGTTACCTCTGCGTCTTTGCAGTGGATGCCATCTTCAAGACCGACTTCCGCATCTGGACCTTCGCCTTCAAGACCTTTGAGACCAGTGCGATCCCCGCGGCCGTGAAGTATATGCCCTTCTTCTTTATATATTATCTGGTCAGCGGTTCTGCCGCCGTCTCCAACACCAGCAGTGAAAAGCTGCAGGGCGGCTGGGGCTATCTGCTGGCAGCCCTCACCAACATGGGCGGTATCCTCATCTGGCTGGTGCTGCAATATGGTACTCTGTTCCGTACCGGCGTGGCCTTCTACCCCGATCAGGCGCTCAGCGGCATCCTGCTGTTTGCTCTGGTGCCCTCTCTGGCCATTGCTTCCTGCCTTACCAAATATCTGTACAAAAAGACCGGCAGCGTGTATGTAGCAGCCTTCCTGAACACGATCCTTATGACCATGATGACCGTGGCAAACACCGCCGTCTATTTCCAGGCATAACCCCCGGTTCCCGCTCAAGGGCCGCACAGCGTTGTGCGGCCCTTTTCTACAGCCGGATGCCGGACAGAAAAAAGGAGTCCCACCTATGCATTTTCATGTCGAAACGCTGCTCAGTGAGCCGGTGATCGCTGCCGTAAAGACCGAAGCTGCCCTCACCGCCGCGCTGGCCTCCCCCTGCAGCACCATTTTTCTGCTTGCCAGCACGCTGGTCAATGTGGAAGGAATGGTGCAGCGCATCCAGCAGGCCGGCAAGCTGGCCGTGGTGCACATTGATCTGGTGGACGGCCTTTCGGGCCGGGATATCGCTGTGGACTCGCTGATCGCCTTGTGCCATCCGGACGGCATCATCTCCACCCACCCCACCCTGATCCGCCGTGCCCGGCATCGGGGTCTGCTGACCATCCAGCGGGCGTTTATTCTGGATTCCCTTTCCCTCACCACCCTTTCCGGCCAGCTGGAGCTGGGCAAGCCGGACTTTGTGGAGATCCTGCCGGGCATCCTGCCCCGGATCATCACCGAGATCAGCACCCAGACCCCGGTGCCCATCATTGCCGGGGGACTGCTGCGGGACAAGGCCGATGTCATTGCCGCCATGCGCGCCGGTGCCGCCGCCGTTTCCACCTCGGCACCAAGCCTATGGGATGCTTAAATGCAAAAGAATAAGCCCGCCCCGGGGACAGCTTGCTGTCCCCGGGGCGGGCTTATTTATTTTGGGTAAGGAACGATGCAAATGCAATGGGTGGGAAAGGGAGCGTATCAGCCCGGCATCTGCGACTTTGGCATAATTGCCAATAAGCGAAGCTTTTGCCCACAGAAGCTTCCCTTGCGCTGGCGCTTTAGCCGCCCACGGCGTCCTTCATGCGCTTGACGTAGGCACCGATCTGTTCCGGTGCGGCGGTGCCGTACTGCTTTAGCAGCTTGATGATGGCCGAGCCGACGATGGCACCATCGGCGATGCCCGCCATCTTTGCGGCCTGCTCCGGGGTGGAGATGCCAAAGCCGATGGCGCAGGGCGTCTTAGTGTTCTCCCGCACCACCTTTACAATGGCGGCAAGGTCGGTCCTGATCTCGCTGCGGGTGCCGGTGACGCCAAGGCTGGACACGATATACAAAAAGCCCTCCGCTTCCTTGGCGATCATGGCAATGCGGTTTTCCGAGGTGGGTGCGATCATGGAGATAAGGTCTACGCCGTACTGGCGGCAGATGGGCGCAAACTCATCCTTTTCCTCATAGGGCAGGTCGGGCAGGATCAGCCCGTCGATGCCGATGGCTGCGCAGGTGGAGACAAACCGCTCGGCCCCGTAGGAGAACACGACATTGGCATAGGTCATGAACACCATGGGGATGGTCACATCCCGGCGCACCTCCCGCACAAGGTCAAAGACCTTATCGGTGGTGGTGCCTGCCTGCAGGGCGCGGAGGTTTGCGCCCTGAATCACCGGGCCCTCGGCGGTAGGGTCGGAAAAGGGGATGCCCAGCTCAATGAGGTCGGCACCGTTTGCAGCCATGGCGCGGATGGCGGCGGCGGTGGTTTTTAAGTCCGGGTCGCCGCAGGTGATGAACGGAATAAACGCCTTGCCGTCTGCAAAGGCCTTGGCAATGTTACTCATGAAGATCCTCCCCTCTGTAGCGGGCAATGGCGGCGCAATCCTTATCGCCGCGGCCGGAAATGGTGATGACGATGAGCTTGTCCTTCTCCATGGCGGGTGCCAGCTTGATGGCCTGTGCCACGGCGTGGGCGGACTCGATGGCCGGGATGATGCCCTCGGTGCGTGCCAGATACTCAAAGGCGTTCACGGCTTCATCGTCGGTAACGGCTACATATTCGGCACGGCCGATATCGTGCAGCCATGCGTGCTCCGGGCCGATGCCGGGGTAATCCAGACCGGCGGAGATGGAGTACACCGGCGCGATCTGGCCGTATTCGTCCTGACAGAAATAGGACTTCATGCCGTGGAAGATGCCCAGACGCCCCGTGTTGATGGTGGCGGCAGTCTCGAAGGTATCAATGCCGCGGCCTGCGGCCTCGCAGCCGATCAGGCGCACGCTCTTATCGTTGATAAAGTTGTAGAAGCTGCCGATGGCGTTGGAGCCGCCGCCCACGCAGGCAATGACGGCATCCGGCAGACGGCCTTCCTTTTCCAGCAGCTGCTCCTTGATCTCCTTGGAGATGACCGCCTGAAAATCGCGCACGATGGTGGGGAAGGGGTGCGGCCCCATCACCGAGCCAAGGCAGTAGTGGGTGTCGCTGATGCGGCTGGTCCACTCGCGCATGGCTTCGGACACGGCATCCTTCAGCGTGCCGGTGCCGCTGGTAACGGGGATGACCTCTGCGCCCAAAAGACGCATCCGGTAGACGTTCAGCGCCTGACGCTTGGTGTCCTCCTCGCCCATGAACACCACGCACTCCATGCCCATCAGGGCGGCAGCGGTGGCCGTGGCTACGCCGTGCTGGCCTGCGCCGGTCTCGGCGATAAGGCGGGTCTTGCCCATCTTTTTGGCAAGCAGTGCCTGCCCGAGGACGTTGTTGATCTTGTGTGCGCCGGTGTGGTTCAGATCCTCGCGCTTGAGGTAGATCTTTGCACCGCCGAGATCCTCGGTCATCTTTTTTGCGTAGTACAGGCGGCTGGGGCGGCCTGCGTACTCGTTGAACAGCTCGGTGAGCTCCCGGTTGAACTCCGGGTCGTCCTTATAATGGTTGTAGGCTTCCTCCAGTTCGATCACGGCATTCATCAGCGTTTCGGGGATATACTGCCCGCCGTGGATGCCAAAGCGTCCGTTGGGGTTCGTCATGGTCGTTCATTCCTTTCCTTCGTTGTCCTGTCCGCGTACAGCGGCCGCAAAGGCCGCCATTTTTGCGGGGTCCTTTTTCCCGGCGGTCTCAATGCCGGAGCTTACATCCACCGCGTACGGGTGCAGCCGGGTCACGGCGTCTGCTGCATTGTCTGCATCCAGCCCGCCGGCCAGAATGTAAGGCCGCGGAAAGCCCTGCAGCAGCTTCCAGTTGAACACCGTGCCGGTGCCCCCCGCGCCGGAGTCCAGCAGTACCATGTCTGCCGTGCTTCGGGCGGCTGCGGCTAAGCCTGCGGCAGTTTCCGCCCGGAAGGCCTGCCAGAGCGGCTTTGCGGTCAGGCTGCGCAGCCGGGCAAGGTAAGCGGCATCCTCCTGCCCGTGCAGCTGGGCAATGTCGATGACTTTTTCGTTCAGCAGCAGGGCGACCGCCTCCGGCGGTTCGTTCACGAACACGCCCACCGCCTTGATGGCGGGGTCAAGCCTTGCCCGGAGCAGCGCCGCCTGCTGCGGGGATACATACCGCTTGCTCTTGGGGGCAAACACAAAGCCGATGTATTCCGGCTTCAGCGCGTTTGCCGCCGCGATATCCTCCGCACGGGTCAGGCCGCAGAATTTGATCCTGGTCATATCACAACAGCCCTTTCAGCTCCCGCAGCTTTGCGGTCTTGTCCGGTGCACGCATGAGCGTTTCGCCAATGAGCACGGCGTCCGCCCCGATGGCGGCAAGCCCGGCAACGTCCTCGGCGGTTTTTACGCCGCTCTCCGAAACAAAGAGCACATCCTGCGGGATACGCGCCCGCAGACGGCGGCTGTTTTCGGTGTCCACCGTGAAGGTCTTCAGGTTGCGGTTGTTCACGCCGAGGATGCGTGCCCCGGCGGCAAGCGCCCGGTCCACCTCGGCATCATCGTGGGCCTCCACCAGAGCGGAAAGCCCCAAGTCCTCGCAGATGGCAAGATATTCCCGCAGCTGTGCATCGTCCAGAATGGCACAGATGAGCAGCACTGCCGATGCACCGAGAAGCTTTGCTTCATAGATCATGTAGTCATCCACCGTAAAATCCTTGCGCAGACAGGGCGTGGAGACGGCAGAGGATATCTCTTTTAAATAGCTGTCACTGCCCAAGAACCACTTTGGCTCTGTGAGCACTGAAATGGCGTCTGCCCCGGCGGCCTCGTATTCCTTGGCAATTTGCAGGTACGGAAAATCCGGTGCGATCAGCCCCTTGGAGGGTGACGCCTTTTTGCACTCGCAGATGAAGGAGAGCCCCGGCTTTGCCAGTGCTTTTTCAAAGCGGAGATCGCCCTTCGGCAGCGACAGCGCCTGCCGCTTGATCTCGGCAAGCGGGGTCTGCCGCTTGGCTTCCGCCACCCGCTGCCGGGCGGCGGAAGCCAGCTGGTCTAAAATGTTCATGCGGTCTCCTCCGGGCGGTTGCTCACGGCGATGAACTTTTCCAGCACAGCCGCCGCCTTGCCGCTGTCGATCAGCTGCGCCGCCAGCGCGATACCGTCTGCCATGGTCTCAGCCTTGCCGCCGATGTAAAGGGAAGCGCCCGCGTTCAGCAGCACAGCGTCCCGCTTGGGGCCTTTTTCCCCGGCAAGGATCGCCCGGGTGATGGCGGCGTTTTCGGCCGGGGTGCCGCCCACAAGGTCGGCCTTTTCGCAGCGGGTCAGCCCGAGCTGCTCCGGCGTGATGGTGTAGCACCTGTACCAGCCATCCTTGATCTCGCAGACCTTGGTGGGAGCGCTGAGGGAGAGCTCGTCCAGCTTATCCTTGCCGTAGACCACCATACCGCGCCGGACGCCCAGACTGACAAGCACCTGCGCCAGCGGCTCCACCAGATATTCATCGTAGACGCCCAGCAGCTGCAGCTTGGGAGAGCCGGGGTTGGTGAGCGGGCCAAGAATGTTGAACACGGTGCGGAAGCCCAGTTCCCTGCGGATGGGTCCCACATATTTCATGGAGGTGTGGTACTTCTGCGCAAAGAAGAAGCAGATGCCCACCTCCTGCAGCAGCTCCACGCAGCGGGCGGGGCTTTGCTGGATGTTCACGCCCAGCGCCTCCAGACAGTCGGCGGTGCCGCACTGGGAGGAGGACGCCCGGTTGCCGTGCTTGGCTACCTTCATGCCGCCTGCCGCCGCCACCAGCGCCGAGGTGGTGGAGATGTTAAAGCTATGGGCGTTGTCGCCGCCGGTGCCCACGATCTCAAAGAGGTCCATGCCGGTCTCCACCTTGGTGGCGTGGTCGCGCATGGCGGCGGCGCAGCCTGCAATTTCATCGGTGGTCTCCGCCTTGGTGCTCTTGGTGGAAAGCGCTGCAAGGAAGGCGGCGTTCTGGGTGGGGGAGGTCTCGCCGCTCATGATCTCGTTCATGACAGCGTAGGCTTCGTCGTAGGTCAGATCCTGTTTATTGACGATCTTTGCAATGGCTTCCTTGATCATTTTTTAACCCTCCATAAAATTCTTCAAGATCAGCCGACCCTGCGGGGTCAGGATAGATTCCGGGTGGAACTGCACCCCGTAGATGGGGTATTTTGTGTGCTGCACCGCCATCACCTCGCCGTCGGCGGTGCGGGCGGTGATTTTAAGCTCCGGCGGCAGGGTGGCGGGGTCTGCCGCCAGCGAGTGATACCGCGCCACCAGCAGCGGGGCTTTGCAGCCGCAGAACAGCGGGCACGCGGGGTCAAACTCTACCTCGGACTGCTTGCCGTGCATGAGCTGCTTTGCGTAGGTGATCGTTGCACCAAAGGCCGCGCAGATGGCCTGATGTCCAAGGCAGACGCCCAGCGTGGGGATCTCCCTGCCCAGGGTGCGGGCAGCCTCCAGCGTGATGCCGGCAGCCTCCGGTCTGCCGGGCCCCGGTGAAAGGATGATGCGCGCCGGGTGCAAGGCGCGGAGCTCGTCCAAGGTCAGCGCATCGTTGCGGATGACCCGGATGCCGGGGTCCAGCTCACCTACCAGCTGGTAGAGGTTGTAGGAAAAGCTGTCGTAGTTGTCGATCAGCAGTGTCATAAGCCTTCCTCCTGTGCCTGACGGAGTGCGCTGACCACGGCCTGCGCCTTGTTGATGCACTCCTGATATTCCTTTTCGGGCACCGAGTCTGCCACGATGCCTGCACCGCTGCGGACGAACACCTGCCCGTTTTTCTTGTAGGCGATGCGGATGGCGATGCAGGTGTCCATGTTGCCGGTAAAATCAATGTAGCCGATGGCACCGCCGTAGATGCCGCGTTTGTTGTTTTCCAACTCCCCGATCAGCTGGCAGGCGCGTATTTTGGGTGCACCGGAAAGAGTGCCTGCCGGAAGCACCGCCTCGATGGCGTCCAGTGCATCGCATTTCGGCCGCAGCTGGCCGCGCACGGTGGAGCCGATGTGCATCACATGGGAATACCGCTCGATGGAGTGCAGCTTTTCCACTTCTACCGTACCGAAGCGGCTCACCTTGCCAAGATCGTTGCGGCCAAGGTCTACCAGCATATTGTGCTCGGCCAGCTCCTTTTCGTCTGCCAGCAGCTCCGCCTCCAGCGCCTTGTCCTCGGCATCGGTCCTTCCGCGCGGGCGGGTGCCGGCCAGCGGAAAGGTATGCAGTACGCCGTCCTCCAGCTTGACCAGCGTTTCCGGCGAAGCACCGGCTACCTCTACGTCCGTACCGGAAAAATAGAACATATACGGCGAGGGGTTGATGGTGCGCAGCATCCGGTAAGCGCCCAGCAGACTGCCCTCAAAGGGTGCTGCCAGCCGGTTGGAAAGCACGATCTGGAAGATCTCGCCCTCATGGATGGCGTGCTTTGCCTTTTCCACCATTGCGCAGTAGGCGGCCTTGTCAAAAAGCGGGGTCACCTCGCCCAGCAGCCTGCCTGCGGCTTCCTGCTTTTGGGTGCCCGTCTGCAGCAGCTGCGCCAGCTGCTGCAACCGAAGAACGGCTTTGTTGTAGTTCGTTTCCAGCGCATCCGGCTGCAGCGGCATATTTACGATGAGCACGATCTTCTGCCGCAGATTGTCAAAGGCGATGACCTGATCGAAAAGCATCAGATCCACATCCTTGAAGCTTTCGGTATCCTGCGCTCCGGTGCGGGCCTTCGGCTCGCTGTAGCCGAGGTAATCGTAGGAAAAGTAGCCCACAAGACCGCCGGTGAAGGTGGGCAGCTGTGCAAAGCGCGGGCTTTTGTATTGTGCAAGGATTTCCCGCAGCGTCTGCGAGGGATTTTGCGTTTCAAAGGTAAGCTCCCCGGCCTTCATCACGCCGTTGCGGCAGGTGATCTCCATTTTAGGGTCAAGACCCAGAAAGGTGTAGCGTCCCCACTTTTCGCTGGGCTGGGCACTTTCCAGCAGGTAGCAGTGGGTGGAAACGTTCTTCAAAATCTTCAGCGCCTCGATGGGCGTGCAGATGTCGGATAAGATCTCGCCGCTGACCGGCAGCACCTTGTAACCGCCCGCCGCCGCAATGGTTTTTACTTCGTCCAGTGCAGGCCGTATCTTCATAGCCGCTACCCCTTTCTGCGTCAAACAAAAAAACTCCCCCGGCCTTCTGCCGGAGGAGTGTAAAAGAAAAACGCCCCGGACAGAAGAAGCCTCTTCTGTCAAGGACGAATAAAGTTTGACCTTTGATCCGCGGTGCCACCCTGACTTCATGGGAACGACCCCATGCACTTGCGGGATGCCAACACATCCCCGGCAACTGACGTATGCCCTACGTTGCAGAATACTGTGCGGCAAAAGCGCCGCAGTTCCCTGCACCCTCAGCGGTCCATTTCGGGAAAAAGCAACGCAACGCCGCCTTTTCCTTGACGAACTGTTTCCGGTCTGCTTCTCAGCTGCGCAGGCTCTCTGTACAGGCATGGTTCGCCGTTATCTCCGCTTCAACGGTTTAGTGTATTGAATTTTTCTTTATTAAAGCACGAATTTTGGATTTGTCAATACCAAATTTTGCTTTTGGGAAAATTTTACCTACATTTGCAGTTGGTTTGGGCTTGGAAGGTGAAAAAACGGTTTGCAAAGCAAATGGAGGGGTCTTGCCCCGACAAGTTCTGATTGATGCAGACGGCTGTCCGGTGGTCGACCTGACATTGCAGATTGCAAAACAGTTTGATGTTCCGGTCAAGCGTGCCTCGCTGAAAGTTTTGAATCAGGATGTGCTGCAGCGGTATGTGCTGGAAAAGCGCATTGACCGCCCCGGATTCGGAAAATTAAGCGAACCCGAACAGTATGAACTGCTCAATATTACCCGGAACGGCCTACCAACGCTTGCAGCTGTCCTGAACTTTGCGATCTATCCGCAGGGGTATCTGCCGCAGCTTGGTATTACAGCTATCGTTGTTCCCGGCACCGAAATTGGAAGCCTTGCAGAAGATTCCGCACGTTTTCTGGACAACAAGCGCATTGAAGGCACCATTGCAGAAATGGTCGAGGAGGCCCTTGCTTTCTGCAAGCGGAACATGAAAAACCGAACCGTCATTGCACCCGATACCGGGCTGCGCACAGATTGGACGGAGTATCCAATCAATGCTCTGCGTGAAATCATCCTGAATGCGCTGATCCACCGGGATTACAGCCTTTATACCGAGGGCACTCCCGTTCAGCTGGACTTTTTCTCCGACCGTGTTGAGGTGCATAGTCCGGGCTGTCTGTATGGCCGTGCTACCATTGAGCAGCTGGGTCACTCCCGCCCTGACCTACGCAATCCTGCACTGGCAGTCATGGCAGAAACCTTGACCGATTCCGAAAACCGCTACTCTGGCATCCCCACCATCCGGCGTGAAATGGAGGCCTACGGCCTGCCAGCCCCGGTATTTGAGAACCGCCGTGATGAATTTGTGGTGACGCTTTATAACACACCGATGGCCACGGATACCACGATTTCCTCTACCAATACTGCGGATGCGCTGCTGGACTTCTGCAAAACGCCGCGCAGCCGCAAGGAAATTGCAGATTTCCTGAAGCTGAAAACGACGACCTACGCCATGCAGCGATATGTAACGCCGCTGCTGGAAAGTGGGCAGCTGAAAATGACGAATCCGGAGCATCCCGGAAGCCGCACACAGAAATACTATTTCTAATTTTTTATATAATAAAGCCTGCCGGTTGGATACACACCCTCCTGTAAGCTCCTTATTAGGATTCAGCCTTCATCATTTTCCGAATTTACACTTCGATTTCCATACCATCGTAAGCAATCAGAAAATCAAAGGTGCTTTCTACAGCCTGTCGGTAGGTTATCAGTCCATTATGAGAAAAATGGCAGGCCACAAATTTAGTGTGTTCGTCTGCAATTTTAAGATCGAGCATCCGTTCCCTCACCAGAGCATCTCGTTCAAAATTCATATGTCCATGGTAATCGATATGTTTTGCACCTTCCGTACAATCCAGAGACACAAGATCCAGCGGTACGTTCCGATTCGAAAGATACTGCCAGACATCCTCTCTGAAATAATCTGTATCATGTGCGTATAAAAGGCTTTTTTCTCCGGATTCGATCAAATAAATCAGTGGATCCTTTGTTTTGTGGCAGGCGGGAAGCGGCGTGATGGAATGGTTTTTGTAGTGTATGGGGCGATACGTCACGGCATTTTTGAATATGACTCTGCCATCTTTTGTGATATAGTCATGTTCTTTCAAGTCAAATGATTCCCGGACCCCGGTGCCGCCGTAAATGGAAAGAGGAGGGATTTCTTTATCATAGAGAGCATGGTTTCCTTTGCGCATGAGAATATCATGGACAAACAGATGGTCTGAATGGCTGTGCGTAATAAAGCATACTTCAAATGCGGACAAGTCCAAGTCATATTCCAGTGTGTGCATATAAGTGTCCGGCCCGAAGTCCAGCAGAATTTTGTCATCCACAATAGCCTGTGTCCGGGTCCGGATCTCACGACCACGCATCTTTCGCGCATACTCGCATACGCTGCAATGACAAAAAGGTGCCGGTATCCCCTCTGCGGCTGCGGTTCCCAGATATTTGATTTTCACAATATAACACCTCTAGCAGGACACTGCAATTTTCCCAACCACGGGATCTTGAATGATCCGTATCTCCGTATGATATAGTCGGCTCAGGTTTTCCGGTGTCATGATGTTATCGACAGATCCGAATATGTGAAAGCCATGCCCCAACAATAAGGCATATCCTTTTAACTGCAACGCCTGATTGGGGTCATGCGTAATATTGATAATACTGTGTCCTTCCTTTTGAAGCTTTTTGATGAGCTGCATGACTTTCTTCTGATTTTCAAAATCCAAAGAGGCTGTAGGCTCATCAAGAAGGATCATTTCAGGATCCTGCATCAATACACGCGCAATCGAAACCATGCGTCGCTCACCCTGTGACAGCTGGTCGAGTGGTTTTTCACATAAATGAAGACAGCCGATTCGACTCAGAATTTCCAGTGCCTGCTTTTTCTGTGCTTCTGATGGAAGCTCAAACAGTTTTGTTTGGGCTGCAGTGCCAAGCAGGATATATTCAACTGCCCTCATAGATGAATCATAATCTTCATTGGTACCCAGATACCCGATGTATCTCGACCGCTGGCGAATCGAAAGCTTCCGGACATCTGTACCATCTATTTCAATCTTCCCCTGATAGTGCAGCAGAATGTTCAACAGACATTTTGCAAAGGTCGTTTTTCCGGCACCGTTCGCTCCCATCAGGTGAAGGACTTCACCGCTCTTCATGATACCGGAAACATCAGAGAACACCGGTGCTGTGTCTTTTCTGTATGTAAAACTTACATTTTTAAACTCCAGTGTCATTTTGTCCGGCTCTCCTGAAAAACAGACATCCAAAGAAAACGACCAGCCCGATCATACCGGTCAGAATGCTCAAGGGGATCTCACTCGTTGAAATTTTTCGGCCAATGATATCGACAAATAGCAAAAACTCACTTCCTGCCAGACAGGAAAGTGGAAGCGTATATGCAGCATTTTTTCCAAACAACGTCTTGATAAGGTGAGGAATCACAAGTCCAATCCAGCTGATTGTTCCCGCAACCGAAACGGCACACCCGACCAGAATCGTGGAAAGTACGATGCAGAGGATGCGGAGCTTTATAATATCGATTCCCATGCTGACGGATACGGTTTCTGCAACGCTGAAATAGTTCAGTCTCCACCGGAGAGCCAGAAGCAGCAGCATACACCCTACGATTGGAGCCATGACTGATTTCAACTGCTCTGCATGGATCGTGGAGATATCACCCATTGTCCAGTAAACGATGGATGGAAGCTGCGTTTCGGGGTTTGCCAGATATTTGATAAGCCCCAGTATCGAGTTCATGAATCCAGAGATGAGGATCCCTGAAATCGGCAGAGAAACACGCTTTTCCCCACGGAATACGCTGGATAACAGATATACCATAGCTACCGTAACAAGACCCGTAGAAAATGCCCAGAGTTGGATCGTAGTGCTGGACACTCCCTGAATGATTCCAAGCGCAGCACCTACGCACGCTCCGGAACTTACTCCCAGAATATCCGGCGAGGCCAAATCATTTTGAAAGATCTCCTGATAACAGCACCCTGCTGTACTCAGGGCCGCACCAATCAGGATAGCACTCACTGTCCGCGGAATGCGGATATTCCACACGATCGCGGCTGCTGTGTTTGAAATTGTCCATGCTTTCCCAGTCAGCCTCCCCAGAAGTACCTGAAAGACATCGCTTCCGGAGAGGTCATTATAGTTTCCAACAGTAAGAGAGGCAACGGTCAAAAGGATAAAAAACAAAAGAAGAACGCAATAGCCAAGTTTTACTCTGCGCTCATGCATCAGGAATATCTTCCTTTCCGTTTGGAGCCAGACCGTTAACGATATACGAGACCTGCTCATCTGTCAGGATATAATCGGTAAATTCCTGATAAAAATCTTTAACCGCCTTATTTATGTCAAAGGAATAATATTCCGGATACGCCACACTGGCCGTCCACGGAATCATCAGAGCAAACTCTGCACCAAAACGGTCAAAGGGCGATATCCCGTAGGGCACCGTATAAATACGGCCCTCTTTGACAGCACGGATGTTTTTCCATTCCTCAGTATTGCGCAGTTCCTCTGCAAGCCGATGCTGATATCGACCGCCGATCACAATAATGGAAGGATCTTTGGCGAGAATTGCTTCCGCATCTACGACTGTTTCAGAGGATGTCAGCAGATCCGATGTTGCAAAGTTGACGTCGGCTGCCTCTGCCCATGCTTCATTCATCGTTCCCCCGCCTGCTGTCTTATACAAGCCTTTATTGTTGTTTCCGTGAATATAATAAAGTATCTCTTTCTCTTGAACCTTTTCCTGCAGTGCCGCTTTTACACTTTCTATGTTGTTTTCAAGATAATCGAGATACTTCTGGCACTTCTGTGCATATTCATCCGGGACAATTTCAGCCAATGTAGAAATAGTCTGTTTCATTTCGTCCACAGAATAATAAGAAAAGGTCACAGCGGGAATCCCTTTGCTCCTCCAGTCTGCTGCAACGTCTGCTTCCGTTGTCAGTACAACGTCTGCATCCAGATTCAGAATGGATTCGGCGGCTTCTTCGTTGCTGCAGGATGGGATTTCCTGAAGTCTCGGATACATTTCTACAGCCCATGACTGCTCTTTTGAATCATCAGAAACACCAACGAGCAGGTCGCCCATTCCCAGCGTGACAAGCAGCTGTGTTCCGGAAGGCCATACACAGACGATCCTCCGACAGTTTTTCGGCACCTCCAGCTCCGTTCCGGAACTGTCCACGATGGTTACGCTTTCTTTTATTGGAGCCGCCGTATCGGCTCCAGATGATGCGCTCTGCTTTACTGTACAAGCAGACAGACAGACCACCAGGATGACCGCCAGAAAACCACTTATAAGTCTTTTCATTTTTTGTCACTCTCCATCTCTGTGCAAATAAATTCCATGATGTGCCTTATGATCAAATCAAAGTTCTGCTCGATTTGATCTGTAGAGACCTTCAAAATTGCATCTCCATACACAGTCTCCGTCACGTCCTGCTGGATTTTGATGACATCCTCTGGTTTCAAAACCGGATGAAAATGGCTCTTTGGTGTAATGGGAAAAACATCCAGTGTATAAAGCGCCGGATGTCGATTTTGCGTTCGGATTCGGTCATTATACCGCTTTGCCAAAATCAATGGTTCTGCCGTCAATTCGATACAAATCACTTTGCAGGTGGGAGCATTTGCTCTTAACTGTCGGATGGTGTCAAAATTTTTGAAATTGTTGTCAACGATCAGGCTTTTACCATTTTGCAGGTGCTCTGCAATGGCATGATACATTTTCTCTTCACCCTGCAGGCTGAGCTTTTTCTTTTCCGTATGGTTTTGAAAACCATACTGTTCAAACAGTCTGATTTTAAACGCATCCTTCGAGACCCTATCTATTTTAAGCTTTTCGGAGAGCACCGCTGCAATGGAACTTTTTCCACTCGCAGGAGCACCGGTCAGCAGGATCAATGTCATATAAAGTATTCCCTCCGACATAATTTGCTTTTAGTATATCTGCTTCACATCATAAAATCAACTTATTTCTGTGAGAAAAAATCTCCGGTTTGCAATGCGAATGAAAAGTTTCTCGATTGCTTTCGCAAAACAACAACCACGTCAAGCAGTTCCTTCGTGCGAACAAAGGCTAAATTCTCACACAGAATTAAAATTCTGCTGTGTTCTTTTGCTTGTTGGAATGCAAGCCCAATCCACGCGATCATCACGGTTCCATGATGGCTGCGCACTCCTGCGGAGTGCCGAAAGAGCGTTTTGCAAAAACGCGAAGCCCGCATCCAACGGATGCAGTTCAAGGGTTTTGGATTTCCCAACAAGCATTTTGAATTGCAAAATGATTTTTCAGTTGCTATACTGGGCTTATCAAAGTTTTTTCGGGAGGACGCCGCAGTGACTGCACAGACAATGCAAATCGGGAACAGACCTTGCCGTATTTACGGTGAAGCCAATGCAGAATACCTGCTGCTCCAAATGACCGGCGAGCACGAGCTGCAAAGCATGGAAAGCGAGGTTACCGCTATTGCACAGAGTGCGCACCACTTTCTGTTTGCGGCCGTACCCGTGGAAAGCTGGAACGATGCACTTTCTCCGTGGAAGTCTCCTGCCGTGTGGGGGAAGCAGGGTTTCGGTGGCAATGCTGCGGACACCCTGCGATTTCTGACAGAGCAGGTCATTCCCACGCTGAAGCAGCAGTTTGATCTCCCGGAAAACGTTAAAATCATTCTGGGCGGCTACTCGCTGGCCGGGCTGTTTACACTGTGGGCATCCACCCAGACAAATTTGTTCTACGGTATCGCCGCCGCTTCTCCCTCGGTGTGGTTTCCGGGCTGGATGGAGTTTGAACAGCAGCACCCGATACAGGCACAGCACATTTATCTGAGCCTTGGTGACAAGGAGGAACGCACGAAAAACGCCGTCATGGCTGTAGTGGGCGATAACATCCGCACCCTGCACAGCCGACTTATAGAGCGTGGCGCAGACTGCACGCTTGAATGGAACAGCGGCGGGCATTTCAAAGACGCCGATTTGCGTACCGCAAGAGCATTTCAGTGGGTGATGGAGGAAAGTCGATGAATATTTTGATCGATGCAGACGGCTGTCCGGTGGTCGATCTGACTTTGCAGATTGCAAAACAGTTTGATGTTCCGGGCATCATCCTGTGCGATACCTCTCACCAAATCGAGCGGGAAGGTGTGCAGACGCTGGTGTTCGATAAAGGGGCTGACAGCGTGGACTTTGCGCTGGTGAACCGGGTAAAACCGGGGGATGTGGTCGTGACCCAGGACTACGGGCTGGCGAGTATGTGCCTTGCCAAGTGCGCCCGGGTGCTGAACCAGAACGGTCTTGAATATACTGCCGACAACATAGACGCTCTCATGCTGCGGCGGTATGAAAACAAAAAGCTCCTCCGTGCCGGAAAGCACCCCAAGGGGAGCCCAAAGCGGACGAAGGAGCAGGATGTCAGGTTTGCGGATACGCTTGAGAAGATTCTGAGCAAAAAATATTGATACATTCTTTTTAATGGCTGGAGAACATAAAAAGGCACCAGCCTGAGCTGATGCCTTTTGTTGGCGGAGATGGTGGGATTCGAACCCACGTGCCCGGTTAAGGACAAAACGATTTCGAGTCTTTGAAATTGTTGGATGAAGCTGGTCCCTCGCGGCTGTCATTGGCAGCTGAGGGCATTTTTGTAACCTCCAAAAAGGCACGTCACACCGCAATTTGCAGGCAAAATTCAGCCACTTTTTGCGAAATGACGTTAGAAAAAGCCTTTTTCACACGGGCCGTCAGCGGCTGCATTTCAGGTGTAGTTGTGTTAGATGTCCGTTAGAAATATGCAGTGCTGCCGTTGCTGTGCCAGCTCACAGCAGGCTTCCCTGTCTGAACGCAGCGTTTCCCGAAAGCCGGGAGATGCTGCGTTTTCTCTTGCCCGCTTTGGGCTGAAAGGGAAGCCGCCATGTCAACATTCCGCGTCAATAAAAATGTCAACTACACCGTCATGAGCAACCACCACCTGCAGGATAAGAGGCTGTCCCTGAAGGCCAAGGGACTGCTGTCCTATATGCTCTCTCTGCCGGACGATTGGGATTACAGCCTGAAAGGACTGACCGTTGGTTGCAAGGATGGTCTGGACAGTGTACGCACCGCTGTTCTGGAACTGGAAGAACACGGCTACGTCCGCCGTCAGAAAGTCCGCAATGCCAAAGGGCAGATCATCGACTACGATTATCAGGTCTATGAATCGCCTGTCGAGGACGCTCCTGCCGTTCCCGGCAAGGAAGGCGAGCCGTCGGACCCGTCCGCATCCAAAAGTCCGAAAAGCCGCATGAAACCTTGTTCTTCACCATTTTTGGATTTTCCAAATTTGGCTGAGCCCAATTTGGAAAAGGCAACGCAACAAAATACTAATAAACAAAATACTAAAAGACAAAGTACTAATCTATCAGGGCCGACAGGCGAATCCGCAGATTTTGACCAGATGGAAGCACAGGTACGGGAGGAGTTTCGGGAACGGCTGGAGATCGACACCCTTGCCCAGCGGTATGACCCCGACAAGCTGGAGGAACTGCTGGACAACATTGTAGAGATGTACTGCTGTCCACAACAGACCCAGTACATCGGCAAACAGCCGCAGACCACCAAGGCCATCCGGCTGCGGCTGGACAAGCTGACCAGCCAGCACGTTGAGTACATCTTCGATGTGCTGTCCAACACCACCCAGCCCATCAAGAACATCATGGCCTATCTGCGCACCACCATCCTGAACGCCCCCACCACGATGGAGCACTACTATCAGGCGCAGGGCAACTGGCTGACCGCACAGAATCGGAAGAAGTGAACACCGTTTTCCACAAAGACCACAACACACGTTGAAAATGCAAAGGAGAATTCCCATGAAGAACACGAACACCGTCCGCACCGAGATCCACTATGCGCAGGTCGGGGATTATTGGCTGCCCTTGCTCACCCTGCCGCAGACCGATGAAGCCGAACCGCTGGGCAAGTATGGCCGGATGCGGCTGGCCTATCTCAAGAATCAGCGTCCTGTGCTGTACAACCGGATGTTGCTGAACGGTACGCTCTGGCCGCATTTGGAGGATGTCCAGAAAACGGCCTGCGCGTGGCTGGAACGCACGATGAGTACCCCGCGCCGGACAAAGAGCGCGCGCAGCTTCTCTGGGTGGCGCACATGAATGGGCTGAAAGCACAGGCGGAGGAAATGGTGTTGAGGGAAATCGTGTATGCAGAATGATCTCCGATAGCATTCGAACGGCATCAAAAGCCGATATTTTAGATTTTATTATTGATTTTTGCGGAATATTTGCAAATTCCAAAATCAAAATTTGACTTTCCGCCCAGAATAGAGTACACTAGATTCAGAAAATCATCTGGGAGGAATCGCGATGCTGCTTCAATTTTCAGTCACCAACCACCGCTCCATCAAGGACACGGCTATTATCAGCTTGAAAGCATCTACGGATAAAAGTCTGTCCGATTGCCTGATTTCGCCGGACGAGAAGAAACAGCTTGTGCCTGTGCTGGCACTGTACGGTGCAAATGCAGCCGGAAAGAGCAATGTTCTCCATGCCCTCCTGCTCATGCGGGAAATGGTCTGCGGCCGATATGCCAAGCTGCTGAAAGGCGAGTCCCTTCCGCAGGAGCCGTTTGCTTTCACCGACCAACCTACACAGCCGACCAGCTTTGAAGCCATCTATTTTTATGGCGGCATCAAATATGCCTATGGGTTCTCGTTCGACAAGTCCAAAGTCCTGACCGAATATCTCTATCACTGGCCGAATGGCCGGGAAGCATTGATTTTTTCCAGAGAGGGAAACAGCTACCAATTTCGTGAAAACATCCAAGAGCAGCTTACGCTTTCTGGACGAACTGCCGAAAATCGCCTTTATCTGTCCAGCTCGAACGAGTGGAACTGCCCCCAGACTGAAAAGGCGTATCTGTGGTTCTTTGAAAAGCTGACAGGCTTTATGGGAACCGAAATGCGGCTGGATGCTACATTGTCTGCCATCCGGCAGGGCGGCTCTGAAAAGAGCCGTATCCTGCATGAAATGCTGTATGCAGACCTCGGTATCAAGGACATCCGCATTACAGGCTCCAAGGAAGAGCCTATCATTTCCGCACTGCACATTCTCGATGCCGAGGATGGCATTTCTAAGGGTTTCTGGCTCCCGTTGGGGCAGGAATCCGTTGGGACACAGCGTTTCTTCTCTCGCATCGGTATGTGGCTCACCGCACTGGAATCCGGGGCTGTGCTGGTCGTAGACGAGATCGAAGCCAGTATGCACCCACTGCTGACAAGGCATCTGATTGAGATGGTGCAGGATGCCGCTATCAATACAAACCATGAACAACTCATCTTCACCACGCACGATACCGGACTTCTCGACCTGACGTTGCTGCGGCGCGATCAAATCTGGTTCGCAGAGAAGAACGAGAAAACTATGCAGACCGATGTTTATGCTCTGACGGAATTCTCCCCGCGGAAAGGGGAAAACATTGCCAAGGGCTATCTGCAAGGCCGGTATGGGGCAATTCCACACATGAAGAAAGAATTATTAAGGAGCGTATAAATGTCGGAGCTGCCCCATAGAATAGAAGTCAAGAAAGACTTGTGGAGTGCTATATGTGGCTCTGTTCTACAGAAGATCAACATATAGTGTCAACTCATCTTGAACGGCAGCATATATATGGATTGACAACTGTATTTCTGTATAATATAATGATATTGGGGAATTCTATTGACAAGATTCGGTTTCCGTGATAAAATAATCAAATTTCCACAAATCAATTTTTGCTAGTAAGGAGGGATTAACATGAAAAAAGCTCGTATGCTTGGAAACTATACAGAGTATTTAGCGACTCAGCGCGGACTTGACGTGTCCCACCTGAGCACTTTACTTTCTTGTACGGAAAATCAGGTTCAGGCTTTTTATAAAGGCCGCTCTTTTCCGTCTTTTAACCAACTTTCTGAATTATCCAAAGTTCTAGGCACAACACCTTCGGCACTTTTGACTGGTGATGAAAAGATTTATAATGAAACTGTTGTTCATTGCATGAATACTTTTGATAATCCAGAAAATCGTGAGAAAATATTAGATATCATAGATGACTATATGGATATCTACAATGCCGTTTATTGTCAATAACATCAAAAAGCATAGTTTTATAACTATGCTTTTTTTATAGGAGGATATTGCTTTGAGTTATCCTGAAACATTATCTGCAGATGTCGTTAAGGCTATTGTTCGTATAAAGGATGACATGTGGAAAAAAGATCACCTCTCCGATGAGTTTCCTAACACTCTTCTTCGAAGTGATGTTCTTCAATTGTTAGAAAAGTACTGCACGGTTATCTATTACCCTTTAGACGAACAAAGCAATAATGGCTTTCATATTACCGGGATTCCAGATAAAAACGGTACCTTAAAACATTTCGTCTTTTTAAATACCAATCAAACTATCGAAAAGCAAGCTTTCACAGCCGCTCATGAATTGGGGCATATTTGGCAAATTGATCAATATGTTTCTAAAACATGTAATGTTGCCCTCACTCCAGAATTGACGGAGCAAATTATGAACAGGTTTGCTGCCGAAGTTTTAATTCCAAAAGAGCAATTCGTTTTATACTTTGAGAATAAAATCAAAGATTATATGACTGTTGATCGCCATATTACAAAGTATAACTTACTTCGTGTCATTGTCTCTTTAATGTGGGATTTCTTTGCTCCACGGAAAGCCATTATTTTGCGTGGATTTGAAACCGGCTTCTTTTCCGATTCGCTCACTAACGACCTCCTCCAATCTAAAGAAAATACTGAAAATACTGTAAAATCTCTGATTGTAGAGATGGGTTATAGTGCTTTTCAAGTGCCTTCTCGTCGAAAATGGATCAATGGTCTAGGCGAACTGTTAGACGAAGCCGAGAGTAAAAATTCTGTGACACCTCAGAAAATAGACTCTATGCGGGAAAAGTTTAATTTACATACAATCAAAGCCGATGAATCAATAAAAGAGGAAAGTCTTTCCCTTGAGAAAGGATGCTAAATATATGGGAATTCCTCAAAATTCTGCTGCAATAGATACAGACTTCTTAAATCATGTTGTATCCATGAAGCACTCACAGTCTGATATTTCAACCTTGCTTATTAATATGTTTTCCGCTCTCTCTATCGAGTGTATTATGCATCCTCTGGTATATCAGAACGAAATCCAAAGTAGTAAACCCGAATTTCTATTTACTGCCAAAATTATTCAAGTTCCTTCATTGAGTGATATTTTTGAAGACGAAACTCAAAAGCAGTATTATTGTGAGATTCTCGTTCCTGAGTTGTATAAGCAGCTCACCGGTAAAGTCTATCCAATTGATTTCAAGAACATTCTGAATCAATGGCAATCCGGTAAAAGTTTCGGCGAAGTACATACTGTATCTATGTGTCTACTTTGTGGATGTGCATTATTCCTTTCTGATGACCATGGTTCGAAGCAACTTCAACAAATTGTTGAAACAACTTCCATGGGCTCAGTTAAAGTCTATAATCGTTCAGATTTCTTGAAACTTTTTGAAACTAATTCCACATTTCTAACACGTTCTATACGGCGTTCCTTCACACACAAGCCTTAAAAGCTTCCGTAAATCAAAAGCCAAGTCATGACGTACCCGTTTGATACAGTCATGACTTGGCTTTTCTCTTATCATCCTTCATCAGCGCGAGCAATGGTCGATTATTTTATCAGCTTAATCCAGAGAGTGACCGCATTACAAGGTCAATGTCCTGATTTTCCAGTTCCTGAATGATGTGCAGGTAGGTTTTCTGCGTTGTTGTCATGCTGGAATGCCCCAGCCGCCTTGCCACACTTGCAATAGATACACCTGCAAACAGAAGCACCGAAGCGTGGGTATGCCGCAAACCATGTACCGAGATAACCGGGATCTTGGCCCGGTTGCAGTGCCGTTCCAGAACATCGTTGACGGTGGAATTGTAGGCGTGTTCCTTAAACACGAAAATCGGCTTATCTTCAGGAACGTCCTTTACCAGTGCTGCGAACTGGATCACCGTCTGCCAGTCGATCTGAATTTTGCGGACAGACGATTTATTTTTTGTCGGCAGAAATCCGCCGTTCCCCTTATAATCCCATGTTTTATTGATGGAAAGCATCTGGTGCGAAAAGTCAAAATCCGCAGGAGTGATCGCCAAAGCTTCGGAAAAGCGGATGCCGGTTTTGGCAATCAGCAAAATCATCCAGTCCCAGTTGAGTTTTCCCTGTAGATCCAAGTCGCTCAACAAAAGATGCAGTTCAAACTGGTTCAGGTATTTCACCTTTTTAGGCACCGGGGGCTTGCCTTTGATGATCGCTTTTCGGGTCGGGTCTTTCACAATCAGTCCATCATCCACGGCATCCATGATAGCCCCTTTCAGCTGATGGTGGAAGTCCATCGTGGTCTGCCGCTCATGGCCTACGGCATAATCGTTCAAAAGCTGCTGATACGTCACTCTGGAAACCTCGCACAACTTCAAATCAGGTGCCAGCCTTTTCACCCAAGAAAGGGTCATTTTGTACTTATCCAATGTAACCGGGCGAACTGCGCCCTCTTTGTATACGGCAACCCACTGCTCATAGTAATCGCAGAACAGGTTGTTTTCATTCATTTCGTTTAACACGTTTTACCTCCAAAATCGGTTTTATATGCTCACGCTGATGAAGGGTGATAAGGGTGTCGAGGCTATCAAAGAGCTGTCCTATCTTGCGTTGCTCTTCAAGCGATGGAAGGGAAACCGTTCCCATGCAAAGTTTGTCATAATAGAAATAAAGGCGAACGCCACCTTCTTGCAACTGGAAAATCAGCTTTTGAAAATCTGGCGATTTGAACCAATGCCACAAAAGACGGTCATCAACATCATCCGATGTTTTGAAAACCTCATAAAGTGAACTTACTATCACATCTTTTCCGGTATTCTGATAGCCAATAGAGCCAACATTTATTCTTGCAGGATTGTACGCAAAAGAATTTGGAGAAACGATATAATACATCCTTTTGTCGGCTTCTCTCATCGTTCCGCCGTTTTCAAATTTTTCATCTTGCGGGATAAATCCATGCTCGTTTGTTATAGAATAGCTTTCTAGCGGAAGATTGTCTCGATTCTTTTCTCCTGCTGGAAAAGTAATATCAGAGAACTTACGCTGTTCCCAAGCAGGTTTGTTTTGGGATTTTGGCGCGAAAAAAGAGCCGAGGACGCGCCTCGGCTCTTGGTGAGCAGGGTGATTTTGCACCCATTTTATGATTCTTTTGGCATTTTCAAATCAAATCCGCCACTTACGATGAACTCGCGCAAGAGTTTATCATACTTGACAGGCACCTTGGGCGGAATAAGCTTTGTACCCTCGATTGCTTCAAAATATGCCTTTGCTTTTGCCTTATCTACGGTGGCTTTCAGGTCATCAAAACGGCCAAATTCGTTAATGTTGGCTTCGGTGATGTTTGCACGCATGAATGCCCGCAGCTTCTTTTCGTCCAAGCCGAAAACTTCAGCTACTTTGTGGATCTGGTCGTTCTGCTTTTGGGCGATATACTCGGCAATATACTCCCGCAAGGTCTTTCCCGGCTGCGGGACAACCGCCCCGCTCTGAATGTCGTGCAGGAAAATATTCGCATATTTCTGTTCTTCCTGCGAGAGGGTGGCAAAGGTCTTGTGCAGCTCCGTTTCGGCCTGATGGATGGCTTCTGCTTCTGCACCCTCCTGATAGAAAATTTTCAGGTACTTTTCAAAGCGGGAGTTCATGTAATCCGTGTCGATGTCAGCAGTATCAATGGTGGTCAGATAGCTGTTCACCGCATAGGGAACGTCATCGTCCGGGTCATTTTCACCGCCATCCGGATTCGGCGTGAACAGCTCTTTATAGCGGAGTGCCAGCACTTTGAACGTTCTCTCGTCAAAGTCCGCATGAAGTTCCGTTTTCTCATCTGTGTCCTCGTTGATGATCACAATGGGCTTATCCCACTCGAAGCCCTGCACCTTGGCTGCTTCCAGATTTTCGTTGAAGGACTGGAACAGGTCGGCAAACTTTTTGCGCTCTGCCATATCCGCAGGGATCTGCGAAAACTCTTCAATGCCCGCCGACACAAACAGATCTTTGATCTCCGCATAGAGGGCATTCAGTTTTTCCACGTTCTTGTCCAGTTTATCTACAAACAGGCCAAACGGTTTATCGCCGGAATACTCTTTTACCGCATCTGCGATATTTTTCTCCATCGTGTGCGGACGGCGGTAATATTTGATGGTGCCAAACTGTTTGTCATCGCCAAACAGTCGGTTGGTGCGGGAGAACGCCTGAATCAGATTTTCGTATTGCAGCATTTTATCCAGATACAGGGTGTTGATCCACTTGGAGTCAAAGCCTGTCAGCATCTGATCCACCACGATTAGCAGATCAAGCTGTTTTTCCGGGGTGCGCTCGATGCGCTGGCAGGGCAATTTGTGCGCCAGCCGTGCCGCAATGTCCTTTTTCATCTTGGCAAAGGTCGGAATGCTGAAGTCCTGTCCATAGCGGGCGTTATAGTCTTCTACGATCTCTTTTAGCCCTTCCTCTTTGGTGATGCCTTTGCCGTTGTTGTCAATGTTGGGGTCAAATAGTGCGGTGACTTTCAGCCATGGTGCGGCTTCTCTGAACCTCTTGTAATATTGGATGGCTTCCGGGATGCTGGAGGTTGCAAAAATGGCATGAAATTTGCTGTTGCGGCTCTGGGTCTGCCAGTTCTCGCAAATGTCCTCCACCACGGCTTTCTGGTGTTCTTCGCCCTCATACTGGGTGTTGGGAATATAATCCTCGATGCCCTTTATCTCCTCACCGAGCGCATCTTTTCCGCCTGCCATCGGCAGATTCAGATACTTATAAAACACCTTGCTCTTCTGTGGGTCGGCCAGAGCTTCGTCCACAGAATATGCCTTTGCTTTTTCCAGTGCGACCGCTTTCCGCAAGTCGCTGTCCTTGAAGGTCAGCACCTTGTAAGGGTCAAAGCCCAGCACGTTGTGATCCCGGATGCCGTCTGCAATGCTGTACCGATGCAGTTCGTTGCCGAAAACGGTGGCGGTGGTGCTCATTTTCTTCTGGTTTTCGCCTTGGATCGGCGTACCGGTAAAACCAAAGAACAGTGCTTTCGGGAATGTATGCTTGATGGTCTGCATCATATCGCCAAAGGTGGAACGGTGGCACTCGTCCACGATAAAAACCAACCGCTTTGCGTTGATCAGCGCAATGTCGTTGGGGTTCAGCTTGTTTTGTGCATTATCCTTGATGTTGCTCATCTTCTGGATGGAAGTCACGATGAGCGTATCGGACGGCGAAGCACTTTTCAGCTTGTCCACAAGAACATCCGTGTTCTCTGTAGCCTGCACCTCCTCGTTTTCCTCTGCAAAGTTGCGGTATTCTTTCAGGCTCTGAGTGCCCAACTCGATTCGGTCCATCAGAAAAATCACTTTGTCCGCATCCTTGGAAGATGCAATCAGTTGAGCGGACTTGAAAGAAGTCATGGTCTTGCCGGAACCTGTAGTGTGCCAAATGTAGCCGCCGCGCTGCTGGTCATTCTCCCATTTCGCCTTGGAAACGGCATCCGAAATTTTGCTGGCAGCGTAGTACTGATAACTGCGCATCACCTTCAAAATGCCATCGGAACCATCGGCAACGGTATAAAAGCCCACCAACATATGCGCCATCGGGATAGACAAAAGTGCCGTTGTAACGTCTTTCCAGTCGTTCATCGGCTCATTGTAGAAATCCGCCCAATGGAAATAGTAGCTTTTGTTGAATTGTCCTTCCGGACCGGGATTGGCAAAGTAGACCGTTTCTTCCGGGTTCATGGCCACAAAAATCTGCACCAGCGAGAACAGTCCCGTAAAAATGCCCTCTGCCGCGTATTTTTCAATCTGGTTGCAAGCCTTTATGATGGAAACACCGCTCTTTTTCAGTTCCAGGTGAATGACCGGCATACCATTGATGAGCAGCATCAAATCGCCGCGGCGGTCATTCAAAATTTTGGACTTGGTGGGGAACTTTGGCTGCTCTGCGATCTGGTAGCGGCTAAGTCCGGCTGCAATTTCCAGACGGTCATAGATTTTCAGGGACACTTCTTTGCCGAAATTCAGCTTATCGTCAGGATTGTCACGCTTGATAAGCACACTTTTGCCGTTGATAAATTTATTCAGCTTCATCGGCGTTTTCGCGTTCGTGACCTGTTCCATGATCTGCTGCATCTCGCCATCCGTCAGCGGATAATCGTTCAGTCGGTCAATGCCGCGGTTGTTCTCAAAAAGGATGTTCGCCCAGTTCTGGATCAGTTGCTGTTCGGTGTAGTTTTTCAGCACACCATCTTTCCAGCCGCGTTCTATCAGGAGCTTTACCACCGCCTCTTCAAAATCGGCTTCTTTTGTAAACGCCATAACGAACTCCTTTCGACTTTGCAAAAAGCACCTCTCTGCGAAGGCTTTTCTAATTTGTACAAGCTTTTCCAGCTTACGCTGATGAAGGGTGATAAGGGTGTCGAGATGCTTAAAAAATTTCGCGATCCAGTCTTGCTCTTCTTTTTTGGGGAG
>CAKTCY010000005.1 GCA_934540955.1 uncultured Faecalibacterium sp.
GGTGGGTGGAGTCCAGAGGTAGGGAGGGGGGAGTCGGAACACCCCTCCCTGCCTCTGGCCCAGCGGAGCGTCCCTGCTCGCTAAAGGCAGGCAGGAACTTTCCCCGCGGAGCGATGCACATTCCAAATCGTTCACCCCGTCAGCCAGCAGAGCTGCTGCACGGTAAGGCGGGGCTGCAAGGCGCGGTTGACGCTGCCCGCCAGCAGAGCCGCGCCGTGGGCGATGACGCTGTCCAGCGCGCGGGGCGTGACCACAAGGTCTGCCCCCTCCTGCGCCTGCATCAGGGTGGGGATGCCTGCCGCCACCACCGGCACGCCTAAGGTGTCCCGGGTCAGGTGGCGGGTGTGGTCGGCCTGCGCCGGGTAAAGCCCCGAGTCCGAAAACTGCACCGTGCGCCCCAGCCGCTGCCCCTCGGCAGAGCAAAGACTGTCCACACAGACCACCGCCGCCGGGCGCAGCTGCCCCACCAGCGCCGCCGCCAGCTGCTGTAAGGAAAGCCCGGTGGCTGCCGCCACCCCGGGCGCAACGGCTGCTACCGGGCGCAAGCCCCGCACCGGCGGGGCAGCGCCCGCGCCCATGGTGACAAGGATGCGCTGCACCGTGCGCGGGCCAAGGGCATCGGCGGTGATGCGGCGGTTGCCCACCCCCAGCACCAGTACCGGGCCCTCCGGCGGCAGCAGGGCGCGCAGCTCCCGGGCGCATATTTCAATAACGGCGGCGTCCCGCTCGTCCAGCACGCTGACGCTGGGCATTTCCAGCGTGACATACCTGCCCCGGGGGCGGCTGAGCCCCTCGCGGGCGATCTCCACCCTTGTCACCGTGACCCCGCCGTGGCGGGCGGTGGCCAGCCGCACCCCTGCGGGCAGGGGCTGCGCCGCTGCCGAAAACAGCTCGTCGGCCATATCCGTAGTACGCATTTTCCACACTCTCCGTTCCTTTTTGGGGGCAAAAGCCCGCCTTCTTGCCGGAAAGTATGGGAAAAACAAAACTTTTCCAAACAAAAATCAAAAAAACGCTTGCGCTGGTACGCGAAATATGGTATCATAGGGTGCGCTGTTATAGGTAGCCAAGGAGGTGGAACGAATGCCTAACATCAAATCTCAGAAGGACCGCGTCGTGCAGGCTGCTGCAGAGCAGGCTCACAACAAGGCCATTAAGACCAACCTGAAAACAGTCGTCAAGAAGGCAGACGCTGCCATCGATGCGAATGCCGCTGACAAGGACGCAACCGTCCTGGCTGCTGTTTCCGCGATCGACAAGGCTCGCGCTAAGGGTGTCATCAAGAAGAACACCGCCAGCCGCAAGATCAGCCGTATGGCAAAGCGTGCTAACAAGAACGCTTGATCGCGCAGTTTGATTGACGAACAAAACCTCTGTACCGGGTACCCGGCACAGGGGTTTTTGTTTTTCCGCCGTTATGTCCCGCACAGCGCGGCAAGGTTTTGCCGCTGCACCGGCTCCAGCAGCTGCTCCGGCGGCAGGGGCTGCGGCGGCACCGCCATCCACCACGCCGCCCACGCGGCGGGAACCACCGCCGCCAGCGAAAGCCCCGGGTACAAAAGCGCCGGCTCGTGCAGCCACGGGCTGCCGGGCGGCAGCTCCAGCGCCGTGCACAGGCACAGCGCCGCCCACAGCTCCCACAATACGGTCTGACCGCTGTGTTTCATGCACCTCACCTCCGTTTTGCCCCCAGTTTACCAGCCGCCGGGCGCAAAATATGGCGAAGCAGCGCAGACAAAACATCAGTTCTGGTCGTGGCTCTTGCCCACAAGGCTGCACACTACGCCGCAGACAAGGCTGGCGGTGATGCCCGCAGAGGCAGCGGTCAGTCCGCCGGTCAGGATGCCGATGGCGCCCTTTTCCGCCACGGCGGTGTGCACCCCCTTTGCCAGCAGATGCCCGAAGCCCAGCAGGGGCACGCTCGCCCCCGCACCGGCAAACTCTGCCAGCGGTGCATACAGCCCCACCGCCGAGAGCACCACCCCCGCCACCACATAGCCGGTCAGGATGCGTGCCGGGGTAAGCTTTGTCAGGTCGATGAACAGCTGCCCCACCGCACAGAGGACACCGCCCACTAAAAATGCCCACAGATAGTTCATTTCAGTCCTCCTTTTCCGGCGCGGTCAGCTCTACCAAGTGCGCCACCGCCGGGATGCTCTCCTTCTGCAAAAAGGTGGTCTGGCTCATCAGCGCCCCGGTGGCGATAAACAGCACCCGGCGGCTGCCGCGGCGCAGAAGCTTTGGCAGGATATGCGCGCAGAGCACGGCGGCGCAGCAGCCCGCGCCCGAGCCGCCGCTTTTTACCCGCTGCTCCCCGGCATCGTAGAGCAGACAGCCGCAGTCCGCGTGGTTTTTCAGCAGCAGGCCCTCTGCTGCCAGCAGTTCCCGCAGCATCTGACTGCCCACCAGCCCAAGGTCGCCGGTATAGATGCAGTCGAAATCCCGCAGCTCTGCGCGGGTATCGGCAAGATAGTGCAGCAGGGTGGCGGCGGCCGCCGGTGCCATGGCTGCGCCCATGTTGTTGATATCCTTGATATTATAATCCTGCACCCTGCCAAGGGTGGCGGCGGCAATGCCCACCCCCTGCCCTGCCGGGCGCAGCAGGCAGCACCCGGCGGCGGTGGCCGTCCACTGGGCGGTAGGGGTGCGCACCGCGCCGTAGCTCAGCGGGGTGCGGAACTGACGCTCTGCCGCGCAGAAATGGCTGGAGGTCATGGCCAGCAGGTTCTGCGCCGCCCCGCTGCTGCACAGCGCCGCGCCCAGCGCCAGCGCCTCGGCCATGGTGCTGCACGCCCCGAACAGCCCCGCAAAGGGCACGCCCAGCTCCCGCAGCGCGTAGCCGGAGGCGGTGCACTGCGCCTGTAAGTCCCCCGCCAGCGCAAGGTCTACCTGCTCGGCGGGCAGAGCCGCTTTTTGCAGGCAGCGCCGCGCCGCCCGCAGCTGCAACTGCTTTTCGGCAGCTTCCCAGCTGCGCTGTCCCAGCCGGTTGTCGGTGGTCAATTCGTCAAAGCCCGCCGCCAGCGGGCCCTCGCTCTCTTTTTTGCCGCCCGCCGCCGCCTGTGCGGCGATGACCGGCGGAGTATGGAACAACAGGGTATCGCCCCGGCGCTCTGTCATAAAAAATTTCTCCTTTTCTGCAAAAAATGCCCCGGAACGTGCTATACTGGTGCTGTGGCGCTGCAATATCCGGCGGGGCTGTTCCGTATTATAAGGCAGAAGCCCCCAGCAGCCACAGCACCGCACCGTACACCACCGCCGCCAGCGTGCCGTACACGATGACCGGCCCGGCGATGAGGAACATCTTGGCTCCCGTGCCCGGCACCCGCCCCTCGGCCTTGAACTCGATGGCCGCACTGACCACCGCGTTGGCAAAGCCGGTGATGGGCACCAGCGACCCCGCCCCGGCCTTTGCCGCCAGCTTCTGGTACCAGCCCAGCGTGGTCAGCACCGCCGAGAGCAAGATCAAAGTGCAGCTGGTCAGGGTGCCCGCCGCCTCGGCGTCCGCGCCCTGCCGCAAAAACAGCTGCCGCAGCCCCTCGCCCAGCAGGCAGATGCCGCCGCCCACGCAGAACGCCCACAGGCAGTCTGCCAAAAGCGGCGAGTGCGGCCCCGCCTTCTGCACCCGGCGTGCATATTCCTGCGCTGTCATCTTCATCTTCCCGCGCCCCCTTTTGCGGATAGTCTGCCCGGGGCGGCGGGTGCTTATCCCTTTTTGTGAAAGAAGGTAGGTTCTATGCGTTCCTCCCGTCACCGTAAACCTCGTGCCCGCCGTCTGCTCTGCCTGACGGCGCTGGCCTGCTTTGTGGCGGGCGGCACTGCCTACGCCTGCACCCGCAAGGCTGCGGTGCCGCAGCTGCCGGAGCTGCCCGCCGAGAGCCTTGCGCAGCCCGCCGAGAACGGCGCGCAGCAGAGCGTCCTTACCGCCGCACAGGCGCAGGCGCTGCTGGATGACCCCCGCATGATCCTTGTCAACCGCACCCACAGGATAACGGAGGACTACCCCGTCGAGACCAAGGAATGCGGCTCGGCCACCGCCATCAATAAGACCCTGCAGACCGAAGCCGCCGAGGCTTTTCTCTCCATGCAGGCCGCTGCCGCCAAGGACGGGGTGGATGTGCGGATGCAGAGCGGCTACCGCAGCGTCAGCTACCAGAAAAAGCTGTACAATGACAAGACCCAGTACTACCGCAACAAGGGCTTGAGCGAAGCCGCCGCCCGGGAAAAGGCCGCTGCCATCGTCAACCCGCCGGGCTGCTCGGAGCACAACTGCGGCCTTGCCGCCGACCTGAACAGCCCGGAGCACACCACCCTTGACACCGGCTTTGCCGACACCGCCGCCTTCCGCTGGCTGTGCGAGAACGCGGAGCAGTACGGCTTTATCCTGCGCTACCCCAAGGAGGCCGAAAGCGTGACCAGCATCACCTACGAGCCGTGGCACTGGCGCTATGTGGGCCCGGAAAACGCCGCCCTGCTCAACCAGAGCGGCCTGTGTCTGGAGGACGCGGTAGCCGTTTTGCAGCGCATTGCCGCCGGGGAGACCGTGACCGGTTAAAATCCAATGAAAACTGCCGGAAAACCCTGCGGGGTGCGTTGCAATTTACCTGCTGTTATGGTAAGATAAATACAGTCTGCCCGTGTGCGCGGCGCAGCCCCGCACCCCGACAAATGAATTCAACAAAAGAAGGAATATTTTATGATAAACCGCACAAAACTCTCTGTGCTTGCTGTCAGCGCCGTGCTGGCTGTTGCCCTGACCGGCTGCGGCGGCAGCGCCTCCTCTGCGCCGTCCTCCGTGTCCAGCGCCTCTGCCTCTGCACCGGTCGCCGATGCAGCCTCTCCGGCAGCGGATACCGCTGAAAACGGCACTGCCGAGCTGGACAGCGCCGTGGAGACCCTGCTGGCTGCTGACCCCATCTCCAACCAGTTCGAGCTCACTGCCATGAACATCGAGTACGACTTCGGTCTGAAGGCCGAGGATGTGGCCAGCTACAAGGGCGTGAAGAGCAACGACAACGGCGATGCCGGCCTTGTGCTGGTGGTGGAGGCTGCCTCCGGCAAGGCACAGGACGTGGTGACCGCGCTGGAAAGCTACAAGCAGGATCAGGTGGCCTTCTACGGCAACTATGCCGAGTTTGCACAGGCACAGAGCAACGTGGAAAACGCCATCATCTCCTCCAAGGGCGACCGTGTGGTCATGGTGATCGCCTCCAACGAGTGCACCGCAGACCTGACCAGTGCTGTGGACAGCGCCCTGAACAGCTGAATCTGATCTTCTGAGCCGGTGCCATCTGCGGCATCGGCTTTTTTCAGTAGAAAGCCCTCCCGCACCCGGGATGGGAAAACCGTTATTGCCCGCAAAACTTGTAAAAAAGGAGGCTGACCCCTTGGTTTTCAGCACCATCATCTTCCTGTTCCGTTTTCTGCCCATCACGCTGGCGCTGTACTATCTTGCCCCCGCAAAGCTGAAGAACACCGTGCTGTTTTTGTGCAGTCTGGTGTTCTACTGCTGGGGCGAGGTGCGCTTTTTTCCGGTCATGGTGGCGCTTATCCTCATCAACTACCTCAGCGGCCTTGCCATCGAGCACTTTGATGCAAAGCCCGCGCTGCGCCGCTTCTTTCTGCTGGTGGCGCTTGTCGGCAGTCTGGGGATGCTGTTCTACTTCAAGTACGCAAACTTTGTGCTGCGCAGCGCAAACGCCCTGCTGGGCACCGCCTTTGCCGAGATACAGGGCATCGGCACCCTGCCGCTGGGCATCAGCTTCTACACCTTCCAGACCCTTTCCTACTCCATCGACGTCTACCGCCGGGATGTAAAAGCTGAGCGCAACATCATTGACTTCGGCGCTTATGTGGTCATGTTCCCGCAGCTCATCGCGGGGCCCATCGTCAAGTACCGGGACGTCTCCGACCAGCTGCACGTCTACAAGCACCGCTATAACTTCAAGCAAATTGAAGAGGGCATGACCCTGTTCACCTTCGGTCTTGCCAAAAAGGTGCTGCTGGCGGACGCCGTGGGCGCACTGTGGACGGACATCATCGGGGTAGCTGACAGCCCCTCCACCACCTTTGTGGGTCTGGCAAACGCCTCCACTCCGCTGGTGTGGCTGGGCATCCTCGCATACAGTTTACAGCTGTACTTCGATTTCTCCGGCTACTCCCTCATGGGCATCGGCATGGGCAAGATGCTGGGCTTCGACTTCCCCGCAAACTTCAACTACCCCTATATCTCCGCTTCCATCACCGAGTTCTGGCGGCGCTGGCACATGACCCTGTCCGGCTGGTTCCGCGAGTATGTGTATATCCCGCTGGGCGGCAACCGCAAGGGGCTCAAGCGGCAGATCCTGAACCTGTTCATCGTGGAGCTGCTCACCGGCATCTGGCACGGTGCGAACTGGAACTTTATCTGCTGGGGTCTTTACTACTTTGTGCTGCTGGCGGCTGAAAAGCTGTTTTTGCTGCCCTACCTGAAAAAGGGCAGGGTGTGGCCGCACCTCTACACCCTGTTCCTCGTGGTGGTAGGCTGGGCGATGTTCGTAGGCAACGACACCGGCGTATCCTTCGGGCTGCTGTTCCAGAAGCTCTTCATCCCCTCCGGCGGGGTGTCGCCGCTGTATTTCCTGCGGAATTACGGCGTGCTGCTGGCGGTAAGCGTGGTGTGCTGCACCCCGCTGATCGAAAAGCTGTGGGATGTGCTGCGCAAGAACGTAGTCACCCGCTGCGCCGCCATCCTGACGCTGCTGGTGGTCTCCACCGCCTATGTGGTGGGCAGCACCAACAGCCCGTTCCTGTACTTTAACTTTTAAGGAGGCGGGAAGATGTCCAAACACGAAAAAAAGACCTCCTCCCTTTTGCACTATCCGGTGCTGGTGGTGTTCAGCCTGTTCTTTATCGGGCTGTTCGCGCTGGATATGGTCACCCCGGACCGCAGCTACAGCGAGCTGGAAAACACCACCCTGAGCCAGCGCCCGGCGCTGACCCAGTTCACCGCCAAGGGGCTGAACAGCTACTTTACCGCCTACACCAAATACGTCAAGGATCAGGTGGCGGGGCGCGACCAGTGGATCAGCCTGCAGAGCGTGGTGGAGACCACCCTGCTGCAAAAGCAGCAGAACGGCGGCATCCTGCTGGGCAAAGAGCACATGATGTTCCCCCGCACCTACGGGCTGCTTTCCAGCGAGGAGCGCACCCTGCCCAAGAACACCGCAGCGCTCACCAGCCTGTGCCAGCGCTACCCGGGCAAGGTGAATGTGCTGGTGGCACCCGCTGCCAGCGATATCTACAAGGAGAACGTGCCCGCAAACGCCCCCTTGCTGGACGAGGACGGCTATCTTGACCAGCTTTCCGCTGCGGTGCAGGCTGCGGGCGGCAGCTTTGTGGACGTGCGCCAGACCCTTTCCGCCCACAAGAGCGAGTATATTTACTACCGCACCGACCACCACTGGACGAGCCTTGGCGCCTACTACGCCTACAGCCAGCTGTGCGATGCCCTTGGCCTAACCCCCTTTGACACCGCCGCCCACACCGCCCTGACCGCCGACGGCTTTTACGGCACCCACTACGCCAAGGCGCGCACATGGAACGCCGTGCCGGACGTGATCACCTACTACGACCTTGCCAACACCCTGACGGTATGGAACGTGACGGCGGCAGGCCAGCCCGCCGAGGGGCAGACCACCGGCCTGTACGACACGGAGAAGCTCTCCGTCTATGATAAGTACGCCATGTTCCTGCACGGCAACAACGGTTTAAGCCGAGTGCAGGGCAACGGCAGCGGGCGCATCCTTGTCATCAAGGACAGCTACGCCAACTGCTTTGTGCCCTACCTGACCGCCAACTACGCCGACATCGATGTGGTGGACTTCCGCAACTACAACTACGGCCTGGACAAGCTGATTGCCGATAACGGCTACGACCAGATCCTTGTGCTGTACAATTTCGACAGCTTCAAGAGCGACCCCTACCTCTACCGCGCCGGGGTGACGGGGTAAAACAACCAAATATCGGAATTATTGCAGTCTATTTTCACAAATTTATTGAGGTATTTTCATGCGTCCCGCCAGTTTTTGCACAGATGTACCAAAACCCCTTGATAAAATCCAACTGCTGTTGTAGAATGACCATATAGAGAACAATGCTCTATCGGCACTTGGTATGGACGCCGGGGGATCGGGATGCAATGCGGCATTTCCCTTTGACAAAGGAGTATTGAAAATGAAAAAGATGAATTATCCCGCAGCTTATGCGGTGCTTTCCAACGAAGAGATGACCTATACCGCCGGCGGCGGCGCGGTGGATGATGCAGCCGGCATTGCTACCACCGTTGCTACCGCAGTAGGCGCTGTAGTGCTGGGCTCCAGCTACATCTGGGGCATCAAGCAGGCACGCACCTGGCTGCAGCAGGACGGCAACAAGGACGGCAACTTCTTTACCGTGATGGGCCGCGCCACCGATGCTCTTGCCGCCGATATGGGCAAATCCGCCAGCAACTTTGTGCGGGATGCCGTTTCTGCCACCATGGTGGTGGCGCTGGCTCCCCTGAGCGCCGTTCTGCTGATCGTGCGCTGAACCCTTTAACCCTTTTAATCAGATAAAACGGTGCGTTTTGGGTGCACCGTTTTGGATAGCTTTGTTTCAAAAGGAGTGTTATTATGGAAAAAATGATGATGCCCGCGTACTACAATGTTCTGTCCACTGAGGAAATGACCTACACCGAGGGCGGCGCTACCATGGTTCAGGCTGCCTGCGCATGGTTCCTGCCTTTCTACGGCTGGTTCAAGGGCATTACTGCTGTCCGCGACTACCGCAAGAAGAATCCTGACACTTGGACTGAGAAGGGTCTGGATGCTCTGGCTGCTGATATGGAGAAGAGCACTGCCAACATGCTGTATGACATTGCGTGTGCCGCCAGTGTTGTCGGCTCCTGCGCAAGCGTTGTGGGGCTGATCCCGAACGCTCTCATCGTCTTCGGCACCTGATTTCCCGGAGTAGACCAAAGAACAAAGCAGGCGGAGGCGCTGCCCGAAAGGGCAGCGCCTCCGCTGTTTTTATGCTCATTCTTCCGGCAAAGATTCTTCTTCCAAAGATTCTTCCCTTGTTCTGTCAAACAGTACGCTTAGATAGTCCCTGCGACCATAGAGCACACGGTCAACCGTAACTACAGATTTTCCGGTATGGTAAAAGATTATATAGTTCTCGCATACAAGGAACCTTTCTTCTCCTATTACTTCCGATATCGCTGAAAGCAGCATTCCGCTCTCCGCAAAATCTTCCAGCTGATCCACTCTGTCCATGATTTTATTGACAAGTCTTTCTGCCGCCTGCTGATTTTGCAGATCAAGTGCAATATAATCCCAAATTGAATCCAAATCACAGTGCGCCTCGTCTGTGTATAAGATCTTATTTTTCATTTGCTCTTGCACGGAAATGTGCCCTCATTTCTTCATTGGTCAGACAGCCCTTCTCTTCCCCGGAGCGGCGACCTTTTGCAATCTCACTCATCAAACGAATCGTTGCCTGTGCTTTCTCATAATCGCGCAGTTCCACAATGGCATATTTTCCGCGACCATTCTTGGTCAGAAAGACCGGCGAGCCTTCTTCCACATCCCGCAATACCTCGTTATAATTTCGCAAATCAGAAATCGGTTTAATATTCGGCATACTATCCACTCCTTTCAGTTTTAGTATAGCGCATCCTGTTGTAAAATTCAACGTAAAATTTGCAGCGTTTTTCTTCTCATGTATCCCAGCTTTCGTCTAAAACAGGGTGTATTTTAGACGAAAGTGCAAGTGTGTGAGACGAATCGGCCTTCCTTACACGCAAAAAACGGCGGCACGCTCCGATGGAGCGCGCCGCCGTTTGGCTTTTATGCGTTGAACATATCCTTCAGCTTTTTGAAGAAGCCCTTACGCTTTTCGTAGTTTTCTTCCTTCAGCGTGCCCTCAAATTTCTTCAGGGCATCGCGCTGCGCCTTGTTCAGCTTTTTGGGGATCTCCACCTCGCACTTGACGTACATATCGCCGCGGCCGCGGCCGTTCAGATACTGGATGCCCTTGCCGCGCAGGCGGAAGGTGGTGCCGCTCTGGGTGCCCTCGGGCACGGTGTACTCCACCTTGCCGTCAATGGAAGGCACGTGCACGGTGTCACCCAGCACGGCCTGACTGAAGGTGATGGGCACGGTGACCCACACATCATAGCCGTCGCGCTGGAACACCTCGCTGGGGCGCACCGTGACCATGACGATCACATCACCGGCAGGGCCGCCGTTGGCACCGGCATCGCCCATGCCGCGCAGTGCAAAGCTCTGATCGTCGTCGATGCCCATGGGGATGGACACCTCCAGCGTCTTTTTGGCAGCTACCTTGCCCGCGCCGTGGCAGACCTTGCAGGGGTTCTTGACCAGCTTGCCCTTGCCGCCGCAGCGGGAGCAGGGCTGCTGGGTCTGCATCACGCCAAAGGGGGTGCGCTGCTGGCGGATGACGAAGCCGCGGCCGCCGCAGTCCGGGCAGGTCTCGGGGCTGGAACCGGCAGCACAGCCGCTGCCGTGGCACTCGGTGCACTCCTGCTGGCGGGTGATGGTGATGTTCTTCTTGCAGCCATGCACCGCCTCGTCAAAGCTCAGGGTGATGCGCACCCGGATGTCCTGACCCTTGCGGGGGGCGTTGGGGTTTGCCTGACGGGACGAGCCGCCGAAGCCGCCAAAGCCGCCGCCGAAGATATCGCCAAAGATGTCGCCCAGATCCACACCATCGCCGCCAAAACCGCTAAAGCCGCCGGGGCCGCCGCCGTTCTGTGCTGCGTAGGTGGGGTCAACCCCGGCAAAGCCGTACTGGTCGTACAGCTGGCGCTTCTTCGGGTCCGAAAGCACCTCGTTTGCCTCGTTGATCTCCTTGAACTTTGCCTCGGCGTCCTTATCGCCGGGGTTATAGTCCGGGTGGTACTTCATGGCAAGCTTGCGGTATGCCTTTTTGATCTCGGCATCGCTTGCGCCCTTGGATACCCCCAGCACTTCGTAATAATCACGCTTTTCCTGTGCCATATCCACTCACCTCTCCGGGAACGCCCTCCCCGGGTAACGCCCCGGTCGGTTCCTCACTCTATAAACCAGCAAGAGCCGCTCCGGCCTAAACCGGAGCGGCTTTTGCTCTATTGCGCGTGTGCCCGCCGGTTTGGCCGGACACAGCGCTTTGTGTCAGACTTAGACTTCCTTGAAGTCGGCATCCACAACGCCGTCATCGTTGGGCTTTTCGTCGGCTGCGCCTGCGTCAGCACCGGGCTGTGCACCGGCGGCCTGCTGTGCGGCAGCGGCTGCCTGATACATCTTCTCGAACACCTGGCTCAGGGCCTCCTGCTTTGCCTTGATGTCGTCCACGTTGCCGGACTGGACAGCGGTCCGCAGGTCGGCCAGCTTTGCCTCGGCATCGCTCTTCACGTCTGCGGGCAGCTTGTCGCCGTTCTCCTTCAGCATCTTCTCGGTCTGGAACACCATCTGGTCGGCACCGTTGCGGATATCGACCTCTTCACGCTTCTTCTTATCGTCGGCAGCAAACTGCTCAGCTTCCTTCACAGCCTTGTCGATGTCCTCCTTGGACATGTTGGTGGAAGCGGTGATGGTGATGTTCTGCTCCTTGCCGGTGCCCAGATCCTTGGCGCTGACCTTCACGATGCCGTTGGCATCGATATCGAAGGTAACTTCGATCTGAGGCACGCCACGGGGAGCCGGAGCAATGCCGTCCAGATGGAACACACCCAGACTCTTGTTGTCGCGGGCAAACTCACGCTCGCCCTGCAGCACGTTGACCTCAACAGAGGGCTGGTTGTCGGCTGCGGTGGAGAACACCTGACTCTTGTGGGTGGGGATGGTGGTGTTACGGTCGATGATCTTGGTGCACACGCCGCCCAGGGTCTCAATGCCGAGGCTCAGCGGGGTGACATCCAGCAGCAGCAGACCCTTCTTCTCGCCGTTCAGAACGCCGCCCTGAATAGCAGCACCGACAGCCACGCACTCATCGGGGTTGATGCCCTTGAAGGGCTCGCAGTTCAGTTCCTTCTTCACTGCGTCGTAGACAGCGGGGATACGGGTGGAGCCGCCGACCATCAGAACCTTCTTCAGGTCGGAAGCGCGCAGGCCTGCATCCTGCAGAGCCTTGCGCACGGGGGTCATGGTGCGGTCGACCAGATCAGCGGTCAGCTCGTTGAACTTTGCGCGGGTCAGGGTCATATCCAAGTGCTTGGGGCCGGTAGCATCGGCGGTGATGAAGGGCAGGTTGATCTGGCTGCTCATTGCGCTGGACAGCTCGATCTTAGCCTTCTCGGCAGCTTCCTTCAAGCGCTGTGCAGCCATCTTGTCCTTGCGCAGGTCGATGCCGTTCTCGGTCTGGAAGGCGTCTGCCATCCAGTCGATGATGCGCTGGTCGAAGTCATCGCCGCCCAGATGGGTATCGCCGTTGGTGGCCAGAACCTCGGTAACGCCGTCGCCCATCTCGATGATGGACACATCGAAGGTGCCGCCGCCCAGGTCGTAGACCATGATCTTCTGGTCGTCTTCCTTATCCACACCGTAAGCCAGAGCAGCTGCGGTGGGCTCGTTGATGATACGGCGGACATTCAGGCCGGCAATGGTGCCTGCGTCCTTGGTGGCCTGACGCTGGCTGTCGTTGAAGTAGGCAGGCACAGTGATGACAGCCTCGGTGACGGTCTCGCCCAGATAAGCCTCGGCGTCAGCCTTCAGCTTCTGCAGGATCATAGCGCTGACCTGCTGGGGAGTGTACTCCTTGCCGTTCAGGGTCACCTTGTGGTCGGTGCCCATCTGACGCTTGATGGAAGAAACGGTGTTGTCGGGGTTGGTGATAGCCTGACGCTTTGCAACCTGACCTACCAGACGGTCGCCGGTCTTGGTGAAGCCGACAACGGACGGGGTGGTGCGGGCGCCCTCAGAGTTGGCGATGACAACAGGCTCGCCGCCCTCCATAACAGCCACGCAGCTGTTGGTAGTACCAAGGTCGATACCAATAATCTTACTCATAATGAAGTCTCCTCTCGAAAGAACAAATCTTGTTTATATGATGCTTATGATGATGTCAAGCGGATGTTATTGCAAACTCCCTTGCGGGAGGTTCGGCTTATTTATTCGGCCACCACAACGGTTGCATGGCGGATGATCTTGTCACCCAGCTTGTAACCCTTCTGGAAAACGGTGACCACCGTGCCGCTCTCCTGCCCGTCCGGGGCGGGGATCTGCTGCACAGCATTCATAAGGTTGGGGTCAAAGGGCTTGCCCAGCACCTCGAGCTCCTCCACATGGAGGGCTTCCAGTGCCTTTGCGGCCTTATCCAGCGTCATGACCACGCCCTTTTTGTAGTTCTCGTCAGTGGTGGGGGCGTTGGCTGCCATATCCAGCGTATCCAGAATGGGGATGATCTTTTCCACTGCATGGGAAACGCCATCGCTAAACTTCTGGTCAGCCTCGCGGGTGGAGCGCTTGCGGTAGTTGTCGTACTCGGCAGCCATGCGCAGCAGCTGATCCTTGGCCTGTGCAGCGTTCTTTTCCGCTGCATCCAGCTTTGCCTTAACGGCTTCCATCTCCCGGGCCTTCTTGTTGAACCAGCCGCCGTCCTTCTTCTTATCCTCTTCGGCGGCAACTTCGGCAGCAGCCTGTTCGGGCGCTGCGGCAGCGGTCTTTTCCTCGGGGGCAGTCTCCGGCTGCTCGGTCTCGGGCACCGTGTTCTTTGCTTCTTCGCTCATTCCAGATCCTCCTTATAGATCACAGTCCGCCGCGGTACGGCAGCCTGCGGGGTGTCTTTTCGTTTGCCGCTCATGCCCTCGCCCAGCTGGTCTGCAAACTCGTGCAGCAGGGGCATCAGCTTCTGGAAGGGCATCCGGGTGGGGCCGATCAGGGCAATGGAGCCCCACAGCCCGCCGCCTACCAGATACCGGTCGCTCACGATGCACAGCCCGGGGATCTGCGGCTCCAGATCCTCGCCCAGCAGCACGCTTTCGCTGCGGTTTTCCGGGGGTGCGATCAGGCTTGCGGCCTGTTCCTCGTCGTTCAGCAGGGTAAGGATATCACCCACCCGGCCGTCCAGCTGCGGCCAGTCCAGCAGGTACTGCTCGCCGCCCAGAAATACATGGGGCTTTACGCTGTCCTGCAGGATCGCGGCTGCGGCGCTGACCACCGGCACAAGCTCCGGTGCGATCTGGCTGCACAACTCGCTGAGCATCCGGGTGGAAAGATCCACCGGCGCCACAAAGGTAAGGTTGCGGTTGAGCAGCGCCGCAAGGGCGGCTGCATTTTCCCGGGAAAGCCCGGTGCGTACCCGCGCCACCCGGGTGCGGACGTAACCGGCGGTGGTCACAGCCAGCACAGCGGCTGCGCTGCGGCCCACCTGCACCACCTCGTAATGGGCGATGCACAGATCCTCGGCGCAGGGGGTGCTGACGGCGGCGGTGCAGCCGCTGATGGCGGCCAGCGCCTTGGCAGCGCCCTGTGCCAGCTTTTCCGGCTCGTGGTCAAGGCTGGCGAACACCGCATCCACCCGGGCACGGGTAACGCGGTCCAGCGGCTGATCGTCGGTAAGCAGATTGTCCAGATAATACCGGTAGCCCTTGGCGCTGGGCACACGCCCCGCGCTGGTGTGGGGCTGCTCCAGCAGGCCCAGCTTTGTCAGCGCCGCCATCTCGTTGCGCAGCGTTGCGCTGGACACTGCCATATCAAAGTAGTTTGCCAGCACGCTGCTGCCCACCGGCTCGCCCTCAAGGCCATACAGCGCCACGATCGCCTGCAAGACCCGTTGCTTGCGTGCATCCATCGTCATAGCGCCTGCCTCCTTTTTGCATTGCTTTTGTTTGTTTAGCACTCCTTGTTCCTGAGTGCTAAGACCATTATAAACTTTTTTGCCCTGCTGTCAAGCCCTTTGCAAAAATGTTTATAAAGATTCATAATTCTGTCATAAAGGGGGTGTGAACGCCCTCAGGCGGCTGAACCCTCTCAGTCATCGCTACGCGATGCCAGCTCCCCCGAGGGGGGAGCTTTTTGAGGTAGCGATACAGTTTCTCCTTGCTCCTAACACTTTAGCAACGAGCCTAACGGCTTGGCTCCCCCTTCGGGGGAGCTGGCGCGGGAGCGCCTGAGAGGGTTCGTCCCCCCTTTTTCAGCCATTCGCGCAGTTTCAACCCACATTCGCGCAGAATTTCTTTTGTTTTTGCCTAATTTATGGTATATTTATAATAACAAGCCCCGTATAAAACCCACACGAAAGGAGCGAAGCTTTATGAAAGCCAAACGCATTGTAAGCATCCTGCTGACCGGCAGTATGCTGCTGTCCCTGCTGCCGGTGTCTGCACTGGCAGCTGCCCCGGTGTTCGATGCACCCGCCCAGACCACGGCGAAAAAGGCTGCACCCCTTGTACAGGAGGCCGACGCCTCCCGCAGCACCGAGGAGGAAGCCTCCACCCGCAGCAGCCGTGATCTGGACGCGGAGAACGGCACCGCCGGCAGCTTTACCATCGACCTGAAAGCCGATGGTACGCCCACAGAATCCGGCGACGATGATCATTGGCACTACGACCCAAATTCCAACGGTCGGCTGTACCTGACCGAGGGCGTCTTTACCCTGCAGCCCTCTAAGGAACCCAACGCGGAAAGCGCCCTGCAAGTGGCAGAGCTGAACATTGAGCAAAAAGCCGACTTTGCCGGCGGCACCGTCGGCAGGCTAACCTACAATTGCGGCACCATCTCCAATGGCACCTTCCAAGGGTATGTGTACAACGGCTACAGCTACGACGACGAGTTCATCCCCGGCGTCATCCTTGACGGCACTTTCCAAGGAGAGGTAACCAACGACGGCGTCATCTCCGGTGGCCTCTTCCAAGGAACGGTGTACAACTACGAAATCATCTCCAATGGTAACTTCCAAGGGAATGTGCGCAACTACCGAACCATCTCCGGCGGCACCTTTGAAAAGGGTATGAATCTCAAGAATTATGACGCCTCCATCACCATCAAAGACGGCCAGTTTGACGGCGCGGTTGTCACCGAAGAATGTAAATCCCCGCTTTCCATCACCGGCGGCCTGTTTACCAAAACTGTGGATGTAAGCAACATCAGCCCGGACAAGCTTTCTGTCACCGGCGGCTATTTTGTGACCGAGCCCACCCTGCCGGAAGGCAGCGACACCCGCTTTACCACTGTGAGCGATCAGGATGGCAGAAAATTCCAAGTGCCTGTAAATGGTGACTGGTCTGAAAGCTACACCAGTCTTTATGTCCCCCGCGGATCGTCTGAGCAGCCCAACACCATTACCGTAGAGACCCCTACGAAATTGACCGACTGCCTTGCAGACGGCGAAACCATTATGAACTCCGTAGTCAGCAAAGGCGGCAACACTTATGAGATCCCTGTGCAGAACTACGAAAAGATCGTTCTGGTGACCGAGGAGCATTCGGCACCTCCAACGGACGGCTCCGACAGCGAGCTTGACCCGGACTTCTCCTCCGGCGCAGCCGCACTCGGCGTAGTGCTGGCCACTGCGGGCTTTGGCAGCATCGCCTATATCTACGGCACCTCCGTGTACCTGTACTACGCAATGCCGGACGGCTTTATCCCCTCCACCCGGCAGGAGCTGGCCACCGTCCTTTGGACTGCTGCCGGCAAGCCCGACCCCGTAAGCACCGCACTGTATACCGACATCCCCGCTGACGCCATCGAGCAGCAAAAGGCTGCCCGCTGGTGCGTGGAGCAGGGTCTGATGTCCGACAACGGCGCAACCTTCGGCCCGGACACCAAGGTGACCAATGCACGCATCATCCGCGCATGGAACCGCCTGAAAAAGCTGCCCGTGACCATCACCAAATAACCATCCTCACATTCATCCTTTCATATACACCGCTGCCCGGCTTGCTTCCACAGGCCGGGCGGCGGTGTTTTTGGTCCCCCATTTTCAGCCATTCGCGCAGTTTTGACCCCCATTCGCGCAGAATTTCTTTTGTTTTTGCCCAATTTGTGGTATATTTATAGTAACAAGCCCCGTATAAAAACCACACGAAAGGAGCGAAGCTTTATGAAAGCCAAACGCATTGTAAGCATTCTGCTGACCGGCAGTATGCTGCTGTCCCTGCTGCCGGTGTCTGCACTGGCAGCTGCCCCGGTGTTCGATGCACCCGCCCAGACCACGGCGAAAAAGGCTGCACCCCTTGTACAGGAGGCCGACGCCTCCCGCAGCACCGAGGAGGAAGCCTCCACCCGCAGCAGCCGTGATCTGGACGCAGAAAACGGCACTGCCGAAAGCTTTACCATCCAGCTGAACGCCGAAGGCATTCCCAAAAGCGCGGGCGACCTTAAGCATTGGACATACAGCGCTGACTCCGGTTGTTGGCTGTACAATGGCGTTTTTGCCCTGCAGCCCTCCTCGGATTCCGGAGCTGTAAGCGCATTGCAGCCAAATCTCGCTATTGTTTCTAAAGCCGAATTTAACAGCGGCACCGTCGGCGGTGAAACCTACAATAAGGGCACCATCTCCGGCGGCAACTTCCAAGGAAATGTGATCAACGACTACAGCTACGACATCGCCGCCAGCAAGTACATCTCCGGCGTCATCTCCGGCGGCATCTTCCAAGGAACGGTGTACAACTCCTGCACTATCTCCAATGGTAACTTCCAAGGGGAAGTGAGCAACCGCGGCACCATCTCCGGCGGCACCTTTGAGAAAGTTGTCGAGGTATACGCCTCCTCCCGCGATGCTCAGATCGATGGCGGAACCTTTGAAGACGGTATGGAGATCTATCCCGATGTGTACTACTCCACCACCATCACGGACGGCCTGTTTGACGGCAAGGTTTCCACCAAAGCAGGTTTCCTCTTCAATTCACTTACGATCAGCGGCGGCCTGTTTACCAAAGCCGTGGATGTAAGCAACATCACCAACCCGCCCAATCTTCAGATCACCGGCGGCTATTTTGCAAGCAAGCCCACTGTGCCGGAAGACAGCGGCATCTCCTTTACCTCTGTGAGCGATCGGAATTACCGAGCCTTCCATGTGCCTGTAAATGGAGACTTTTCTGAAAAGGGCTACAGCAGTCTTTTTGTCCCCCATGGATCGTCTGAGCAGCCCAACACCATTACCGTAAAGACCCCTACGAAATTGACCGACTGCCTTGCAGACGGCGAAACCATTATGAACTCCGTAGTCAGCAAAGGCGGCAACACTTATGAGATCCCTGTGCAGAACTACGAAAAGATCGTTCTGGTGACCGAGGAGCATTCGGCACCTCCAACGGACGGCTCCGACAGCGAGCTTGACCCGGACTTCTCCTCCGGCGCAGCCGCACTCGGCGTAGTGCTGGCCACTGCGGGCTTTGGCAGCATCGCCTATATCTACGGCACCTCCGTGTACCTGTACTACGCAATGCCGGACGGCTTTATCCCCTCCACCCGGCAGGAGCTGGCCACCGTCCTTTGGACTGCTGCCGGCAAGCCCGACCCCGTAAGCACCGCACTGTATACCGACATCCCCGCTGACGCCATCGAGCAGCAAAAGGCTGCCCGCTGGTGCGTGGAGCAGGGTCTGATGTCCGACAACGGCGCAACCTTCGGCCCGGACACCAAGGTGACCAATGCACGCATCATCCGCGCATGGAACCGCCTGAAAAAGCTGCCCGTGACCATCACCAAATAACCATCCTCACATTCATCCTTTCATGTACACCGCCGCCCGGCTTGCTTCCACAGGCCGGGCGGCGGTGTTTTTGCGGGCTGAAGCCCTCTCGTAAAAATGCGTTTGTCGCGCTCCGCAGAGCGCGACAAACGCGAAATTATAAATAATTCTTCCGCTGATGATGGCCAGAGTGCAACAACGACGACCGCCGCCAGCGGCGGAAACAGGGAGGAGTTGTTGGGGCAGCGGCCAGCAAGACGCAAGTGCCACCCAAGGCACGATGCGGATGCTGGGTGCCGCAACCCGATAGCGGAGCACATTCTAAATCGTCCCGCCTTACTCCTCCATCTGCTTTGCCAGAAAGGCCGCTGCCACCGCCACCGCCTTGCACTGGGCGTCCTCCGGGCAGGCGGCGCGGTCCTCGGTCAGCAAGCCTACTGCGCCGGTCACGTCCCCGCCCGCCAGCACCGGTGCGGCGCATAGCAGCACCCGGGGTGCGCCCTCGCAGGGCAGCAGGGTCTTTTCCGGGTTGCCCGGGCTCTGGTAGGGCTTGCGGGCGTCCATCAGCTTTTCCAGCGGCTGGCTGATGCTGCGGTCGGCCAGCTCCCGCCGCCCGCTGCCGCTGACCGCCAGAATGCGGTCCCTGTCGCACACAAAGGCGGTCAACGCAAACTGGCGGCTGAGCACCTCCGCCAGCTGGGCGGCAAGGGTGTTCACCTCGCCCATGGGCGAGTACTTTTTAAAGATCACTTCCCCATCGCCGGTGGTAAAGATCTCCAGCGGGTCACCCCGCCGGATGCGCTGGGTGCGGCGGATCTCCTTGGGGATCACCACCCTGCCAAGCTCGTCGATGCGGCGCACGATACCGGTTGCTTTCATTCTTTTGCCCTCCTTGCGGTTTCCTTTGTATGTAGTATCTGTCAGCGGCGGCAAATTATACCGGCAGCGCATTTTTTGCTTTGCCCGCCGCATTGCGTTCCGGGCGGGGTTCTGCTACAATAAATAGGAATAAACCCAAAGAAAGCAGGTGTCCGCATGGCACACATCCTTATTCTGGGCGGCGGTGCCGCCGGACTGGCCGCTGCGCTGGCGGCTGCACAGGCCGCGCCCGCTGCCCGCGTCACGGTGCTGGAGCGCAACCCCAAGGTGGGCAAAAAGCTGCTGGCTACCGGCAACGGCCGCTGCAATCTGGACAACACCGCCATTGCGCCGGAAAAGTACTTCACCGCCGACCCCGCCGCGCTGCGGCCTTTGCTGGCGGCGGTGGATGCCGCCGCGCCGCTGGCGTGGTTTGAGCAGCTGGGGCTGTACACCCGCACCGATGAAGCCGGGCGGGTGTACCCCTATTCCAATCAGGCGGCCGATGTGCTGTCGCTGCTGGAACTGCATTTGCAGCGGCATACCGTACAGCTGCGCACCGGCTGCACGGTAAGCACCCTGCGGCAGAGCAAGGGCGGCTACGCGGTGCAGTTTACGAACGCCGAGGGCGGCACCGAAAGCCTGCGGGCAGATGCCGTCATCTGCGCCATGGGCGGCGCTGCCGGGCCGCAGTTCGGCACGGACGGCTTCGGCACCCGCTTTGCCGCCGCCTGCGGCGGACAGCTGCGCCCGCTCTACCCCTGCCTGACCGCCCTGCAATGCGCAAAGCCGAACAAGAGCCTTGCAGGCATCCGCGCCAAAGCCGCCGCCCGCCTGCTGGACGGCGACCGGGTGCTGGCCGAAGAAATCGGCGAGGTGCAGTTTACCGACTACGGGCTTTCCGGCATCTGCATCATGCAGCTGTCCGGCCTGCTTGCCCCCGGGCGCAGGCCGAAGCACCCGGCGGTGGAGCTGGACCTTTTCCCCGCTGTGCCGGAGGCAGAGCTTGCAGCTCTGTTTGCGGCGCGTCTGCCGCTGCTTGCCGAGGACACGGCGGCGGCGTTCTGGCTGGGGCTTTTGCACGGCAAGCTGGGCCGCGCCCTCTGGGCTGCCGCCGCCCTGCCGGACACCGCCCCCCGCGCCCTGCCCGCAGGCAGCTGGCAGAGGCTTGCCCACGCCGCCAAGCACTGGCGGTTCGAGGGGCTGACCCCCTGCGGCTGGCGGCAGGCGCAGACCACCGGCGGCGGGCTTGCCCTGACCGAGGTGGAGCCGACCTTCCAGTTTAAGGGCTGTCCGGGGCTGTACTTCGTGGGCGAAACGCTGGACTGCGCCGGAAGCTGCGGCGGCTTCAACCTGCACTGGGCGTTCGGCAGCGGCCTTGCCGCCGGGCGGGACGCCGCAAAGCGCCTGCACTGCGGCAGGCGGTAAGCACAAACACATAAAAAGGGACTGCTGCACCATGCCGTGCAGCAGTCCCTTTTTGTTTTATTCTGCCGTATCCTCCGCAAGGGCCGACCATAGCGGCGGCGCGGCGCTGCCGTGCAGCTTACGGGCGAGATAGTTCTGGGTGATGCGCACCACCGTACCGGACAGCGCAATCACGCCGAGGAGGTTTGGCAGCATCATCAGGCCGTTGAAGGTGTCGGAAAGCGTCCATGCAAGGTCCAGCCGCATCACCGCGCCCAGCGGCATCAGCGCCACGAACAGCACCCGGTAAAATGCCCCTGCCCCCGCGCCGAAGAGATACTCCACGGCCTTGCAGCCGTAGCAGCTCCAGCCAAGGGCGGTGGAGTAGGCGAACAGCAGCACGCACACCGCAATGAGCTTTGACCCCAGCGCGCCGAACACGGCGTCAAAGGCCTGCCCCACCAGCGCACTGCCCGCCGCCCCGGCGGCGAGGCGTCCGGTGTCCGGCTCCACAAAGCCGGAGGTCAGCACCACCAATGCCGTCAGGGTGCACACCACCATGGTGTCCGCAAACACCTCAAAAATGCCCCACATCCCCTGCTGCACCGGCTCCCTTACGTTGGAGGCCGCGTGTACCATTACCGAGGAGCCAAGCCCGGCCTCGTTGGAAAAAGCACCCCGCTTGAAGCCCCAAGTGACCGCCCGGGACAGGCCGTAGCCTACGATGCCCCCACCGGCGGCGCGCAGCCCGAACGCGCCCTTCAGGATAGCGGCAAGCGCCGCCGGGACGGCGGTGATGTGCACCCCTACTACGGTGAGCGCACCCACGATGTACAGCAGCGCCATGGCGGGGACAAGCCTTTCTGCCACAGCAGCCACCCGCTTTAACCCGCCCAGCAGGATGACCGCCGACACTGCCGCCAGCACCGCGCCGGTGACAGCCTCTGGCACACCGAAGGCCGCCTGCAGATTGCCCGCGATGGAATTGAGCTGGCTCAGGTTGCCGATGCCAAAGCTTGCCAGCGCGCAGAACGCGGCAAACAGCACCGCCAGCACCTGCCCCGGCTTGCCGCCAAGGCCGTCCCGCAGGTAGTACATCGGCCCGCCGCGCCAGCCGCCCGCCGGGTCCTTGCGGCGGTAGTAGATACCCAGAACGTTCTCGGCGTAGCTGGTCATCATGCCCAGCAGTGCCATGACCCACATCCAGAACACCGCCCCCGCCCCGCCGGAGAGGATAGCGGTAGCCACCCCCACAAGGTTGCCGGTGCCGATGGTGGACGCCAGCGCGGTGCACAGGCTCTGAAACTGGCTGATGGCCTGCTCCTCGCGGGCGGTATGGGCGGTGACGCTCCGGTCGGTCAGGATAGCGCCGAGGGTGTGCCGCATCCAGTAGCCCCACCGCCGCAGCTGGAAGCCCCCGGTGCGCACCGTCAGCAGCAGCCCAGTGCCGAAGAGCAGCCCCAGCCCCATCGGTCCCCACACGATGCCGTTCACGGCCTCGACTCCCCGCATGAACCGCTCTGGCATCCCATCCCCCCTTTTTACCGTATCCTATGCAGCAGCCTTAATCCTCATGCGGTGCGGGGGACTTTTCGGGTGCGGGTGCGGGAAGGGGCTCCAGCGTCAGCCAGAAGTCCTCCTGCTCCTCGCGGTCTTTTTCGTTGGTTTTTTCTGTTTGATCCATACAGCTTCCCTGCCTTTCTGCATAAAGGGTCGCCCGGTGGGCTATGCTTTATGCACAAAAAGGAGGCAGAGCCATGAAACACGCAAAACGCAGCGGCTGGCATCCCTTTTGGGCGGCGCTGTGCGCCGCCCTGCTGGTGCTGCTGCCGCTGGTGGGCGGCACAGTACTGCTCAGCCGCGCCCAGCTGCGCAGCAGTCTGCGGCAGGCCGCAAAAAGCCAGAGCGGGGTGCCCATCCGTCTGCCCAAGGCCACCGACCGGTGCACCGTGCTGCTGTGCGTGGCAGACGAGACCCCGGGCTTTGTGCTGGCCTACCTGAACGCCGGGCAGAACTGCATCCATCTGCTGGCGGTGCCCGCCGCGCTGGAAGTGCCCTTTGGGGGCAAAAACGTCCCCCTTGCGGACTGTTACGCCGCCGCAGGCCCCGCCCGCTGCCGGGAGGCGCTGGGCGAGGTGTTCGCCCTGCCGGAGGATACCGACTATCTTGCCATCGCCCCGGCGGTGCTGACAAAGCTGGCGGCGCGGTACGGTGCGGTGCGGGTGGGCTTTACCGGGGCGCTCACCCCGGAGCAGCTGGCGCGGTACGGCAAGGGCACCGGGGTGCAGGGCATCTCCGCCGCCGATGCCCACAGCTTTTTAGCGGCGCTGGATGCCGACACCTCTCTTTCGCCCCGGCGCAGCGCCGCCGCCCGGGCGGCGGTATGGGATGCCTTTTTCCGGCAGGCGCTGGAGCTGCTGCCCACCACCCTGCCGCAGGGTCTGCGGGAGGTGAGCGGCAGTCTGCTGACCAGCCTGACCGCCGTAGACCTTGCAACGCTGGAGCGCACACTGGAATTTTTAGCCACCAGCGCCGAGCCAGTGGACATCACCGCCGACGCCCTGCCCGGAAAGTGGTCTGGCGGGCACTATACGGTGTCCGAGGCCTCCCGGGCGGCGGTGCAGAGCTTTTTCAACCTCTCTCCGGCGGCGGCGCAGTCCGCATCCGGCAGCGAGCCGTAGCCCAGCACCAGCGTCCCGGCGGCAGAGTGCGCCGTGCCAGTCAGGTCGTAGTCGCTCAGCAGAGCGCAGCGCACCCCGTACTGCCGGGCAGCAGCCCGCAGGGCGGTGTCCGGCGGCGGGTCCTTCAGCTGCGCCAGCAGGTGCAGCCCGGTGTGCAGCCCCGCAAGGGTCAGCTCCTCCGGTGCAAAGGCGGTGCGCAGCGCCGCCACCAGCGCATCCCGCCGGGCCTTGTAGGCGGTGCGCTCCCGCGCCAGATGCCGGGTGAAATAGCCCCCGGTGATAAAGCGCGCCAAGGTCTGCTGCTCAAACCGTCCCACCGTACCGGAGTACAGCCGGTATTTTTCCTGCCACGCGCCCAGCAGCTGCCGGGGCAGCACCATGTAGGCAATGCGGATGCCCGGGGCAAGGCTGCGGGAGCAGGTGGACAGGTACACCACCGGGCCGTCTGCGCCCGCCATGCCCTGCAAGCTAGGCAGCGGGCGGGTATCAAAACGGAACTCGGAGTCATAGTCGTCCTCTATGATGTACCGCCGCCCCGGGGCGCGGGCTGCCCAGTGCAGCAGTTCGGCCCGGCGTCCGGCGGGCATGGTGACCCCGGTGGGGAACTGGTGGCTGGGGGTGACGTAGCACACCGCCGCATCGCTGGCGGAAAGGGCGGCAAGGGACAGCCCGTCCGCGTCCACCGGCAGGCAGCGGCAGGGCACGCCGTTGTTTTCCAGCACCTGCCGGGCGCGGGGGTAGCCGGGGGTCTCCACGGCGGCGGGGCCGGGCAGCAGCGGGGCCAGCAGCCCCAGCAGATACTCCAGCCCTGCGCCCACCACCAGCTGCTCCGGGTCGCACTGCACGCCCCGGTACTCGGCCAGATACCCGGCCAGCGCCTGCCGCAGGGCGGCATCGCCCCGGGCATCCCCGGGGGTGAGCAGCTCCGGCGCGGAGTAGAGCAGCTCCTTTTGCAGCCGCGCCCATGTGCGGAAGGGGAACAGCCCCGGGTCCACGCCCCGGGTGGATAGATCGAACTGCACCGGCGGGGCAGCATCGGCGGGGGGCGCTGCCACCGGTGCAGAGGGCGCGGCGGGCGGCTGCACCCCCTGCGGCAGGGCAAGATACTCCTGCACCGTGAAGCCGCTGCGCTCCCGGGCGGTCAGGTAGCCCTCTGCCGCCAGCATCTGGTAGGCGGTGTCCACCGTGTTCACCGATACCGACAGCTCCGCCGCCAGCCGCCGCTTGCCGGGCATCCGGGTGCCCGCCGTCAGGGTGCCCGCCCGCATCTCGGCGGCAAGGCTGCGGTAGAGCTGCTCGTACAGCGGCACCGCCGAGGCCGGGTCCAGCGCCGTGGTCAGATGTACCATAGAATGTCCCTCCCGTGTAGGCATTGCGTCAAACTGACCCCATAAAAAAACTTCATTCTGGGTATTTTCATAGGGTCAGTTCTGCGTATAATAGGAGCATACCCGCCGAACACCCAAATGTCAAGTAGTTTTGTGGGGTTATCGGCGTGATTGGAGGGAAAGTAATCATGTCTACTACTGCAATGTGGCTGCTGCTGGCAGTCGTCGTTATCCTGATCCTGTTCTTCAGTGTGCTGTACAAGCGCCGCTTTACGGTGCACGAGCTGGCGCTTACCGGCGTGATGGCTGCGCTGAGCCTTGTGGCCTACCTGTTCTTCCGCATCCCGTTCTACGGCGGCTCCTCGTTCCATCTGGGCAACACCTTTACTGCCCTGACGGCGCTGCTGCTGGACGGCGTGTCCGGCGGTCTGGCGGGTGCCATCGGTCTGGCGCTGGCAGATATCCTTGCCGGTGACCCGGGCTACGCCATTACCACCTTTGTGCTCAAGTTCATCATCGGCATCACCTGCGGTGCCGTGGCACATAAGGTGTTCAAGCTGCGGGATCAGGACCGTCACAGCGCCGGGTATCTGGTCAAGGTGATCGTCTCTGCGGGCTCCGGCTTGCTTTTGAACGTGTTCACCGACCCCTTCCTGGGCTACTTCCGCAACGTGTACATCTTTGGTCAGGACTACACCGTGGCACAGGCACTGACCAAGATCGCCGGCGGCGTCACCTTTGTGAACAGTGTGGCCTCCACCGCCTGCGCCGTGGTGCTGTATCTGGCACTGCGCCCCGCACTGGAGCGTGCAAAGCTGCTTTCCAAGGGCGAAGGCAAGACCGTCTAAGTTAAGATCTCGGAATACCGGAGCATCGGCCGATGCTCCGGTATTCTATTTTTGGGGTTGCCTGCCCCTTGTCCCGGGGCGGGCTTTGTGCTATGCTAAGGGATATAAGCGTTTTTTTACCGAGAGGAGGAGCAACCCCATGGCCGCCGTAAAGACCCGGAGCACCGCTACCCTTATGACCGAGGGCAGCATTGTAAAAAGTCTGCTGCTGTTTGCCCTGCCGCTGATCTTCGGCAACCTGCTGCAGCAGATGTACAATACCGCCGACAGCATCATCGTGGGCAATTTTGTGGGCAGCAACGCCCTTGCCGCTGTGGGCTCCAGCGGGTCGCCCATCTATCTGCTCATCGGCTTCAGTCAGGGGCTTGCCGTGGGTGCGGGCGTGGTGGTGTCGCAGTATCTGGGTGCGGGCGACCACAAGGAGACCCGCGAGGCCGTGCATACCGCCCTTGCCATTGCGGTGGTCATGGGGCTTTTGCTGACGGTGGGCGGCGTTGCCTGCGGGCGCGCTTTGCTGGTGGCCATGAACACCCCCGCCGAGGTGCTGGCCGATGCCGTGACCTATATCCGCATCTACTTTGGCGGGGTGCTGTTCAGCGTGGTGTATAACATGACCGCCGGCATCCTGAACGCCGCCGGCAACTCCCGGCGCTCGCTGGTGTATCTGGCATGGGCGTCGGTGACCAACATCGTGCTGGACCTTGTGTTCATCGTGGGGCTGCGGATGGGGGTGGCGGGCGCTGCCATCGCTACCGACTTGAGCCAGCTGGTGTCCTGCGTGCTGAGCCTGCGTTTTCTGATGAAAAGCGAGGACGCCTGCCGGGTGGAGCTTTCTGCCATCCGGCTGCACCGCAAAATGGCCAGCCGCATCATCCGGGTGGGCCTGCCCACCGGCATCCAGAACATGGTCATCTCCTTTTCCAACGTGCTGGTGCAGGCCAGCGTGAACAGCTACGGTGCCGCCGCCATGGCGGGCTTTGCGGCCTACATGAAGATCGACGGCTTCAACATTCTGCCGGTGAGCAGCATCAGCATGGCCGCCACCACCTTTGTGGGGCAGAACTACGGCGCGGGGCGTCTGGACCGGGTAAAGCGCTCGGTGTGGGTCACCCTTGCCATCGGGATCCTCTACACCCTTTGCACCGGCGCGGCGCTGCTGGCCGGACAGGATGCCATTCTGCACCTGTTCACCGCCGACGAGGCCGTGGTCACCTACGGCAAGCTTGCCATGCGGTGGTTCTGCCCGTTCTACTTCCTGCTCAGCATCCTGCACGGCCTTGCCGGTGCCGTGCGCGGCACGGGTGCCAGCATCCCGCCCATGGTGGTGCTGCTGGTCTCGCTGTGCCTGTTCCGTGTGGTGTGGATCCAGTTTCTGCTGCCCTTCTTCCCCGGCATCGAGGGCGTGTTCATCCTCTACCCCGTCAGCTGGGGTCTGGGCGCAGTACTCATGATCCTGTACGCATGGAAGGGCAAATGGATGGAGTATCATACATAATATCATTTCGCAAAAAAGGACTGCCGTGCAGCGCACGGCAGTCCTTTTTATCTTATTACAGCTTTTCAAACACCAGAAAGCGGAAGGCGATGGTGGTGGTGAGCTGCGGCAGAGCCGCAAGGCGGGCGGCACCGTCGCGGGGCGTTTTCCAGTAGTAGGGGGTCATGGCGAACAGCGCCTCCAGCTGGGCGGCGGGCACGGTGATGGTGCCCTGCACCTCCCGCTCGTCGATGGCGCGAAAGCCCGGGTACTCCACCTGCTGCACCGGGTTCTTGTAGGGCTTTTCGTAGAGCACGGCCTTCATCTGGTACAGATGCTCTGCCCCCGGCACAACGTAGATCATGCGCCCGCCCGGGCGCAGCACCCGGCTGAACTCCTCCTGCGCAAAGGGCGAAAAGCAGTTCAGCAGCACGTCTGCCCAGCCGGTGCGCACCGGCTGGCTGAAGCTGGACGCCACCGCGTACTGCGCGGCGGGCAGCGCCTTTGCGGCCAAGCGCACGGCGGGCTTTGCGATATCGAACCCGGCCAGCTGCAGCGGCTTTTCTGCCGCCGCGAACTGCTGCGCGATGCAGCGGTCGTACCAGCCCTCGCCGCAGCCTGCGTCCAGCAGATGCAGCGGGGCGCCCTTCGCGGCGGGCACGCCGTGGGCAAGGCACAGCTCCCCCAGCGCCTGCCCGAAAATGCCGTAGTATCCGGCGTTCAGGAAGGCGCGGCGGGCAGCTACCATCTCCTTGCTGTCCCCGGGGGCTTTGGTGCGCATACTCTGCACCGGCAAAAGATGCCAGTAGCCCTCCCGGGCGCGGTCAAAGCAGTGGCCTTTTTCACATTTCAGGTCGTTCTCCCCTTGCAGCGCGCCGCCGCACAGGGGGCACTGCCACGGGGCAAAGGCTTCGTTCCGGCTCATACTTCTTCGCTGTGATCCTCAATGGGTGCGGTGGCACCGCCGTGGGCGTCCATATACTCCTCAAAGCTGGTGTACTTCTGCTGGGGCGGGCGGCGGCTGATGAGCATCAGCCCCGGGTCCTCGTCCCGGGCGGCGGCGCTGCGGCCGCGGCGGGCAGGCTCGGCCTTGGCAGCGCGGGGTGCGCTGCCGGTGCGGCTCTGGCTCCCTGCATTGCCGCGCTCATTGCGGGCAGGGCGGGCGTTATTGCTCTGGGCAGCGGGGCGGGCATTGCGCTGCTCACTCCGATCGTTGCGGTCGTTGCGGCGGCTGCCGCTGCGGCTTGCGTTCTGGTTATTCTGGGGCTCCTGTGCGCTGCGGATGGCGGGTGCTGCCGGGGCGGCAGGGGTCTTGCGTGCCGGGCGCAGCGGGGTGGCCTCCGGGGCGCTGACAAAATGGGGGTCAAACTTGGGCTGGGCGTTGCTGCCCCGGGCGGGGGCGGCATTCTCGCGGCGGGCGCGGGGTGCTGCTGCCTCCTTGGGGGCGTTTGCGCCCCGGTTGTTGGCGCGGCGGTCGTTGCGGGCCCCGCGCTTTGCGTTGCTGTCTTGCATCAGTGTTTCCTCTTTTTTCGGTTTTGCAGGCACCGCGTTCTTTGCGGCCTTCGGCTCCTGCTTCGGCGCGGGCGCAGCTGCCTTTGCAGCCTTTGCGGGCGCAGTTTCGGCCTGTTTTTTCGGCGCTTCGGCCGGTTTTTCTGCTTCGGGGCGGGGCTTTTTGCCGCGCACGGGCAGCACCGGGCGCACCGGGGCGGGCACGCCATCCCACGGATGGCCGGATACCACCGGGATCTTGCGGCGGTTCAGCTTTTCGATGCCTGCCAGATACTCCTGCTCCTCCGGGGCGCAGAAGCTGACGGCGGTGCCGTCCGCACCGGCGCGGGCAGTGCGCCCGATGCGGTGCACATAGGTCTCCGGCACCTCGGGCAGGTCGTAGTTGAACACATGGGAAAGCTCGCTGATATCAATGCCGCGGGCGGCGATATCGGTGGCCACCAGTACCCGGGTCTTGCCGGACTTGAAATCCTCCAGCGCAGTGACGCGGGCGGTCTGGCTCTTGTTGCCGTGGATGGCGGCGGCGGGGATGCCCTGCTTTGTCAGGTCCTTTGCGATCTTATCCGCGCCGTGCTTGGTGCGGCTGAACACCAGTGCATTGACCACCGGCGGCTGCAGATTTTTGATGAGCCACGGCAGCAAAAGCTTCTTGTTGCCCTTTTCCACATAGTACAGGCTCTGCTGGATGCGATCCACGGTGCTGGACACCGGATCCACCTTGACAAAGGCGGGCTCGTGCAGGATGCCGGCAGCCAGCTGCTCGATCTCGGCGGGCATGGTGGCGCTGAACATCAGGTTCTGGCGCTGGGCGGGCAGCTTTGCAATGACCCTTTTCACGTCATGGACAAAGCCCATGTCCAGCATCCGGTCGGCCTCGTCCAGCACAAAGATCTCCAAGGCGGACAGGTCGATAAAGCCCTGCCCGATCAGATCGTTCAGCCGTCCCGGGCAGGCGATGAGGATGTCCACGCCCTTTTTCAGCGCTTCCACCTGCGGTGCCTGTCCCACGCCGCCAAAGATGACGGTGCTGCGCAGTTTCAGGTACTTGCCGTAGGCCTCAAAGCTTTCGCCGATCTGCAAAGCCAGCTCCCGGGTGGGGGTCAGGATCAGCGCACGGATGGCACCCTTGCGGCGTGGTGCATTGGCGGTGAGCCGGTCCAGCATGGGCAGCGCAAAAGCCGCCGTCTTGCCGGTACCGGTCTGGGCGCAGCCCATCAGATCCCGGCCAGCCAACACCGGCGGGATGGCCGCCGCCTGAATGGGCGAGGGGGTCTCGTAGCCCGCTTCCTGCACAGCACGCAGCAGCGGGGCGGACAGATTCAGTTCTTTAAATGTCATGGTTCTCCTATTATTCTGTGATCTTCCGGCACTCGATGTAGTAGCGCTTTTCCTCCGCGTGTCCCATGCTGAAGGTCTTGCGGGGCAGCACGCCGCCCATCACAACGCCGCGGAACAGGTCGTTCTTGGCGAAGGGCGGCATCAAAAACGCCACCGCGCCCTGCTTGCACAAAGCGCGCACAGCCGGCTCATCATGCACATAGTCCACCTTTGCCTCCGGGTGGCGCTCGATATAATCCGAAATAAAATCGTCGATGGTACCCACGGTCAGCGGCTCGGTGGGGTCCTCAAAGCTGAGCACATTGGCCATGTGGGGGCCTGCCAGCGTAAAGGGCTGCTTTTTGCTGTCGCCAAAGCAGCAGCCTGCCATGTTGGAATCGCTCCATGTGATGAGGCTCAGCAGCACGGTGGCGCAGTCCACGTTGAACAGCACCCGGTGGATGGGCTCGATCTCGATGGCCGGAGAGTGCACGTTGCACACCTCTGCCAGACACCAGCGGGCGGGGTGGTTCTCTGCCTGCTCCGGGGTCAGGGTCTTTTTCAGCTCCTCCCAGCAGGCCTTTGCGGTAGCCAGCGAGTGGTTGCCATCGCCCACGGCCAGCGTCAGCGGGTCGCGGCGGGTGGCATCGGGGTATTTCTTGTCAAATTCCTCCTGACTGCCCAGCACGGTCAGCGCGTTTTCGATCTGTGCGATAAGGGCGGGGTCCTCCACCGCCCAGCCGGCCACATGACCGCCGCCCAGCATCAGCTCGCCCTCGTATACCTTGGGCAGGCTGTCCTTGTGGGCGGCAATGGGCTCGATGAGGGTGCAGTCCGGGTCATCCGCCAGCATCATGATGTGGGGCGTTTCCAGCGCAGCGCCGGTGCGCACCTTCATGCGGGGCGGGATGCGGCTTTCCACCGTGCACTCGCTGGGGCGCACGGCGCATTTTTCGCCACGGCGGTAGCTGTAGGCCTCCAGGTCCACACGCCCCACAAGCCCCTGCCGCACCCGGCCGCTCTGCTCGGTGCGCTCTACATAGATAAAGCCGTCCACCGCCCGGGTAAGCACGTTTTGGGCGTAGTCCTGCATGGTGGCGTGGATTTTTTCCACCCGCGCATCGGCGTCTCCGTCCTCCAGATACACCTCCGGCAGGATCAGGTTCAGGGTGCTGGGCGCACCGGCAGCGGTCTCTTCTGCCCGCTGCCAGTAGCTGCGGTCGCTGGTGAACTGGTCACAGGCGATGCAGCCCCACTGCTCCAGCGGCACCTGCTCCGAAGGCAGCAGGATGTGTGCGGGTGCAAAACAGGTAGTCGGTTTCATAGTGGTTTCCTCCCCTCTCTATAAAAGCCGCTTTTCAGCGGAATGCTGCGGTGTCGTGCACCACAACGTGCTGCACACCGGCGTCGGCAGCGGCCTGCTCCAGCGCAGCGCGGCTGTCCGCATCCAGTGCGGCGCTGCTGGTGACCAGCAGGTTTTCCATGCCAAGGGACACGCCGGTGGTACCAAGGGCATCGGTGGCAGCGGTGCACAGTGCGTCCGGGTAGCTGACCCACAGGGTCACGCTGCCCGCAAAGCGGGTCTGCCATGCGGCGATATCGGCGGTAAGCTGGGCGGCGCGTCCCTCCCGGCTCTTGCCGCCGGAGGCACCGAAGTCCTGCTTGCGGGTGATGATGTTGGGGAACTGCACCCCGGTAAGCACCACCTGCTCGTAGCCCATGCCCTGCACCTCCTCAATGAGGTCGCCGACATACTGCACCGCGCTTGCGGCAAAGGGGTTCATCCACGCCTTGCCGCCCTTGGCCGCGCTGACGTTGTCCAGCCAAAGGCTGTTGCCGTCGTAGTGCACGCCCATGCTGCGGTCGGTGTACACCGACACCGGGTCGGTAAAGGCGGCAAGCTGTGCCGCCGGGATGATGCCCTCCTCCCGCAGGATGACGGCGATGCTTGCCGCATCCACCGGGTTCTCGGTGATGCTCTGGGCGGCAGCTGCCACCCCGGAAGCGTAGTACACCGTGCCAGCGGCATCCTTCAGGGTGACAAGGGCGTAGTCTGCGCCCTGCTGCTTCAGCTGCCGGGCGGCGGCGCGGATGGCGGCCTCATCGGTCAGGGTGGTCACATCCAGCTCTGCCCAACTGCCGCCGGTAACGGCCTTGCCGTCCAGCGGTTTTTCCTCCTCCGGCTCCGGTTCAGACGCTGCCTGCGAGGCAGCGGCGCTGCTTGCCGCCGCAGAGGAGGCGGCTGCCTCGGCGCGGGAAGCGCTTTCGGCCTCCAAATCCCGATCCTTGACCACAGTGTACCAGGTGTGGGTGGCCCAATCCAGCACATGGGGTGCGGCAAACCATGCGGCTGCCAGCACTGCCGCCACCAGCACCACGATGCCGATGCCGCGCTTTATGCGCGTTTCCCGGCTGTAAAAGCTGCGGTTATAATGCTTGACCTTCTGACGTTTATACTTAGCCATGGTATCCTTTCCTCCCTGTCTGCATTACAGGATGACGGAATGTCCGGTAAAGCCATAGATCGCCAGCGCCAGCACGCCGATATACACCAGCGCGATGGGCAGGCCACGGAATGCCTTGGGGATGGCCTTGCTGCGCAGGCGGTGGCGCGCCTCGGTGACCAGCAGCACCGCCAGCATATAGCCAAGGCCGCTGCCAAGGCCAAAGCCAAGGCTCTGGCCAAGGGTAAAGGTCTGGGTGCGCTCCACCAGCACCGTGCCCAGCACGCCGCTGTTCAGCGCGGCCAGCGGCACGATGCGCAGCAGCTGTGCGCGGCGGGGCAGGCTGCGCAGCAGCCACAGCACCAGGTGCTCTGCCAGACACACCACGGCGATGCTGGCAATATACACCAGCGGGCGCAGCTGAGCGCGGTTATCCAGCGGGGCAATGAACCCACCGGCAAAAAACGCCACGGGTGCTACCAGCACCTGCGTGATGCACAGCATCATGCCGAACAAGGCGCTGCTGGTGCGGTCGTCCCCCACCAGCTGCACCATGCGGGACACGCCCAGTGCACGGGTAAAGACAGCGTTCTGTGCAAAAATAGCCAGCAGTGCATAGCTGAAAAACACTGCCGAGGTGCTTACAACTTCCTTCACGGTTCGCGGTCCACCTCCTTCTGATGGTGCACGGTCAGGGTATCCCGCGCTTCCTTTTGCAGAAATTCCTTGCGCTTTGCAGCGGCAGCGCGCCAGATGGCGCACAGGATGCCCAGCACGATAAAGCCGCCCGCCGGCATCTTAGCCAGCGGCAGCAGCGCCCAGCGCCCCACCGGGGCACCGAACACGGTGCCAAGGCTGAGCCACTCGCGCAGCACGCCCACCACGAGCAGCAGCAGCGCATAGCCCACGGTGATGCGCACGCCCTTGGAGACTGCCTTGTGCACCGTCTCCTGCACGCGGCCGAAGCGGTAGGTCAGAAGCGGCTCCACCACCAGCATGGGCAGGTAGATGCCAAGGTTCAAAAGACCCGTGCCGAACACGAGGTTCAAAATGGGATACGCCGCCAAGTACACCACGGCGGCGCTGGCTGCGTACAGAATGGCACGGGGCAGCAGCTTTTTTTGCAGCTGCTCCGGCGAGGGCTCCTCGTCCCGCAGGGGCACAAGGCGGCTGAGCAGGCAGGCCAGCACGCGGGAGGGCACCAGCAGCAGCGCCACCGCCGCCGCCAGCATCAGGCTGTTCTGGCCGGTGGTAGCCACGACCACCAGCGGTGCCAGACCCATGCCCTGCATGACCACCGGGTTATTCAGGAACACGCGGTCATGATGGGCAAACTTTTCGGGGTCTTTTAAAATCAGCTCCGCAGTACGCTTTTTCATTCCGCAGCCTCCTTTCGTTCGGACGGCAGACGGTGCAGCAGACGGTACAGCCGCTCCTCGGTGCGGTCAATGAGCGCGGACACGCTGTTGACCGCCAGCAGTGCAAAGCAGACGCCGGTCTCGTACACGCCGAAATAGCGGAAGCCCATGGTGGCAGCGCCCGCCAGTGCGCCGTACAGGATGCGCCCAAGCCGGTGATGGGCGCAGGTGTAGGGCTCGTTGAGCAGGAACACCGCGCAGAACAGCACCGCGCCGGTGTGCAGCTCGTCCCGGACGCCCTGCAGGCGTGGCAGCAGGCTGCTGAAGAGGGTGCTGTCTGCCAGACCTACCTGACGCGGGAAGAAGAAGGCGATGAGCCCGCAGGTGACCAGAAAGCTTACGGATGCGGCGATATGCACGTCCTTCTGGGTCCACAGCACAAGGCCGCAGGCCAGAATGACCAGCGCCGCGCCGGTGCCCATGGGGGCGGCGAACTCGCCCAGCACAACAGCGAGGGCGTTCAGGTTCAGGATGCCGCCGCTGCGCAGGGTATCCTCGATGGCGCTGCCCACCGGCACGGCGGAGGCGTTCCACAGCGGCAGCGGCGTATAGGGCTGCGGGTAGCGCACCACCTGCTCCGGCCACGATACCGCCGCCACGGCGTAGCCCACGGCCGCGGGGTTGAAGGGGTAGCTGCCGTAGCCGCCAAAGACCTCCTTGCCGATGAGCACGCCCGCCAGCACCGCCACCACCAGCACATAGATGTCCACGGTGGCGGGCATGAGCAGGGCGATGATCAGGCTGAAGCTCTCGTTGGAGAGATCTTTATTGGTGTACACCCGATGGCGCAGCAGCGCCACCAGACGGTCGCACAGGTTGCCGGTGAGCAGGGCGACGCCGCACAGCAGCAGCGGACGCGCCCCGTAGAAATAGCAGGCCATGCACAGCAGCGGCACGCACAGCCAGAAAACGTGCTTATAGTACCGGCCGGTCTTTTGCAGCTGCCGCTCCTGCTCTTGGATCAAAGCTTCATCCATATACAGGCCTCCTTACAGGCTGGCCAGTGCGCCCACAGCCGCAGCGGGGTCGGCAGCGCCGAACACAGCACTGCCCGCCACCAGCACATCGGCACCGGCCTCTACGCACAGGGGTGCGGTGGCGGCGTCCACGCCGCCGTCCACCTCCAGCAGGTAGGAAAGGCCGCGGGCTTCCCGCTCGGCCTTGAGCCAGCGCAGCTTATCCAGCGCCGAGGGCATGAACCTCTGCCCGCCGAAGCCGGGCTCCACGCTCATCACCAGCACAAGGTCCAGCTGGTCCAGCCACGGTGCCAACGCCTCGGCCGGGGTGCCGGGCTTAATGGTCAGACCCACCTTGCAGCCCAGCGCACGGACGGCATTGATGGTGGCCTGAATATCATCCTCGCACTCCAGATGGAAGTTATACAGGGTAGCACCGGCCTTGATGAAGGGCTCGGCGTATTGCAGCGGATGGCTGATCATCAGATGCACGTCGTAAAAGGCATCCGGCAGCGCCTTGTGCAGGCTTTTGAGCACCGGCACGCCAAAGCTGATGTTGGGCACAAAATGCCCGTCCATCACGTCGTAGTGCAGCATCTGTGCACCGGCGTCCAGCACCATGCGGCAGTCTGTACCCAGCTTGCCAAAATCAGCAGAAAGAATCGAAGGACTTACGATGGCCATAATATTTCATTACGCTCCGTTATTTTTATCAGTTTTTATCCCATGCGTTGTGCATTTTGCGAGCTTTTCCCGCCCGGAAAACACGCGGGCATGGTTACTCTTTAGTTTACATGAAAACGGCCAAAAAATCAAACCCGCAGCCGTTTTTTTCACCGAAAAGTCGTAAATAGCGCAAAAAAAGTCCATAAGGCAAAGCCCCCCAACGTCAAAGCAGCCAGACCGCCCGGGCGGGGCAGTCTGGCTGCGGGTCTTATTCTACCGGCTTCATGCTGGCGGGATCCTCCACTGCGCCGGGCTGACCGGCGGCGTCCGGCAGGCGCTTCATGCCGCCGGGATTGGGGGAGCAGGTGGGCAGGGTGAACACAAAGCGGCACCACTCGCCCTGCTGGCTCTCCACGCGGATCTGCCCGCCAGACAGATTGACCAGCACCTTGCAGATGTTCAGCCCAAGGCCGGAGCCGCGGGCGTGCAGGCCGCGGGAGCGATCCTCCTTGTAGAACCGCTCGAACACATAGGGCAGCGCCTCCGGGCTGATGCCCTGCCCGGAGTTCCAGATGGAGATCTCGGCCTCGGGGCCAAGCTTTTCCACGCTGAAGCGGATGGTGCCGCCCGCCGGGGTGAACTTGATGGCGTTGTCCAGCAGGTTATACGCCACCTGATGGATCAGGTCGGGGTCGGCGTAGACCAGCACCTTTTCGTCCATGGTCAGGCCTTCCAGCTCGATCATGCCGTCATTGATGCGCTGCTCTGCGGCCAGCGCCACGCCGGTCAGGGTCTCCCAGATATTGAACATCCGGGCGTTCACCTGATACTCCCCGCTTTCCAGCTTGGAGAGATCCAGCATATTCTGGATGAGCCGTGCCAGACGCCCGGTCTCCTCGCTGACCAGCTGCAGATAGTGGTTCTGCAGCTCGGGCGGGATGGTGCCGTCCAGAATGCCGTCCACAAAGCCCTTGATGGTGGTCATGGGAGTGCGCAGCTCGTGGGCGATGTTGCCCATGAACTGTCCCCGGGAGTTATCGTTGGACTGGATATTCTCTGCCATCTGGTTGAAGGTGCGGGCAAGGTCTGCCACCTCACCGTCGCCCTCCACGCCCTCCACGCGGACGGAGAGGTCACCGCCGCCAAAGCGCTGGGCGGCATCGGTGACCTTTTGCAGCGGGTCGGTGAGCTGACGCATCAAAAGGCGGGTCAGCACGCTGGCGCACAGCAGCATCACGCAGGCAGACATGAGGAAGTTCGACCAGAACTGCTGCTTGAAGTCGGTAAGCTGCGCGCCGGAGGAGCACAAAAACAGCCAGCCGCCGACCGGGCTCTGGTCATCGATGGTCTGCACCACCGAGATATAGCTTTTTTCGGTCAGTGCGCCGCCCAAGTCGCTGAAGGCGTGGTAGTGCTGGGCGTCCGGGTCTGCCACTGCGTTGGCGCGCTGGCAGATATCCAGCGGCACAGTACCGGTGGTAAGCTTTGCCGGGTCGGAGGCAATGAGCACATTGCCCTGCCCGTCCGTAAAGAACAGATAAGCCTCGGCGCTCTCGCCGATGATCTCCAGCTTGGTGTTCAAAGCGTCCAGCTCTGCACCCTGCGGCATGGTCCCGCTGTTTACCAGATACTCCGCAGTGCGCTTGGCAACGTTCACTACCTGATCCAGCGTTTCGTAGCGGTCCTTCGCAAAATAGCTCTTGAACAGCACCCACTCCGAGCAGCCCATCAGCACGATGCCCAGCACCATCAGGGTGGACACCATGGAGAAAAAGGCCGTGGAGATACTTTTACGCATTACTGACGCACCTCGAACTTATAGCCCACGCCCCAGACGGTTTTCAGCTCCCACTTATCGGAGGCACCGGCCAGCTTTTCGCGCAGGCGCTTGACGTGGACATCAATGGTGCGGCTGTCGCCGTAATACTCAAAGCCCCACACCTCGTCCAGCAGCTGGTCGCGGGTGTACACGCGGTTGGGGTGGGAGGCCAGACAGTTGAGCAGCTCCAGCTCCTTGGGGGGAGCCTCCACCACCTTGCCCTTGACCCGCAGCTCGTAGCTGTTCATATCCAGACGGAGGTTATCGAACTCGATAACGCCCTCGGTGCTCTCGGCGGCTGCGGAGGTAGTCTGGCAGCGGCGCAGCACCGCCTTGATGCGCGCCACCACCTCCTTTGCGTCAAAGGGCTTTACCATGTAATCGTCTGCGCCCAGCTCCAGGCCCAGCACCTTGTCAAAGGTCTCGCCCTTGGCGGTAAGCATCATCACGGGGGTGTTGCCCGCCTTGCGGATGCGGCGGCAGACCTCAAGGCCGTCCATGCGGGGCATCATCACGTCCAGCAGCACCATGTCCGGCTTGACCGCGTTGAACTTTTCCAGTCCTTCTTCGCCATCGTTTGCCACCGTGACCTGATAGCCCTCCTTGGTCAGGTACAGCCGCAGCAGCTCGCAGATGTTGGCGTCGTCGTCCACCACAAGGATCTTTTCGTTTGCCATAGGTTTTCCTCCCCTTTTATGCAGGTTTTTGCTGTATCTTCAGCCCTTCCGGGCGTTTTGACAGGCTCTTTCCTTTCTATTATACGGGACAGTTATGACAAAATAAAGAAGGAACTGTAGTTTTTTTCACATTTCTGCCCGCACGGCAGCGCTATCGGCAAGAAACATTCCGCGCAAAACTTGCGAAATTTGATTTCTTGCCGATAAGCCATCCCGGATTATTTCAGGATTCCTTATTCAAGATAGCCCCGCCCCCTTGCGCTGGCGGGGTTCATCGCGTATAATGGTAGATGTATCGTTATGCCAAAAAACGTGTAAGGAGCGTATTTTATATGAAGTTAGGTATCGTCGGCCTGCCCAACGTGGGCAAGTCCACTCTGTTCAATGCCATCACCTCCACCAAGAATGCGGAGGCTGCAAACTATCCCTTCTGCACCATCGAGCCGAACTCCGGCATCGTGGCTGTGCCGGACAAGCGGCTGGACAAGCTGGCCGAGATCTGGCAGACCAACAAAAAGACCCCCGCCATCGTGGAGTTCGTGGACATTGCAGGTCTGGTGAAGGGCGCAAGTCAGGGCGCAGGCCTTGGCAACAAGTTCCTTGGCCATATCCGCGAGTGTGATGCCATCGTGCACGTTGTGCGCTGCTTTGACGATGACAACATCATCCATGTGGTGGAGGACGTGACCAAGGCCGAGGCCGTGGACCCCATTGCCGACATTGAAGCCATCGACTACGAGCTGATCCTCTCCGACCTTGAGGTGGTGCAGAACCGCGCAGGCCGCATGGCAAAGGCTGCCAAGAGCGGCAACAACAAGGGCGCTGCCGCCGAAGCCGCATGGCTGCAGCAGCTGGCCGACCACCTGAGCACCGGCAAGCCCGCCCGCAGCTTCGATTTTGACCCCGCCGACACCGAGCAGCAGACCGTGCTGCACGAGATGGGTCTGCTGAGCGCAAAGCCGGTGCTGTACGCCTGCAACGTGGGCGAGGATGACCTGATGGAGGGCATCGAGAACAACAAGTACGTCCCGCTGGTGGCTGCCCGCGCCAAGGAGGAGGACGCCCGCTATATCCCCATCTGCGCCAAGACCGAGGAGGATATCGCAGATTACAGCCCCGAGGAAAAGAAGGCGTTCCTTGCCGAGATGGGCATCGAGGCCAGCGGTCTGGACAACCTGATCACCGCCAGCTACGACCTGCTGGGTCTGATTTCCTTCCTGACCGACGGCAAGAAGGAGTGCCGCGCATGGACCATCCGCAAGGGCACCAAGGCTCCGCAGGCTGCCGGTAAGATCCACAGCGACTTCGAGCGCGGCTTCATCCGCGCCAGCGTCATCGCCTACAACGATCTGGAGGCCAACAGCTTCGACTACGCCGCCGTCAAGGCCAAGGGCCTGCAGCGCACCGAGGGCAAGGAGTACGTTGTGCACGATGGCGATGTCATCGAGTTCCTGTTTAATGTTTAAAGCCCTTCCCGTGAAAAGTGGAACCCGAAATGCCCGCGTTTGCGTAGCAATGAAAGCCCCAGTGGGGCTTTTAAGTGGCAGAGCGGTCTGCGTAAGCAGATGGAGGGGTTTTACCCCGACAAGCTCCGCAGGCGTTTCAGGTTCCTGAATTAAAAAGAATCATTCCTCTGAATATGGCCAAAGCGCACGCGGCGGCCATTTTTAATCGTAAAAGGAGCTTACCATGATCTTTGGTATTATGGGCGCTATGCCCGATGAAGTAGACCAGCTGTGTGCAAAGCTGGAAAATGTCACCGTTGAGCCCTACGGCGGCGTGGAGTACCACAAGGGTACGCTGGCCGGCAAGCAGGTGGTGGTGTGCTGCGCCGGTATGGGCAAAGCCAACGCCGCCGCCACCACGCAGGTGCTCATTACCAAGTTCGGCGCGGAGAAGATCATCTTCTCCGGCATTGCGGGCAACATGACCAGCAAGATCGGCATCGGCGATGTGGTCATCGGCAAAACGGTGCTGTACCACGACGCCCAGCTGGATATGATCTGCCAGAACCCGCCGTTCCTGAAGGAATACACCGGCGACCCGGCGCTGATTGCCGCCGCCGAGGCTGCCTGCGCCGAAGCCGGGGTCAAGGCGCTGGTAGGCAAGATCGCCACCGGCGACCTGTTCGTGGGCGACAGCGAGACGAAGGCCGCCATTGAGGCCAAGTGCGCCCCGGACTGCGTGGAGATGGAGGGCGCTGCAGTAAGCCAGATCGCCGCCAAGAACGGTGTGCCCTGCGTCATCCTGCGCGCCATGAGCGACAACGCCGATGAGGACGGCCACGAGGTTCTGGTGGTGAAGAAGTTCTCCATCAGCGAGTATGTCGCCACCGCTACCAAGATCGTGGCAGCAATGGTGGAAAAGCTGTAAGATATTTGAAACAACAACAGCCAGACCGGCAGTGCCGGTCTGGCTGTTTTGCATTTATAGTCAGTTTTGGGTCAGGTCCTTGGTATACAAAGCGCGGGTGGCGTTGAGCACGGCGATGACCATCACGCCCACGTCCGCAAAGATGGCCGCCCACATTCCGGCAATGCCCAGAGCGCCCAGCAGCAGGCACAGCGCCTTGATGCCCAGCGCGAACACGATGTTCTGGTGCACGATGCGCAGGGTTCGGCGGGCGATGCGCATGGCCAGCGCGATCTTTGCGGGGTCATCGTCCATCAGCACCACGTCTGCGGCCTCGATGGCGGCGTCCGAACCCAGCGCACCCATGGCGATGCCCACGTCTGCGCGGGAGAGCACCGGTGCGTCGTTGATGCCGTCACCCACAAAGGCAAGGTTCTCCTTGGGCTGCTTTTCGGCAAGCAGCTTTTCGATCTGGTCCACCTTGTCGCCGGGCAAAAGACCGGCGTGGTACTCGTCCAGACCAAGCTGCTGCGCCACTGCCTGTGCCACCGGCTGTGCATCGCCGGTCAGCATGACCGTCTTGCGCACGCCGGAGGCCTTCAGGGCGCGGATGGCCTCGGCGCTGTGGGGCTTTACCACGTCTGCAATCAGCAGATAGCCCGCGTAGCTGCCCTCCACGGCAACGTACACGATGGTGCCCACGCCCTCCACGGCGGGGACGGTCAGCCCCAGCTTTTCCATCAGGCGGGCGTTACCGGCGGCAACGGTCTTGCCGTCCACCTTCGCAGTCACGCCATGACCGCCCAGCTCCTGCACGTCCGTGACCCGGGCGGCGTCGATGGGCTTGCCGTAGGCGGCCTTGATGCTCAGGGAGATGGGGTGCTTGGACCAGCTTTCCGCCAGCGCAGCGGCCTCCACCAGTGCAGCATCGGTCACGCCCTCGGCGGGATGGATGCCGGTGACCTTAAAGGTGCCCTGCGTCAGGGTGCCGGTCTTATCGAACACCACAACGCCGGTGCTTGCCAGCTCCTCCAGATAGGTAGAGCCCTTGATGAGGATGCCGCAGGAGGAGGCGCCGCCGATGCCGCCGAAGAAGCTCAGCGGGATGGAGATGACCAGCGCACAGGGGCAGCTGATAACAAGGAAGGTCAAAGCGCGGTAGACCCAATCGCCAAAGCGGGCGGGCTGTCCCATGAGCAGCAGCACCACCGGCGGCAGAAGCGCCAGCGCCAGTGCGCCGTAGCAGACGGCGGGGGTGTACACCCGGGCAAAGCGGGTGATAAAGTTTTCTGCCCGGGCTTTTTTCATGCTGGAATTTTCCACCAGATCCAGAATTTTAGAGACGGTGGATTCACCAAATTCCTTGGTGGTGCGCACCTTCAGCAGGCCGGTCATGTTCACGCAGCCGCTGATGACCTCGTCCCCGGCGTTCACGTCCCGGGGCAGGCTCTCGCCGGTCAGGGCGGCGGTGTTCAGGGCAGATGCGCCCTCCACGATGACGCCATCAATGGGCACCCGCTCGCCGGGCTGCACCACGATGACCGTGCCCACCTCGACCTCGTCCGGGTCCACCTGCTCCAGCTTGCCGTCCTCGCCCTCGATGTTGGCGTAGTCCGGGCGGATATCCATCAGGCCGGCAATGCTCTGGCGGCTCTTGCCCACGGCCACGCTCTGGAACAGCTCACCGATCTGGTAAAAGATGATAACGGCGCAGCCCTCCACATAATCGCCCAGCGCAAACGCACCCACGGTGGCCACTGCCATCAGGAAGCACTCGTCAAAGGGCTGGCGGTTCTTGATGCCCTTCAGCGCCTTGCGCAGCACGTCCCAGCCCACCACAAGGTAGGGAATGCAGTAGAGCGCCAGCTCAACCGGCATGGGCAAGGCGGGCAAAAGCTTGAGCACGATCACCAGCGCCACGGCGATCAGAATGCGCTCAAGGGTCTTTTTTTGTTTCTTGTTCATAAGCAACGCTCCTTGTTTTGCGGTGCAGCGGGTGAAAAACGGGTGGTTTTCCACAGGTTTTTCGGCAAAAAATGGTTATTCCACAGTTTTACCCGCGTTTTCCACACAGTTTTCCTGTAAAAAAGCGCTTTTCCACGCTTCTTTTTCGTTTTTTCCGCAAAGACCGTTGAAAACCCGGTGGAAATTGTTGAAAAGTGGCGGATTTTTCCACAGAAAAACTCCCCCGGTCAGCACCGACCGGGAGAGCTTTGCCGTACATCAGATATCAAAGATCTCGCAGTCGTCCTCTACCTTCTTGCAGGCAGACAGCACGTTCTCCATGGTGGCGTGGGGGTCGGCACCCTCGGCAAACTCCACCTTCATCTTCTGGGTCATAAAGCTGACGGTCGCCTTTTCCACACCGGCTACGGTGTTGGCGGCATCCTCCATCTTCTGGGCGCAGTTGGCGCAGTCCACTTCGATCTTGTAGGTCTTTTTCATAATAAGTACCAGCCTTTCTTTTTCTGCGGGCGGTGTGCCCGGTTTATTCTTCGATATGCTCCATCCCCATGGAGAGGATGCTGCGCACATGGTCATCATCCAGTGCGTAGAAAACGGTTTTGCCCTCCCGCCGGAAGCGCACAAGCTTGGAATCCTTGAGCACCCGCAGCTGGTGGCTGACGGCAGACTGGCTCAGCTGCACGGCGTCCGCGATATCCTGCACGCAAAGCTCGCTGTCATGTAAGGCGTACAGGATCTTGATGCGGGTGGAATCGCCGAACACGCGGAACAGGTCCGCCAGCTCGTACAGCACCTCATCGTCCGGCATCTCTACCGGCTGGGTCTCCTTTTCCGGCGCGGCTTGTTCTAACCCGGTCATGCTGTCCTCCCCTTTCGTTTTTACATATGAGCATCTGTTCATGTGTTCATGATAACACGCAGACAGCCCCCTGTCAAGGCTTTTTTCAAAGATTTTCGGCATCTGCTGTAAATTGATGAAATTCGCCTTAAAACGCAGGAAATTTGCGTTTTTGAATCGCAAGAAGGGTGCAAATTAGAGGGCGGCAAAAACAAAAAAGAGCATTGGGCAAAAAAGTGCCGCCCGGCGTGTGCAAAAGCCGGGCGGCAGTGTTTTTCAGGTTCAGGTTTCGCTTTGCTGCTGTTCGTTCAGCAGCTTTTCCAGATCGTACCACGCCTTGATGGCTTGCGGGCGGAACACATAGCGGTACGGTTTGAAGGTGACTTCCTCATTGCCGTCTTTGTCGGTCTTGTGGTAGTCCTTCATCAGGCCCTGCTCCACACACCAGCGGGCCGCAGCCTGCGCATCATCGTCATCCTTGTCAATCTCGGGGTACAGCGCGGTGCTTTCCGGCTGCGGGCAGTCGGCGCGCTTCCACAGAGCAAGGGCAAGCTGGATGCGGTTTTGCGGGATGAAGCCGTAGAGGTGGTGCAGCCACGCATGGGTGCCCACAAGATAGGTGGCGGTGCCGATCACGGCACCTGCGATCACAGCGCCTGCGCCGCTGTCACCGCTGCCGCCATCGGAAGGTGTGTCCGGGTTATCCGGCTGTTTCAGGGTAAAGCTGACCACCACATTGCTGGCGGGCATGGTAAAGGTGCCATCTGTTACGGTGACAGGCTTGCCGCCCGCGTCGGCCACGACCCACTCGCCAAAGGCTTTGCTGCCGTCAGCAGGCAGAGCGGAGGCGTTGAATGCAATGGACACAGCCGCGCCCTCGGCGGCGGACTTGACCTGATTACCGCCCACGGTAACGGTCACGGCGTCTGCCGCAATGCCCTCGGGCGGGTCTACAGTAAGGGTGTACTGCGCCTTGACCACCGGTGTGACCTTTACCGCGTGGCCGCGCATGGCAAAGGTGTCGCCGTTAATGTCCTGGCCGTCTACCTGCCAGTTTACAAAGTCGTAAGCGCCGGTGTAGGTCAGGACGACGTCCTTGTTCTCGATAGCATAATCAGGGGAGGCCGTGCCGTCGGTCACGGCAACATGGTATGCCTTGATGGTGCTGATCTCCACATCATTGCCGGGCATGACAAAGGTGGTTTTGCGGCCGTCCTTGTTGGCATCAAAGCTCACGCCTTGGGACTTGGAATCCCAGCCTGCGAAATGCACGTCCTCGGTGTCCGGGTCGGCCTCAATGGTCACCGTTTCGCCCTTTTTGGCTTCGGTCACGGTGGTGCCGCCCACACTGGCTGTACCGCCGTTTACCGTAATGGTCGAGGGGATACGGTAACTGGCCACGAGAGCCATATTTTGGGTCAATGTATTCACATCCACCGGGGTGCCGTCGCGGCCGGGGTTGTAGCGCGCATCGGAGGCATCTTCGTACCAGCCATCGATCTTGCTATCGGTAGTGCCGTAGGTCTGCCTCATGTCTGCGGCGTCCAGCAGGGAGGTGCTGCTCATCCAAGAGCCGAGGTAAATGTCTGCGCCCTGTGTTTTGGCGGTGTTGTTGCAGACCGTGCCGCTGGTAAGGGTGAGTATATCATAATTGTAGATGCCGCCGCCGCCATCGGCTGTGCAGCCGGTAATGCTGCCGCCGGTCATGGTCATGCGGTTATTGATATACACGCCGCCGCCCCAATTACTGGCTGTGCAACTCTCAATGCTGCCGTTTATCATCTTCAAAGTGCTGCTAATGCGAGCGATATACACGCCGCCGCCGTAGCTAGCGGAACAGTCTTTGATCGTGCCGCCATTCAGCGTCGTAGTCGCGCTGTGAATATGGACGCCGCCACCGGAGAGGGCGGAACAATGTGTGATCGAGCCGCCGGTCAGCTCAAACGTGCCTTGAGCGAACACGCCGCCGCCCCAATTACTGGCTGTGCAGCTCTCAATGCTGCCGCCGCCCATGGTCAGGGAGCCGGAAGAATCAATGTAAATGCCGCCGCCCGACCTGTAACTTCCGACTGCCTTGCAGCCGGAGATGGTGCCGCCGTTCAGAACAACTGTGCCCGCAGCATAGATGCCGCCGCCGTCGCTAGCGGAACAGTCTTTGATCGTGCCGCCGTTCATGGTCATCGTGCTGCCGCTGCCGGCATACACACCGCCGCCGCTGCCGTTGCTGGCAGAGTTCGTAAAGTTCTGGATGCAGCTGTTCTCCTCCATCTTCAGGGTGCCGCCGCTCTCCACGGTGACACCGGGGGCGCGCCTGGTCTGGCTTTGGCCGTCAAGACAGACGTTGGACAGCGCAAGCTCTGCCCCGGAGACCTTCAGGGTGCCATTGTCTGAAAAGCTGATGGTGTGTCCATTGCCTATGATCTGGACACGGCGCCCCGCTTTAAAAGTGACCTCATCGGTCACATGAATGCTGTTAGAGAGAGATATATTGTGCAGGGTGTCAGAGCTGGTGTCATTGTTGATCGCGTCAACTTCCTGCTTGAAATCTGCGTCATTGGATACCTGATGCTCTTTGCTCAGAAGGTCATTCTGCTCGTCCACCGTCTGCGGTGCCGCAGGGTTGGAAAGCATACCCCCCGTATCAGCAAAAGCCGAAACGGGGCAGACGCTCAGTGCCATGCTGAGCGCCAGAAGCATACTGAGGATGCGTTTTGTCATGGCGGATTCCCCTTTCAATATTATATTCCGTGCATTTTTCCGTGCGTTTCGCAAAGGCGAAAAAACACAATACTACTATATAATAAAATACCATTTTTAAAGCCCAAAAGCAAGCAACCCTGCGTGAAATGCCCTTAAATCGGCGTGAAGTGACCGTTTTGCCCCAAAACAAAGCGCACCCTGCGCCCGAAAACACCGAAAACGGGCAAAAGCGGGTGCGTTTTTGCGCAAAATGTGGTATGCTATAAAGGTATTCATCAAAACTGCGCCGTGCGGCGCATAAGGAGGAGCTTGTATATGAAACTGGAAGCCGGTATCTGCGGCGAGCAGAGCGTGCGCGTGAGCGCAGAGAATACCGCAAAGACCATGGGCAGCGGCACGCTGGACGTGTTTGCTACCCCCGCACTGGTGGCACTGGCCGAAAAGACCTGCTGGCAGAGCGTTGCCCCTGCGCTGGAGGCGGGCAGCGGCACCGTGGGCACCAAGCTGGAGCTGGAGCACACCGCACCCACCCCTGTGGGCATGACCGTGACCTGCCACAGCGAGCTGGTGGCCGTAGAGGGCCGCAAGCTGACCTTTAAGGTGACGCTTGCGGACGAAAAGGGCCCTGTGGGCGGCGGCACCCACGAGCGCTTTGTCATTTTTGAGGAAAAGTTTGCCGCTAAGGCCGAGGCCAAAAAGGGCTAAGAGTCGTCCGGCTCTGTTTCGTCCAGCCGCAGCGGCGGCGGGTCTGCGGCCAGCAGCTGCTGCTCGGCGCGGGTCTGCGCATCCTGCAAAAGCTGCACAGCCTGCACACTGGCGCGGAACAGCTCAAAGTACATGGCCTTGTAATCCGGCACGGTGCACACCCCCTTTGCGTTTCTGTGGGTAGTCTGCCCCACAGCCTGCGCCCCGATACGCCGGACGAACCCCGCAGACAATAACTGATACTTGATATGAGGAGTTTATGAAAAACAAAAACTTATCTTGGGCGGGGGCGCTGTTCGTCTTTGCCCTGCTGCTGTGGTGCACGGCGGTGACCCCCGGCAAGGTGGCCGACCCCGCCACCTACACCTGTGCGGTGTACAGCACCTTCTTTTCCCTGCTGCCGCCGGTCATTGCCATCGTGCTGGCGCTGAACACCAAGGAGGTGTACACCTCGCTGCTGGTGGGCATTGCCTCCGGTGCGCTGCTGTATGCCAACGGCAACCTTGAGCTGGCACTGAACACCCTGTTCTTCAACGAGGATGGCGGCATGATCACCAAGCTGTCGGACTCCGGCAACGTGGGCATTCTGGCCTTTCTGGTGATGCTGGGCATTCTGGTGGCGCTGATGAACAAAGCGGGCGGCTCGGCAGCCTTCGGCCGCTGGGCGTCCACCCACATCCACAGCCGGGCAGGCGCACAGTTTGCCACCCTGCTGCTGGGCGTGATGATCTTTGTGGACGACTACTTCAACTGCCTGACCGTAGGCTCGGTGATGCGCCCGGTGACCGACCGACAGAAGGTGTCCCGCGCAAAGCTGGCCTACCTGATCGATTCCACCGCCGCGCCCATCTGCATCATTGCGCCGGTGTCCAGCTGGGCGGCTGCGGTCACCTCCAGCGTCCCGGCGGGTTCCGGCATCAACGGCTTCACCATGTTCCTGCGCACCATTCCTTATAACTATTACGCCGTCCTGACCGTGGTGATGAGCCTGTTCCTCATCTTTACCGGGGCAGATTTCGGCCCCATGAAGCTGAACGAGGACAACGCCAAGAACGGCGATCTGTTCACCACCGCCGACCGTCCCTACGGCGACGACGTGGACGACGGCTCGGACACCAACGGCCACGTTATCGACCTGATCGCGCCGGTGCTGGTGCTGATCGCGGCCTGCATCTTCGGTATGGTGTACACCGGCGGCTTCTTTGAGGGCGTGGACTTCATCACCGCCTTTGCGGACTGCAATGCCTCGGCGGGTCTGGTGCTGGGCAGCAGCATTGCCCTGCTGTTCACCTTTGTATTTTACCGGGTGCGCAGCGTGATGACCTTTCAGGACTTTGCCGCCTGCATCCCCGAGGGCTTCAAGGCCATGGTCAGCCCCATGCTGATCCTCTCCCTCGCATGGACCCTGTCCGGCATGACCGGCCTGCTGGGCGCAAAGTACTATGTTGCAAACCTGCTGAACGGCTCTGCCGCTGCCCTGCAGTACATGCTGCCGGTCATCATCTTCCTTGTGGCGGTGTTCCTTGCCTTTGCCACCGGCACTTCCTGGGGCACCTTCTCCATCCTGATCCCCATCGTCTGTCAGGCCTTCCCGGACGGCGAGATGCTGGTGGTGTCCATTGCCGCCTGCCTGTCCGGCGCGGTGTGCGGCGACCACTGCTCCCCCATCTCGGATACCACCATCATGGCTTCGGCGGGCGCACATTGCAGCCATGTGAACCACGTTTCCACCCAGCTGCCCTACGCCATTACGGCGGCAGCCTGCTCGGCGGTGTGCTACGTCATCACCGGCCTTGCACAGGCGGTGCTGGGCAGCCGCGCAAGCCTGCTTACCTCGCTGGTGCTGCTGGTGGTGGCCATCGTGCTGGAGCTGGCGGTGCTCAGCGTCATCCGCGCCCGCACCCGGGCAAAAGCTTCCGGGGATGCTGCGTAATATGGAAAAAAGGCGTTCCCCCCGGCCGGGGGAACGCCCTTGCTCCGGGTCAGGCTGCAAGAATTGATTTCTGCGGCTGTGTAAAAATTCCGCTATGCAGCGGGGCATTTTCGTGGTATACTGAACGTATAGTAAAAAAGTTGAACCATTGGAGGCGCATGACCCATGCTGGAAAAAGCTTTTCAGGACGTCTACACCAAATTCAAGCTGCATTTTTATCAGAACGTGTTCCAGCGCTTTGCCACCCGTGAGGCTACCCTGACCACGGTGGAGTCCTTCTGCATGGAGGGCATCATGGCCATGGGCGAGCCCACCATTGCGGAGTTTTCCCGCATGATGCAGATCTCCACCCCCAATGCGGCGTACAAGATCGGCAGTCTGGTGAAAAAGGGCTATGTGGAAAAGATCCAGTCCACCACCGACCGGCGGGAGTACCACCTGCGCCCCACCCAGAAGTATATCGACTACTACAACATCAGCTACTCTTACCTGCACACCGTCGTGGAGCGTGCCCGGCACCGCTTTACCCCCGAGGAATGCGCCAAGCTGGAACAGATGCTTACCATCGTAAGCACGGAGTTGATGCCGGAGCTGGATATGCCGAAAAAGGGCGAGGAATAAAAACGAACCCTCTCAGTCATCGCTGCGCGATGCCAGCTCCCCCGAAAGGGGGAGCTTTTTTCGTGCCGACCGGAAGGCGTAAACGCTCCGCCGGGAAGATAACGATTTAAAATGGCTTCCGCTATCGGGTTGCGGCTCCCAGCATCCGCTTCGTGCCTTGGGCGGCACTCGCGTCTTGCTGGCCGCTGCCCCAACAACTCCTCCCTGTTTCCGCCGCTGGCGGCGGTCGTCGTCGTTGCACTCTGGCCATATTCAGCGGAAAAATTATTTTTAATTTCGGGGTTCAGAAACGCCTGCGGGCGTTTCTGAACCCCATTTTCACGGGAGGGGTCGTGGAGGAAAACTGCCGGTCAACCGTTGCACCCCTCCCCGTGAAAAAGTAAATCGGGAAAATCCGCAGATTTTCCCGATTTACATATAAAAATAAAATTCCGCTATTGATGCGCAAAGCAACGCGGAGCGCATTCCCAATCGTTACAGCACCATAAACAGCGTACCGGCGGTGATGAGGGCGCAGCCGATGAGGCTTTTGGCGGTAAAGGGCTCGTGCAGCACCACAAAGGCCAGCGCAAGGGTGATGACCACGCTCAGCTTATCAATGGGCACTACCTTGGACGCTGCGCCCACCTGCAAGGCGTGGTAGTAGCACAGCCAGCTTGCGCCGGTGGCAAGGCCGGACAGCACCAGAAACAGCCAGCTGCGGCGGGAGATATCCGCAATGCCGGTCTGAGTGCCGGTAAGGAACACCATACCCCAGCTCATCAGCAGCACCACCGCTGTGCGGATGGCGGTGGCAAGGGTGGAGTTGACCCCCTCGATGCCGATTTTCGCCAGAATCGAGGTAAGGGCGGCAAACACCGCAGACCCCAGCGCGTAAACGAACCACATGGCAAACGCCTCCTTTTTGCCCCAGTATACGCCTTTGTATGGCAGAATACAAGGCTGCGGGGAGGAGAACGATTTGGAATGCGCTCCGCGTTCGCTTTGCGCATAGTCAGCGGAAAGATTATTTTATATTTCGCGTTTGTCGCGCTCTGCGGAGCGCTCCAAACGCTATTTTCACGGGAGGGGTCGTAACGGCAAGCGGCAGCTACCGCGCTGGTTTCCTACGGAAACAGTCGCGCGGCGGGTAGTGTCCTCGCCCTCTCTGTTTTTTCCTTCCATCACCTGTGCGTATGGTGGTATGAAAAATTTTCGCCTTTCTGTACAAACGCACTGAAAAATTGTAGGATAAGAATGGAAAAGACGTCACTTTCACGCTTTACAACTTTACCCAGATAAAGTAAAATAAGAACAGAAGCCTTTCATTTTATGGCGCGGAGGATGCCGCGCCGGATGTTTTTGTGTATAGAGACGCCGGAATTGTGCCGGTGCAGGGAAAGAAACAAGGGAAAGGAAACGAGGGAGCGAAATGGAGTTCAGTCTGGAGCATTTGCAGCCAAAGGAGCGCGCCTCCTTTGCGCTGCGCAGCCTGTACGAGACGGCAGGCTGCCGCAAGTACCACATGGGACGGTTCGAGGAGTACAGCCTGTATCAGGAGAACCGCAGCTTTCTGTCGTCGGAGCAGGTCATCACCTTTACCGACCTGGATGGCCGTCTGCTGGCGCTCAAGCCGGATGTGACCCTGTCCATCGCCAAGACGGCACAGCCCGCGCCGGGCGAGACGCTGCGGTACTACTACCACGAAAACGTCTACCGCCCCTCTGCCGAGAGCCACACCTTTAAAGAGATCTCCCAGATGGGTCTGGAACTGCTGGGCGCTGTGGGCGAGGCCGAGGTGCAGCAGGCGGTGTGTCTGGCGGCGCAGTCGCTGGCGGCGCTGGGCGCAGAGTGGGTGCTGGAAGTCAGCCACATGGGCTATCTGTTCGGCCTGTTCGATGCACTGAGCGTGCCGGAGGCCGCCCGGGCGCAGCTGCTGGAAAAGCTGCGGCAGAAAAACGCCCACGAGCTGCGCGCCGCCGCGCTTTCTGCGGGGCTTTCCGAAACGGCGGCAGACGCTTTGTGCGGGGTGCTGGAACTTTCCGGCGGCTACGCCGCTACCCTTTCCAAGGCGGCGGCGCTCTGCCACAACCCCGCCATGACCGCCGCTGTGGCAGAGCTGACCGCCCTAGCGCCCACGCTGGGACAGGCGGGCGGCAGCATCCGGTTAGACCTGACCTTAGCCGGTGAGATGGAATACTACAATGGCCTTGTGTTTCAGGGCTATCTCAAGGCTTTGCCCCGCCCGCTGCTGAAGGGCGGACGGTACGACCTGCTGCTGCAAAAGTTCACCCCCGGGGCGGGTGCCATCGGCTTTGCGGTGTATCTGGACGAGCTGGACCGGCTGAACGCGATGCCGCCGGTGCAGCATCAGGACACCGGCAAGGTAATGCTGAACGTGGCGCTGCCCAAGGGGCGGCTGGGCGACAAGGTCTATAACCTGCTGGCGGGCATCGGCTACGGCTGCCCGGAGGACTACAACGCCACCCGCAAGCTGGTGGTGGAGAACCCGGCGGCGGGCATCCGATATTTTCTGGTCAAACCCAGCGACGTGGCCATCTATGTGGAGCACGGCGCTGCCGATGTGGGCATCGTGGGCAAGGATATCCTGACCGAGGCCGCCGCAGACGTGTACGAGCTGCTGGACACCGGCCTTGGACGCTGCCGGATGTGCGTAGCCGCCCCGGCGGGCTACCGGGACGACCCCAGCCGCCCGGTGCGGGTGGCCACCAAGTTCGTCAACATTGCAAAGCGCTACTACGCCTCCATGGGGCGGGATATCGATATCATCAAGCTGAACGGCTCCATTGAGCTGGCACCCATCCTTGGGCTTTCGGATGTCATTGTGGACATTGTGGAGACCGGCACCACCCTGCGGGAAAACGGCCTGCAGGTGGTCACCGAGTTCATGCCCATCTCGGCGCGGTTCATCGCCAACAAGGCCAGCTACCAGTTCAAGCACCGGCAGATGGACACCATGCTGGAAAAGCTGCGCGACACCTTGCACAAGCAGGAGGAAGAGAAATGATCAAGCTGTATAATTTTGACGAGCTGAAACCGGAGGAAATTCTGAACCGGGATATCCGCGCCGAGAAGAACGTAGAGGACGTGGTGGACGCCATCATTGCGGACGTGCGCGCCCGGGGCGACGATGCCCTGAAGGACTACGCCCTGAAATTTGACGGCGCAGAGATCGAAAATTTACAGGTGACGCAGGCCGAGATCGACGAAGCCTTTGCGGGCATGGACCCCTATTTTCTCGAGACCCTGCGGCAGGCGGCGGAGAACATCGAGCAGTTCCACCGCCAGCAGGTGCACAAAAATTTTGTGATGAACGACCGCCCCGGCATTGTACTGGGGCAGAAATACACCCCCATTGAAAAGGCCGGTGTCTATGTGCCCGGCGGCACGGCGGCGTACCCTTCCACCGTGCTCATGGACGTTATTCCCGCCAAGGTGGCGGGGGTGTCCGAGATCGTCATGACCACCCCCGCCGGAAAGGACGGCAAGGTGAACCCGGTCATTCTGGCCGCTGCCGCCACCGCCGGGGTGACTAAAATTTTCAAGACCGGCGGCGCACAGGCCGTGGCGGCGCTGGCCTACGGTACCCAGAGCATCCCGGCGGTGGATAAGATCGTAGGCCCCGGCAACATCTACGTTGCCACCGCCAAGCGCAAGGTGTTCGGCAAGGTGGGTATTGATATGATCGCGGGCCCCAGCGAAATTCTGGTGCTGGCAGACGGCAGCTGCAATCCCGCGTGGGTGGCGGCAGACCTGTTGAGTCAGGCCGAGCACGACAGGCTGGCAAGCCCGGTGCTTGTCACCGACAGCGAAGCCCTTGCCAAAGCGGTGCAGGCGGAGCTGGAAGTGCAGATCCCGCAGCTGCCCCGCGCCGCCATTGCCCGCGCCAGCGTGGACGACAACGGCAAGATCATCCTCTGCACCGACCTGCACAAGGCCATTGAAGCCTGCAACATCATCGCACCGGAGCACTTGGAGGTGTGCGTAGAGGACCCCTTTGGGGTGCTGAACGAGATCCGCAACGCGGGCAGCATCTTCCTTGGCCGCAATGTGCCGGAGGCGCTGGGCGATTACTTTGCCGGTCCCAACCACACCCTGCCCACCAGCGGCACCGCGCGCTTTTCCAGCCCGCTGGGCGTGGACGACTTCGTCAAGAAGTCCAGCTTCATCTACTACACCCGGGACGCGCTGGAAGCCGTTGCACCCCGCATTGCAGACTTTGCCGAGCGCGAGGGTCTGCACGCCCACGCCCGCAGCGTGACCATCCGGTATGAGAAGTAAGAGGAAACCATTATGAGCCGTTTTCTTTCCCCTGCCCTGTCTGCTGTTACCCCCTACACGCCCGGGGAGCAGCCGCAGGATCAGCAGTACATCAAGCTGAATACCAACGAAAGCCCCTATCTGCCGTCGCCCCGGGTGGTGGCAGCCGTGAGCGAGGCCGAGGTGGAAAAGCTGCGCCTTTACTCCGACCCCGCCTGTGCCCAGCTGCTGCGCACGGCGGCGGCACATTTCGGCCTGCAGCCGTCACAGGTCATGCCCGGCAACGGCAGCGACGAGAACCTGTTCTTTGCGCTGCGGGCCTTCTGTGACGAGAGCCACCCGCTGGCCTTTGCGGATATCACCTACGGCTGCTACGGCGTGTGGTGCGGCCTGCTGCACATCCCCACCCATATCATCCCGTTGAAAGAGAACTTCACCCTTGACCCCGCCGATTACCACGGTCTGCACGAGACCATCGTCATCGCAAACCCCAACGCCCCCACCGGGCTGTGTCTGCCCTGCAGTGCCATCGAGGGCATTTTGCGATCGAACCCGGACAGCGTGGTCATTGTAGACGAGGCCTATGTGGATTTTGGCGGCGAAAGCTGCGTGCCTTTAATTGACCAATACGACAACCTGCTGGTGGTGCAGACCTTCTCTAAATCCCGGCAGCTGGCGGGCGCACGGCTGGGGCTTGCCATGGGCAATGCGGCGCTGATCGCCGACCTGAACCGGGTCAAGTTCAGCCTGAACCCCTACAACATCAACCGCCTGACTTTGAAGGCCGGGCAGGCTGCGCTGGAGGATACCGCCTACTTTGAAAAGACCCGCGCCGCCATTATGGACACCCGCGCATGGACGGTGCAGCAGCTGGCCGACCGGGGCTTTACCGTGCTGGACAGCCGCGCAAACTTTGTATTTGCCAGCACAGAGCGGACAAACGGCGGCGAGCTATACAAAGAGTTAAAGAAAAATGGCATTCTGGTGCGGCATTTCGATGCGCCGCGCATTGAAAACTGGCTGCGCATCACCATCGGCACGCCGGAGCAGATGCAGGCGCTGATGGACGCCGTGGACAAAATACTGGAGGTGTGACAATGGCAGAGCGCATGGTAACACTGGAACGCAACACCAACGAGACCCAGATCGAGCTGACCCTTGATCTGGACGGTACCGGCCGCTACGAGATCGATACCGGGTGCGGCTTTCTGAACCATATGCTGGAGCTGTTTGCCCGGCACGGACGGTTCGATCTGGTGCTCACCTGCCACGGCGATGTGCAGGTGGACTACCACCACACCACCGAGGACGTGGGCATTGCGCTGGGACAGGCCTTTGCCCGGGCGCTGGGCGAGATGCGCGGCATCTGCCGCTACGGCAGCTTCTACCTGCCCATGGACGAGGCGCTGGTGCTGTGCGCGGTGGATCTTTCCGGCCGGTGCACCCTGAACTGGGACATCCGCTGCCAGACCGAAAAGGTGGGCGATTTTGACGTGGAGTGCGCCAAGGAGTTCTGGTACGGCTTTGCCCGCAGCGTGCCCGCCACCGTCCACTTTGTGCAGTTTGCGGGCGAGAACACCCACCACATTCTGGAAGCCTGCTTCAAGGGCGCGGGCCACGCGCTGGCCGAAGCCGTGCGCATCGACGCGGCACACCGGGACGAGATCCCCTCCACGAAAGGACTGCTGGTATGATCGCCATTATTGATTACGGCGTGGGCAACCTGTTCAGCCTGCGTTCCAGCTTGCAGCAGCTGGGGCTGCAGGCGGTGGTCACCGCCGATGCTGATGTCATCCGCGCCGCCGACCGGCTCATCCTGCCGGGTGTAGGCGCATTCGGGGATGCCATGGCAAAGCTTACCGCCACCGGCCTTGTGCCGGTGCTGAAGGAGCAGGCGGAAAAAAAGCCCCTGCTGGGCATCTGCCTTGGGATGCAGCTGCTGTTTGAAAAAAGCTACGAATACGGCGAACACGCCGGGCTGGGCTTTATCAAAGGCGAGGTCTGCCCGCTGGGGCCCGACCTTGCGGACAAAGATCTAAAGGTGCCGCAGATGGGCTGGAACGCCTTGCACATCGTAAAGGACGACCCGCTGTTCCGCTACATCCGCGAGGGCGAGTATGTGTACTACGTCCACAGCTACTACGGCAAAAACTGCGCCGAAAGCACCCTTGCCGTCAGCGATTATTCCATCCCGGTCACCGGCGCGGTGCGGGCAGGGCGGGTGTACGGCACCCAGTTCCACCCGGAAAAGAGCGGCGACACCGGTCTGCGGATTCTCAAGGCGTTCAGCGAATTGTGAGCGGGACGCCCTCTCAGGCGCTCCCGCGCCAGCTCCCCCGAAGGGGGAGCTTCTAAAAAGTGAACCGTAAACTGCAAAAAGCTCTCCCTTCGGGAGAGCTGGCGAGCGAATGCGAGCCTGAGAGGGTTCGTCTCTAAAGGAGAAACAACTATGCAGCTATTTCCAGCCATTGACCTGCGCGGCGGGCAGGTGGTGCGCCTGACACAGGGCGACTACGACCGCATGACCGTTTACGGGCAGGACCCCTGCGCACAGGCACGCAGCTTTGTGGCCGCCGGGGCAAAAAATCTTCATGTGGTGGATTTGGACGGTGCCAAGGACGGCACCCTTTCCAATTACGACACCATTGCCGCGCTGGCAAAGCAGGGCGGCTTGTACATCGAGGTAGGCGGCGGCATCCGCACCGAGGAGCGCATTGAAAAATACCTTTCCCTCGGGGTGGGGCGCTGCATTCTGGGCAGCGTGGCGGTGACGGATTTTGCCTTTACCGCCCGGATGCTGCAAAAATACGGCGATAAGATCGCCGTGGGCGTGGACGCCAAGGACGGCTATGTGGCCATCCACGGCTGGAAGGAGGTCAGCGCCGAGCCGGGCGTGGCCTTCTGCAAGCGGCTGGCAGAGGCCGGCTGCACCGCCATCATCTACACCGACATTGCCTGTGACGGCGCGATGCAGGGCACAAACCTTGCCCTTTACCGCCAGCTGGCAGCCGAGGTGCCCGGGGTGGCCTTTACGGCCAGCGGCGGCATCTCCTCCGAGGCGGAGCTGCTGGAATTGCAGCAGATGGGCACGGCAGCGGCCATTCTGGGCAAAAGCCTGTACACCGGCGCGCTGGACCTTGCCCGCTGCGTGCAGCTGGTACAGGACTGAGAAAGAGGGGTCTTTATGATAACCAAACGCATCATCCCCTGTCTGGACGTGCGCGACGGCCGGGTGGTCAAGGGCACGAACTTTGAGGGCATCAAGGACGTGGCCGACCCGGTGGAGATGGCACGACTGTACAACGCCGCCGAGGCAGACGAACTGGTGTTCTACGATATCACCGCCAGCTTTGAGGGACGCGCCCTCTTTACCGATATCCTGACCCGGGTGGCGGGAGAGATTTTTATCCCCCTGACCGTGGGCGGCGGCATCAACACGCTGGAGGATTTTGACCGTGTGCTGAAATGCGGCGCGGATAAGGTAAGCGTCAACTCCGGCGCGCTGAAAGACCCCGGTCTCATCCCCGCCGCCGCGCAGCGCTACGGCGACCAGTGCGTGGTACTTTCTGCAGACGTGAAGCGGGTGAACGGACAGTTCCGGGTGTTCGCCAAGGGCGGGCGCGAGGATACCGGCCGGGATGCGCTGGACTGGATCAGCTGGTGCGCCGCCCACGGCGCGGGCGAGGTGTGTCTGAACAGCATCGACACCGACGGCGTGCGCAACGGCTTCGACCTTGAAATGCTGGACGCAGTGGCCGCCCGGGTGAACATTCCCATCATTGCCAGCGGCGGCGCGGGCAAAAAAGAGGATTTTCTGGAGCTGTTCCACCACAAGGGCATCGACGCCGGGCTGGCGGCGGGCATCTTCCACCAGAAGCTGCTGGGCATCCGGGAGCTGAAGGAGTACCTGAACGCAAACGGCGTGGAAATGCGGCTGTAAAAACGCATAAAACCCTTGCATTTTTGTCTTGAATACGATAAAATACACAGTATCCCCATCCGGGGAGGGAGAACCGTCATGGAACTGAAATTTGATGAAAAAGGCCTGATCCCCGCCATCGTGCAGGATCACTACACAAAGCAGGTGCTCACCCTTGCCTACATGAACGCCGAAACGCTGGCGCTGACCATTGCCGAGGGGCGCACCGTGTTCTGGAGCCGCAGCCGTCAGGAGATCTGGCGCAAGGGCGAGACCAGCGGCAACGTGCAGCGGGTGGTGTCCATTACCGCCGACTGCGACGCCGATGCGCTGGTAGTAGAGGTAGTGAAGGACGGCCCCGCCTGCCACACCGGAGCAGAGAGCTGCTTTTTCAACGAGGTATACGTCTCCCCGGAGCTGAAGCAGTTCAGCTGGCAGGGGCTGTATAACCTCATCAAGGGCCGCAAGGATACCCCCACGGAGGGCAGCTACACCACCTACCTGTTTGAAAAGGGCAAGGAGAAGATCCTGAAAAAGGTGGGCGAGGAGTGCACCGAGGTCATCATTGCGGGCGAAAAAGAGGACAAGGCCGAGACGGTCTACGAGATCAGCGACCTTGCCTATCATGTGCTGGTGCTGATGGTCAGCGCGGGCATCACCGTTGAGGATGTGACCCGGGAGCTGGAAAAGCGCCACGTGATCGACCACAAGGTCAAGCAGGAAAGGATGCAGTGAGAAGCCTATGGCAGATTACAGAAAGTCCAGCGTACATTGCCACTCTACTTTGTGTGACGGCAAGAACACCCTGCAGCAGATGGCCGGTGCTGCCTGTGCGCAGGGGCTGACCACCCTTGGTTTCAGCGGCCACAGCTACACAAAGCCCGACCCGGAATACTGCATGACCCCCGGCCGCACCGCCCTGTACCGCGCCACCATTGCCAAGCTGAAAAACGAGTACCGGGGCAAGGTGGATATCCTGTGCGGCATCGAGTGGGACCTGCTGAGCGAGGGCACGCCCAAGGGCTTTGATTACTGGATCGGCAGCGCACACCATTTGTACGGCAAGAACACCGGCAAATACTACGAGATCGATTTCCGCCCCGAGGATCTGCGGGACTGCATCAACAACGATTTTGACGGCGACCCGCTGGCAGCGGTGGAGGCCTACTTTGCCGAGGTGGAAAAGATCGCCGCCAAAAAGCCGGACATTCTGGGGCACATCGACCTTGTCAAAAAGCTGAACGCGGACGGCAGCTTTTTTGATGAGGAGTCTCCCCGCTACAAGGCAGCGGCGCTCAAGGCGCTGCAAGCCGCCCGGGAGAACGACTGCATTCTGGAAGTGAACACCGGCGGCGTGTACCGGGGCTACCGCAAGGACTTCTACCCCGGCGCATGGCTGCTGGGCGAGTGGAACAAGCTGGGCGGCAGGGTGCTCATCACCGCCGACGCCCACGACACCGCCGCGCTGACCTTCGACTTTGACGAAGCCGCCGCCGCCATCAAGGCCGCAGGCTTTACCGCCGTAACTGTGCTGACCGTCAACGGATTTGAGCAGCAGGAACTGTGAAACGAACCCTCTCAGTCACGCCTGACGGCGTGCCAGCTCCCCCGAAGGGGGAGCTTTATCAGCGCTGCCGTTCCCCGCTACGCCCCTTCCCGTGAAAAGGCAATTCTGGAAAATCCGCAGATTTTCCAGAATTGCAAAATAAAAATATTTTTCCGCTGAATATGCCCAAAGTACAAGCGGAGGGCATTCAAAATCGTTTAACCGCAAAAGAGGCCAGTGCACAGTTTTTTGTGCAACGGCCTCCTTTTTGCGCGAAGAAAGGAACCCTATGACCCAGACGCGACCCCTGAAAAC
>CAKTCY010000006.1 GCA_934540955.1 uncultured Faecalibacterium sp.
GCTCTGGTCAAAAGCGGCGACTGGGTGGACTACGGCTGGGCTGTGAACACCCCTGTGGCCGTGGATGCAGAGCTGGCAAAGCGTCTGCCGGAGCTGGAGGGGGTCAACTTCCGGGGCGGCATCCTGATGTGGGTGCCGGAGATCTTCCAGATCGACGACCCCGCTGCCCACATGACCTGGAACAGCTGGCACATGGGCGGCATTGAGCGCAAGGCCATTGCGCAGGGCTTCTCCTTCTACTCCCCCATCCGCTACTCTGAGCTGCCCCGCTACTACCGCGAGAGCAGCGACCCCGTGGATGTGGCAGTATTTCAGGTGACCCCCATGGACGAGCACGGCTACTTCAACTTCGGCCCCAGCGCTTCGCATCTGGGTGCCGTGTGTGAAAAGGCCAAGAAGATCATCGTGGAGGTCAACACCAATATGCCGCGCTGCCTTGGCGGCATGGAGAACTGCGTACACGTTTCTCAGGTAAGCGGCATTGTGGAGGGCGCAAATCCCCCCATCGGCCAGATGGCCGCTGCCGGTGCTGCTACCGAGGTGGATCTGAAGGTAGCCAACCTCATCGTGCCGCAGATCCCCAACGGTGCCTGCCTGCAGCTGGGCATCGGCGGTATGCCCAACGCCATCGGCGGGCTGATCGCACAGAGCGACCTGAAGGATCTGGGCGTGCACACCGAAATGTATGTGGATGCCTTTGTGGATATCGCCAAGGCCGGCAAGATCAACGGCAGCCGCAAGCAGCTGGACAAGGGCCGTCAGGTCTACGCCTTTGGTGCCGGCACCCAGAAGATGTACGATTACCTGAACGATAACCCGGAGTGTATGTCTGCCCCGGTGGACTACACCAACGACATCCGCAGCATTTCCGCACTGGACAACTTTATCTCCATCAACAATGCCGTGGATATCGACCTGTTTGGTCAGGTGAACGCCGAGAGCGCCGGTGTGAAACACATTTCCGGTGCAGGCGGTCAGCTGGACTTTGTGCTGGGCGCATACCTTTCCAAGGGCGGCAAGAGCTTTATCTGCCTGTCCTCCACCTTCTTTAATAAAAAGACCGGCAAGATGGAGAGCCGTATCCGTCCCACGCTGGAGAACGGCAGCATTATCACCGATACCCGCGCCAACGTGCACTACCTGTGCACCGAGTATGGCTGCGTGAACCTGAAGGGTCTGACCTCTTGGGAAAAGGCCGAGGCTCTGATCAGCGTGGCACACCCGGATTTCCGCGAGGAGCTGATCCGCGAGGCCGATAAGCTGCATATCTGGCGCAGAAGCAACAAAATTTAATAAGCGCTGTGGGTATTCCCGCTGCCCGCAGCAGGAATGGAGTTTGTCATGATGGACAAAAAGCCGCACATCAAACCGTATCTCTATGGGATGCTCGCAGGGTTTGGTGCCATTGCACTGAGCATCATCTTCTTTTTTCTTATTTACCGCTTTGACGGCTTCGGCTCGGCTATCTCTACCCTGACCGGCATCCTGATGCCCTTTATCTACGGTGCTGTCATTGCCTATCTGCTCAAGCCGGTGTGCAACAGCATCGAAAGCTTTCTGCGCCGGTTCATCCCGGAAAAGATGAATGGTCTGATCAACGCGCTGTCCGTGGCGCTTACCATCCTGTTCGGGCTTTTGCTGGTGTATGCGCTGGTCATGATGATCGTGCCGCAGCTGATCACCAGCGTGACGACCCTGTACTACACCGCGCAGGCCAACATTACAAGGTTCATGTACTGGGCAAACCATCTGGAGTTTATTGAAAACAACGAACAGATCATGGAGCTGCTCAATTCGGCCTACGCTGCCCTGAATACCAATCTTGACACGTGGATCAAGAACACCCTGCTGCCCTCCATGCAGAACATCGTGAGCGGTGCAGCCATTGGTGTGCTGAACGTGGTGACGGTAGCCAAGAACCTGATCATCGGCATCATCGTGGCGGTGTATATGCTGGCAAGCCGCAAGCGATTCGTCCAGCAGGGCAAGCTGGTGCTGCACAGCATCGTCCGCCCCCGCTGGGCGCAGCTGATCACCGAGGAAGTGAAGTATGCAGACCGGATGTTCGGCGGCTTCATCAACGGTAAGATCATGGACTCCGCCATCATCGGCGTGCTGTGCTATATCGGCTGTCTGATCTTCAAGTTCCCCAGTGCGCTGCTGGTGTCGGTGATCATCGGTGTGACCAACGTGATTCCCTTCTTCGGCCCCTTCATCGGTGCTATTCCCGCCACCCTGCTCATCCTCATCCAGAACCCCATCAAGGCGTTGTGGTTCGTGCTGTTCGTGCTGGTTTTGCAGCAGCTGGACGGCAACATCATCGGACCCAAAATTCTGGGCAACACCACCGGCCTTTCCAGCTTCTGGGTGCTGTTCGCCATCCTGCTGTTTGGCGGCCTGTGGGGCTTTGTGGGCATGATCGTAGGTGTGCCGCTGTTCGCCGTCATCTACGATGTCATCAAAAAGCTGGTCATCTACGGCTTGCGGCGCCATCAGGAGTTGGCCCTGCTGAACAGCTACCATGACCAGTTCGGCGACCCCGCAGACGATGCCCCGGCACAGCCCGCTGCATCGCAACCTGCTGAAAACCTGTAAACCTTCCCTGCCCCGCATCAGAGCACTTCCGATGCGGGGTATTTTTTAATCATCCTGAAAATCAGAATCTCTGGGGGTGTATTATGCTAGATGAGAATATACTGTTTCGATATAAACTCACAGATGCTTGGTGTACACAACTATCCAAAGTGACTGTTTTCAAAAACGGAAAAGTTCGGTATAAGGACGGCGAGCGCAAGACAAGATGTTGTAAACTTGATGCTCTATCACTTAAAGGAATCGAAGATATAATCAACCGGAACTCTGTACTCTTTGAAGATACTTCGTTTGAAATCGAATCTCCAAGCGTCATGGATGGAGTCATGAATTTCTTTGATTTTGCAACGCAAGAAGGAAACAGCGTACATCTAATGGCATTCAATATTGGAGAAGTTCGCAATCCAAATGCACATTTTTCTGAAGGACTGTTTTCCCCGATTAAAAATCATACTGCAAACCACGATATCATTCCGGTAAAAGCAATAACTGTGGTAAAAGCATTTGATGAAATTTCGGAAATTCTGGTAAGGAGTGGCGTCAACTCGAACTGTTTGCGGCTAACATATCAGTAACAATTTCCAGTTTATACAACAAGACCCCCGCCCTGCATTCGTCAGAACACAGGGCGGGGGTCATTTTATTGCTTTACTTCAGGTTTCCGTTCAGTCCTGCGGCTGCAAGGGCTTCCAGTCCTTATAGTTCTCGTACCGGCTCTCGCGGACCTTGTGGTGAGACCACACTTCGTCGGCGGTGGGTTGCCAGTTGGCGGCGTAGCTCTTGCACTTCTCGCACAGGTGCTCAACGCTTTCCGGGGACTGCAGGTCGGTGCTGTGGGCACCGGTCTCGTGCACCATCTTTTCCAGCAGCTCGGGGTTTTCCAGCATCGGGCAGGGACGCAGATGGTTCTTGTTGAAGGGCTGGCCGTTGTGGTAAGCCATGAACAGCGGGCTGTGCAGAATTTCCAGAATAGACTGGTCGTGGATGTTGGCGTTGGAGTAGTGGATGAACACGCAGGGCTCGGCGTCACCGGCAGAGTTGATGTGGAAGTAGTTGCGGCCACCGGCGATGCAGCCGCCCACGAACTCGCCATCGTTCTGGAAGTCCATGGGATAGAACGGGATATCGCACTCGGAAGAGCGCAGATAGCGGATGCGGTCGATCATGTACTTGCGCTGCTCCGGGGTGGGCATCAGCTCCGGGGCGGCCTCGTTGCCCACCGGCATATAATGGAAGTAGAAGCCGAAATGCGCACCCTTCTCGCACAGGAAACGCATGAACTCGTCGTTGGTGACGGCCTCGATATTCTGGCTGGTGTAGCAGATAGAGGTGCCGAAGAGGATGCCGTACTTCTTGAGCAGGTCCATGGCGTGCATCACAGCGGCATAGTGACCCTCGCCGCGGCGGGCGTCGTTGGTCTCCGGGGTGCCCTCGATGGACAGCATAAAGGCGATATTGCCCAGACGCCGCACCTCTTCACAGAAAGGCTCGTCGATGAGGGTGGAGTTGGTGTAGATGGCAAACTGCACATCGTTGTGCTTTTCTGCCAGCTTGAGCACGTCCTTTTTGCGCACCAGCGGCTCGCCGCCGGTCAGCATATACAGGTACACGCCCAGTTCCTTGCCCTGCGTGACGATCTTATCCATATCCTCAAAGCTGAGGTTGTTCTTGTGGCCGTACTCGCCTGCCCAGCAGCCAACGCAGTGCATATTGCAGGCCGAGGTGGGGTCGAACAAAATCAGCCACGGGATGTTGCACTGGTACTTGACGCGGTTCTCGCGGATGGTCTTGGTGCCGCGGAAAAAGGCTTCGTACCCCAGATTCAGCGCAGTGGTACGCGCCACATGGGGGTCGGTCTGGTCCAGCACGCAGTTGATGAGCTTCGACCACTTGCTATTGGGGTCGGTCAGCACCTTTTTGGCGTTCTCGTAGGTCTCATCGCTGAAGCCGCTGCCGTAGAACTGCTTTGCAACATCTACCAGCTGGCACATTGTTTTTTCATGGTCGTGCTCGGCGCGGGAAAGCGCCACGTCCACTATTTTACCAAGCGCAGCACGCTGCATCTTGTGGGTCAGGTTCTCAAGAGATGTATTCATAGCTTTTTCCTCCCGAAACGATTCCTTTGGAAATCCTTATTTTGCTTGACCACATCTTACTACTTTGCGTGTTTTTGTGCCATAAACAGAAAATACGCCGTGATGGAAAACCCATCACGGCGTACCCTTTGATAAAATTTTATTGAAGCCACTCAGATAAAAAGCGCTTTATTCCTCTATTTTCAGGCTGCCGGTGCTCAGGCGGCACAGTGCACGGCGGAAATCTCCGTGGATCATGGTGCTCACGCGCTCCACCATCTGCTTGGGGTCGCCTTTCATATCCCGGCGGATCCATTCCAGCGTCATGCCCACCAGTGCATACTTGTAAAAATCCACAACAAACTGCTTGTCCGCATCCTGCACGGTGATATCGTGGCATTCACGGTCTGCAAAGTCCTTCAGGATGGGGTTCAGCAATCTATAAAGGTACTGCTCCACCTGTTCCCTGCCCACCGAGCGGTAAACGTTCAGCACAAGGGTCTTGTTGTCCTGCAGCTGGTGCAGAACGTCCAGATAGGCCTCGCTCCATGTACCAAAGCCCCGGCGACCTTCCATTGCCTTGGCGGCATCCTCTGCTAAGATCCAGTCCACTAGATCGTAAATGTCCTTGAAATGGTAATAAAAGGTCATGCGGTTGACACCGCAGTCCTCGGTGATATCGTTGATCGTGATCTTGTTCAGGGGCTTTTCCAGCAGCAGCTTCTTCAAAGATGCCTCCAGTGCCCGTTTTGTCGTTTGTGACACAAAAACCCATCCTTTCCCGGCAGACGCCTCTGCCGTTTACAGTAGATCCGTGAATGATAGCCCATGATTTATTTTACCGCAAAATGTGACCTTATTTCAAGTAAAGATTCTTACCTTTTTATGAAGTTTGTGTGTGCGCTGCCCGCCCCGAAGGTGCTGTTTTTACAACATATCCGCCAAAAATAAGACAAAAGTCTTGATTTTCTCCCAGCGGTTGCTTAGAATGAATAAGAAGCAGATTTTATGCAGTGCATACCTGCCGAGGGAGGGTTATTATGATGATAAAAACCATTGGGTTTTTAGGCTGTGGAAACATGGGCGGGGCTATTGCCCGCGCCGTGTGCAAGGCTACTGCGCCTGAGAATGTATTTCTGGCCAACCGCACGGCTGCCAAGGCCGAGGCGCTGGCTGCTGAGCTGGGCTGCCAGACGGCCACCAATGCCGAGGTCGCCGGGGACTGCGACCTAATCTTTCTGGCGGTGAAGCCCCAGATGATGGAAGCCATGCTGGAGCCGCTGCGGTTCATCCTTGCCGAGCGCACCAGGCGGTTCGTGCTGTGCACCATGGCCGCCGGTCTGCCGGTGGCACGCATTCAGGAGATGGCGGGCGGCGACTATCCCGTGATTCGCATCATGCCCAACACCCCGGCATCGGTGGGCGAAGGCATGATTCAGTATTGCTCCGTCAACGTGACTGCCGAGGAAGAGGCTGCTTTCTGTCAGCTGATGGCTCCCGCCGGGCGTCTGGACGCCGTAGCCGAGGGCATGATCGATGCTGCAAGCTGCGTTTCCGGCTGCGGCCCGGCATGGGTGTACCAGTTTATTGAAGCGCTGGCCGACGGCGGCGTGGCCTGCGGTCTGCCCCGGGCAAAGGCGCAGGAGTACGCAGCACAGATGGTGCTGGGCAGTGCAAAGCTGGTGCTGGAAAGCGGCAAACACCCCGGTGCGCTGAAGGACGCTGTGTGCAGCCCCGGCGGCAGCACCATTCAGGGCGTGCGGGTACTGGAAGAACACGGGCTGCGCGGTGCGGTGATGGATGCCGTGCTGGCCGCTTACGACAAAACAAAGGAAATGGGAAAGGGTTAATGGAATCATGCGCATCGTTGTGAAAGTGGGCACCTCCACATTGGCATACCCCACCGGGCGGCTGAACATCCGCCATGCAGAGGAACTGGTCAAGGTATTGAGCGATTTAAAGAACGAGGGACACGAGGTCATTCTGGTGTCCTCCGGCGCTATCGGCATGGGCGTGGGCAAGCTTTCGCTGCCTGCACGCCCCAAGGATACCACCACCAAGCAGGCCTGCGCTGCCGTGGGACAGTGCGAGCTGATGTACACCTACGACCGGCTGTTCAGTGCCTACGATCACACGGTAGCGCAGATCCTGCTTACCGGCGTGGACGTGGAGCACACCGAGCGCCGGGTGAACATCCAGAACACTTTGACCCGCCTGCTGGAGCTGGGTGCACTGCCCATCATCAATGAAAACGACAGCGTTGCCACCGATGAGATCACTTCTATTGGCGACAACGACACGCTGGCCGCTATTGTGGCCTGCTGCTGCAAGGCTGATCTGCTGGTGCTGCTGAGCGATATCGATGGCCTGTACACCGCTAACCCTCACACCCACCCGGATGCAGCACTCATCCCGCTGGTGGAGGAGATCACCTCCGAGGTGATGGCGCTGGCAGACGGTGCGGGCTCGGCGCTGGGCACCGGCGGCATGGCCACCAAGCTGCGTGCTGCCCGCATGGTGACCGGCAGCGGCGCGGACATGGTCATTGCCAACGGCGCACACCCGGAGCTGCTGTATGATATCGCTGCGGGCAAGCCCATCGGCACCCGCTTTGCCGGGCACAAGCAGCCCGCACTGTCCACACAGGAGGTCTGACCTATGACTACACAGGAAATTCTGGAAGCCGCCCGCGGGGCAAAGGCTGCGCTGGCACTGGCTGACAGCGCCAGCCGCGCACAGGCACTGCGCAGTATGGCTGCGCAGCTGTGCAGCCCCGCAAGCATGACGGCCATCCTTGCCGCCAACGCCGACGATATGGCTGCTGCAAGGGGACATATCAGCGATGTGATGCTGGATCGTCTTGCCCTGACCGAGGAGCGTATCCGCGCCATGGCAAAGGGCATTGAAGAGGTTGCCGCCCTGCCCGACCCGGTGGGCCGGGTGCTGAAGCGGGTGGAGCGCCCCAATGGGCTGGTGATCGAAAAGACCGCCGTGCCCATGGGCGTGATCGCCATCATCTACGAGAGCCGCCCCAACGTGACCAGCGATGCCGCCGCCCTTGCCATCAAGAGCGGCAACGCCTGCATTCTGCGCTGCGGCAAGGAGGCATGGCGCAGCGCCAACGCCATTGTGCAGGCACTGCGGCAGGGGCTGCGGGAGAATGGTCTGCCGGAAAACGCGGTCTGCCTGATCGAGGATACCACCCACGCCTCTGCCAACGCCCTGATGACCGCCGTGGGCTATGTGGACCTGCTGATCCCCCGGGGCGGCGCAGGGCTGATCCGCGCCTGTGTGGAGAACGCCAAGGTGCCCTGCATCCAGACCGGTACCGGCATCTGCCACATTTTTGTGGACGACACCGCCGATCAGGCCAAGGCGCTGGACATTATCGAAAATGCCAAGGCCAGCCGCCCCAGCGTGTGCAACGCCGAGGAGGTGTGTCTGGTGCACTCTGCCATTGCACAGGAGTTTCTGCCCAAGCTCGCACAGCGTCTTGGCCCCGACCGCGTGGCTGCGGGCAAGCTGCCGGTAGAGCTGCGGCTGGACACACGCGCCGCCGCCATCATTCCCGGCACGCCCGCCGGCCCTGCGGACTTTGACACCGAGTTTCTGGACTACATCCTTGCCGTCAAGGTGGTGGATAGTGTAGACGAGGCCATTGCCCACATTGCACAGCACTCCACCGGCCACAGCGAGGCCATTCTGACCCAGACGCGGGCAGATGCCGACCGCTTTACCGCTGCGGTGGACAGCGCTGCCGTGTATGTGAACTGCTCCACCCGCTTTACGGACGGCGGCGAGTTTGGTCTGGGCTGCGAGATGGGCATCTCTACCCAGAAGCTGCACGCCCGGGGCCCCATGGGCTTGGAGGAGCTTTGCAGCTACAAGTATGTCATCCATGGTGACGGACAGATTCGGTGAGTTCCCCTGCCCCGACTTCTTCATAATTTTTTTACAATTCTGTCCGGCCTGCGGGCGCGGCAGAGCAAGCTTTTCATAGTTGAAAAAAATTTCCTGTACAGGCCGATGCAAGCTGCTTCGGCCTGTATTTTTGTTTTACCGGGATGGACTGTATTTTAAATCGAATATGAAAACCGAAAAAATTTTCACTTTTCCCATGAAATAGCCATTCTTGGATAGTGGTATGTATCCAAGTTTTTGCCGTTTCCAACAATGTTAAAGTATTACTTTTGTGTTTTTATAGGTTAAAAAAGCAAAATTTTCTCTTGACAGGGCGTTTTCTATGCGGTAAAACTATATTGTAAGATTTGATATCGATTTCACTCCCGTTTCACAGGACTTCAAAAAATTCGTGCATCACATTCCGTGCTATGTAAAAATAAGTAAAGGAGAGAGCATCCTATGACGATCGCAATTCTTGCCCATGATTCCCGCAAAGAACTGGCTCTGCAATTCTGTACCGCTTACAGTGCCATCCTTTCCCGCAATAATGTTATCGCCACCGGTACCACCGGCCGGATGCTTGCGCAGACCACCGGCCTGCCGGTGCACTGCTACCTTTCCGGCAAGCTGGGCGGTGTGCAGCAGATCACCTCCCGCGTTGCCTGCGATGAAGTGGATCTGGTGCTGTTCTTCCGCGACCCGCTGAAGGCCGATGCCGCCAGCCTGACTGAGCAGAATCTGCTGCGTTTGTGCGATATGCACAGCGTACCCATTGCCACCAACATTGCTACCGCAGAGGTGCTGCTGCGTGGTCTGGATCAGGGAGATCTGGACTATCGCGAGGGGATGCACCCGGCTTTGATCGAGCCGCTCCCCGTGGTGCAGGCCCGTGCCGTGTAAGCGTTGATATTGTGTATAGAGGGAAAAAGGAGTTATCGCAGCGTGTGCGATAACTCCTTTTTTGTTATAATACTGTGACTTGCCCACAGGGCAAGCATCATTCTTTAAAATATGCTTTCTGGACAGCCAGCAGCACACCGGCGCGGCTGGCGGCAAAGTTCAAGCCGCCCTGCAGGTAGCAGGTATAGGGGGCGCGCAGAGGGCCATCGCAGGAAAGCTCGATGGTGCTGCCCTGCGTAAAGCTGCCGCTGGCCATGACCACCTCATCGGTGTAGCCCGGCTCCGGACTGGGTTCCGGAGCGGCGTAGCTGTCCACGGGGCTGGCAGCCTGAATGCCCTGACAGAAGCCGATGAGCGCTTCTGCCGTGCCGGCATCAAAGCAGGTGACGATATCGTTGTGATCCTCGCAGTAGCGCGGGATGGGCTTTTTGCCCAGCAGCTCCAGCATACACTGGGCGTAGATGGCGGTCTTGATAGCCTCGCACACCACGCCGGGGGCATAGTAGAAGCCCAGATACATATCCCGGGGGGTCTCCAGCGTGCAGCCCAGCTCCTTGCCAAGGCCGGGGGCGTTCAGGCGGTAAGCGCACAGCTCCACCAGATCCTTGCGTCCCACGATGTAGCCGCCGGTGGGTGCAATGCCGCCGCCGGGGTTCTTGATCAGGCTGCCCACTGCGATATCCGCGCCCACCTGACAGGGCTCCTGCGTCTGGGTGAACTCGCCGTAGCAGTTGTCCACAAAGATGATGATCTCCGGGTTTGCGGCGCGGGCGGTATCGGCAATTTTGCGGATGGTAGCCAGATCAAAGGCGTTGCGCTGTAAATAGCCGCGGCTGCGCTGGATGTGGCACACCTTTGCGCCGGGGGCTTTTTTGGCGATCAGGTCGTAGTCCGGGGTAAAGTCGGGCTTGAGGGGGGCTTCGTCATAGTTCACGCCGTAGTCCATCAGGGTGCCGGTGCCCTTGCCCTTGCCGTCCAGACCGATGACGCCCTCCAGCGTATCGTAGGGGCGGCCGGTTGCAGCCAGCAGGGTGTCCCCTGCCCGCAGCAGACCGAACAATGCCACCGCCAGTGTGTGGGTGCCGCTTTGGAACTGGCTGCGCACCAGTGCATCCTCTGCGCCCATGACCTGCGCAAAGATCTGCTCCAGCTTGGCGCGGCCGGTATCCCACAGGCCGTAGCCGGTGGTACCCAGCATATCGGTAGAGGACATCTGGGTATCGGCAAAGGCCTTGAGCATTTTCAGCTGGTTGAAATCCCGGATCTCCTCCATCTGGCGGAAATAGGGCTGGCACAGCTCCATGGCCTTTTCGTCCAGCGCCAGCACCTCGGGCTTATAATCAAAAAAGTGGTTCAGAATCGACATTATAACGTGATAGTTCCTTCCTATTATTTTTGGTTCTTTGAGCCTTTGCGTTGCAATGCCAGTTCTTCCTTTCGGGAGAACTGGCATTTTACGCAAAAAGCTTTATTATTTCTCGGGCACATAGCGGGCGTACTCGGCCAGCTTTGCAAAGCCGAGGCGGGTATAAAACCGCACCCGCTCCGGTGCGCAGAGGAACACCGGGCGCAGGCCCTCGGCAGCAAGGCTGTTTGCCATTTCCACAATGAGCCGCCCGCCGATGCCCCTGCCCCGCAACGGCTCTGCGGTCTGCCCGCAGGCCATGTAGGCCTGCCCATTGCACAGGGCATAAGCACCCACGGTGCAGACAACGGTACTCCCCTGCTCCAATGTCCATGCCACTGCCCTGCCCCGGCTGCGCTTTGTACACAGTTCTGAGTAAAAATCTGTCTGCCGGGTGGGTTCTGCGGGGTAAAGCGACTGTGCCACCCGGGCGGCGGGCGCCTCCCGGCAGAGGGTCAGCTGCGCCCATAAAGCTTCGTCCACGGCGGGCAGTGGCAGCGGCTTACCCTGCGGCAGACCGAACACGGTGAGCGTTTCTGCCTTGTGCCAGCCGTCCGGCGGCGGGCAGACAGCTTCGTCCAGAATGGCGCTCTCGCACCCGCAGAAGGACAGAAACCCGGCCAGCTCTGCGGGGTTTGCATGCCCGGCCAGCCATGCCGTGCTGCCGGAAAGTTCCAGCGCCAGCGTAGGGCCTGCGTAAAACCGCCACGGCTGACTTTTGCGAAAGAGAGCACAGTCCAGCGGCAGCAGAGCGTCCAGCACCGGCAGACCCCGGCAGGCATTTGCGAACCGGGTGCGGCGCTTTGCGTCCTTTACCTGTGCGATCACTTGAGCGCGTTGACGATCTTTTTGAACTCGCGGCCGCGCACCTCAAAGTTGGGGTACAGGTCAAAGGAGGCGCTTGCCGGGGACAGGATGATGATATCGCCGGGCTTTGCGGCGGCGCGCGCCAGCTCTACGGCGTGCTGCATATTGTCTGCGTGCTGAATGGGCAGCGCAGCCTCGTCAAAGCTGGGGCACTCCCGCACAGCCTGCTCGATGCGGGGGCCGGTAGCGCCCATCAGCACCAGATTTTTGACGTGAGCGATGATCTCCGGTGCCAGCGGCTCATAAGGGATGTGCTTATCGTAGCCGCCCGCAATGAGGATGACCTTCCGGTCAAAGCTGCGCAGACCGGCAATGGTGCGGGTGGGGCTGGTGCCGATGGAATCGTTATAGTACAGCACGCCGTCCAGAGTGCGCACCGGCTCGATGCGGTGCTCCACGCCGGTAAAGGTGCTGCCTACCTGACGGATGGCTTCTACGGGCACCTCGCCCCACACGGCAGCGGCGGCAGCCAGCAGATTTTCGATGTTGTGCAGACCGCGCAGCTTGATGTCCTTCTGGGCAAGGAAGGGGGTCACGACGCCATCCTCGGCCATGCAGAGCATCCCGTCCTTGCGCAGGAAAGCACCGTTGTCGGTATCGTGCAGGCGGGTGAACCAAACCTGCTTGCCCTTGCAGTCTGCCTGCATGGAGCGGCTGATCTCGTTCTCATAGCCCAGCACGGCGCGGCAAGGCTGCTTCTGGTACAGCAGGATATTGCGCTTGGCATCGATGTATTCCTGCATATCCTTGTGGTGATCCAGATGGTTCGGGGTCACGTTGGTGACCACCGCAATGTTGGGGCTTGCGTGCATACTGATCAGCTGGAAGCTGGAAAGTTCCACCACAGCCACATCCTCCGGGGACACCTCCGGCAGCATGGGCAGCAGGGCTGCGCCGATGTTGCCGCCCAGATGCACCTTGCGGCCTGCGGCCTCGTAGAACTTGGAGATAAGGGTGGTGGTGGTGGTCTTGCCGTCCGAGCCGGTCACGGCCACGATCTCGCAGGGGCAGAAGTCGAAGAACAGTTCCACCTCACTGGTGACCATGGTGCCGGCAGCCATGGCATCCTGCAGGGGCTTTTCAAAGTAGCCCACAAAGCCCGGGGTGCGCATGATGATGTCCTGTCCCTTGAAGCCGTCCAGATAGTTTTCGCCAAGGCTCAGGTCAATGCCCAGCTCCCGGATGGTGGCGGCGTAATCGCCAAAGTCCTCCACGCTCTTTTTCTGGTCGCACAGGGTCACATGAGCGCCCAGCTCCACAAATTCCTTGATGAGGGTCTTGTGGCTGACGCCAGCGCCGATAAAGGCGACCTTTTTGCCCTGAATAAGCTGGGCAAGCTTCTGCTGATCTTTCTGCATAAAAACAGTTCCTCCTCTATAGGATCATGGTATAGCACCGCGCCGCACGGGCAGCGCGGGGATCACTTCGCTGTACCATTATAGTCCATTTGCGCGCAATTGGCAACGGAAAACCGCACAGTCTGCTTCAAAAAGCCCGGTAAATTCACAAAAAGACAATTGTTTTTTCCGCTGCTTTCTGCTACACTTGTCGTTGCAGAGCGTTTTTTGCCGTTTCTGCGCGAAGATGAACGGAATGAGGTTATTCTTTTTGAAACGATGGTTGCGTTTTACCGCAGCGGTGCTGGCTGCTGCGTTTCTTTTTGCCCTGACCGGCTGCGGCAGCTCCACAAGCTCTGCCAGCTTTACATGGTTTGTGGACAGCATCCCTGCAAATCTGGACCCGCAGGTGGCTTCCGGTGCGTCGGATGTCATCGCCTGTGAGAACCTGTACGGCACGCTGGTGCGTAAGGACCCGGACGGCGAGCTTGTGCCGGGGCTCTGCGAGAAGTGGACGGTGTCCCCGGACGGACTGACCTACACCTTTACCCTGAAGGACGGCCTGCGCTACGCTGCCGCCAAGGGTGCTGCCACAGAGTACGACATTACCGCCGAGGATTTTGTGTTTGCGTTCCGGCGCATTTTCCGCGCCGATACCGCCTCGCCCTATGCGGTGGAGTTTTCCGCCATCCAGAACAGCGCCGCCGTGCTGGCGGGGCTGGCGGACGAAAGCAGTCTGGGGGTTTCGGCCAATGGGGCACTGACGTTGGTGTTCCGGCTGAGCGAGCGGGACGACAACTTTTTAGCAAAGCTGGCCATGCCCGGTGCAGCCCCCTGTGACGAGGCCTTTTTTGAGAGCACCCGGGGCACCTACGGGCTGACCGCCAAGACCACGCTTGCCAGCGGCAGCTTTTACCTGTATAACTGGACGACGAACGGCCTGTTTTTGCGCCGTACCGTGGAAAGCCCGCTGGTCGGCAGTCTGCGTCTGGTGCAGGACACCAGCGGCAGCGGCAAGAGCGCAGCCCAGCTTCTCGCCGATGGCAAATGCTCTGCCGCGCTGGACGAGAGCGGTGAAACCACCAGCTTACAGACGGTAAGCTATTCCGACACCACATGGGCGCTGCTGTTCAACGCTGCGGAGGGGTCGGTGTTCCAGAACCAGCAGCTGCGGCAGGCGCTGGCAGGCATTGCCCGGGAAAACGCCGATGTGCCCTCCAGCGGCCTGTACGCCGCCGCAAAGGGGCTTGTGCCGGAGGGACTGACCGTGGACGGGCTGGACTACCGCGAGACTGCGGGAGATCCCCTGCCCACCATCCCGGAGCCGAAGACCCTGTATCTGGCTGCCCGGCAGGGCATGGCTACCTCGGATTTTTCCGGCGTGACCCTGCTGCTGCCCAAGAACGCCGGGCTGAGCGAGCTGGCCGACCAGATCAACAGCGCATGGCAGAAGGAGTGCTCTCTGTTCTTCTCGGTGGAAGAGGTAGAGCAGGACGAGTTTGACGCCCGCCTTGCCGCCGGGAAATACACCATTGCCCTTGCGCCCATCCGTGCCGAGGGCGGCAGTGTTTACCAGATGCTGCAGCAGTTCACCACCGCAGGCAGCAGTCTGACCGGCTATGCCGATACTGTATACGCTGACCGGCTGGCACTGAGCGCACAGCAGACCGGCAAAGCCCGCTGTGCCCTGCTGGCGCAGTGCGAGCAGCAGCTGCTGGAAAGCTGTACCGTGGTACCCCTGATGGCACAGCAGAAGCGTCTGCTGCTGGCAAACGGTGTGCGGGACCTGGTATTCGACCCGTTTTTCCCGGTGCTGGACCTGACATGGGCTAAAATGAGCTGACCGCAAATTTCGTGCGGAAAGGCCTTGACATTCCCGCCCTGCTTTGTTACAATAATGGAGCACTTGCAGGGTTAGCTCATCCGGTAGAGCGACTGCTTCCCAAGCAGTAGGCGGCGGGTTCGAGTCCCGTATCCTGCTCCAAAATATATCGGTGAAACGTTCATAATTTGTTCGTTTCACCGTTTTTTTTGTTTTTGCCTATTTCAAAAAAATAACGTAAAATTCCGTGTTTTCCGCTCGTAATCTAGCAGATAATCGAACAAATAAAGGAACAAAAAACACTCCCGGGCTTTTGTAGAAAGTCCGGGAGTGTTTGCGTTCACCTGATTTTATATCGCGTTACTTTGCCACGAGCTCTGCGGCAAGAGCGTCCATCTGTGCCTCGGCGGCGGCGTTGGCGGCAGAACGGATGGTGACAACGTTCTCGCAGAGGGTGATGTTCTTCATGCTCTCCAGCTCGGCACGCATAAGCTTTGCTGCCATGGGTGCCCAAGTGCCGTTTTCCATCAGGCCAACAGTGCGGTTCTGGAAGCTCTTGGTCTTGAGGTGGGTCAGCAGGTTTTCCATCGGCGGGAAGAGGAAGCCGTCGTAGGTGGCGCAGGCCAGCACGATCTTACCGCAGCGGAAGGCCTCGGTGACGGCATAGGAAACATCGGTGCGGGTCAGATCCATCTCCACCACCTTTGCGCCCTGTGCGCGCAGCTTTTCGGCCATGGTGTGGGCAGCGGCGCGGGTGTGACCGTGGATGGAGGCGCTGGCTACCAGAATCTTTTCCGGCTCCTCAGCCTTGTAGCTGGACCAGAGATCGTAGTAATTCAGGTACTTGCCCAGATCACCGGTAAGCACCGGGCCATGCAGCGGGCAGATGGTCTTGATCTCCAGTGCAGCAGCCTTTTTGAGCAGTGCCTGCACCTGCGGGCCGTACTTGCCCACGATGTTCAGGTAGTAGCGGCGGGCTTCGCTGGCCCAGTCGGCGTTTTCGTCAAACCTTGCCACCGCACCAAAGCGGCCAAAGCCATCGGCAGAGAACAGTACCTTTTCGCTGCTCTCGTAGCTGACCATGACCTCCGGCCAGTGCACCATGGGAGCAAACACAAAGGTGAGGGTGTGGGCACCAAGGCTCAGGCTCTCGCCGTCCTTTACCACCACGCGGCGCTCCGGGGCAATGGCATCTGCGCCAAAGAACTGCTCCATATACTGGAAGGTCTTGGCGTTGCCTACCACCTGCATCTCCGGGTAGAGGGCTGCCAACTTTGCCACGTTGGCGCCATGGTCCGGCTCCATGTGGGAGACCACCAGATAGGCGGGCTTGCAGCCGCCCAGTGCCTCGGCAAGGTTTTCCAGCCAAGGCTCGGTGGCGCGGGCATCCACCGTATCCAGAATGGTGGTCTTTTCGTCCAGAATGACATAGGAATTATAGCTGACCCCGGTGGGCACCGGATACTGGCTCTCGAACAGGTCGATGGTGGTATCGTCCACGCCGACACCAAGGATGGCTTCGCTGATTTTTTTCATGCTCATACCGTTCAGACTCCTTTTAGGTTTATGTTGTGCCGTGAATTGGCAAATATTTCTGAGAACAATTCCTATTATAGCACATCGTCAGAAATTTCGCAAGGGATAACGCGGGGATACTTTGTGCATCAAAGCTCTTCCCCACTCTCCGGCAGACGTGCTGTTACCGGTCTGCCCGGCTCGGTGTCCAACTCCAGCAGGGTTGCGGCGGTGTTTTCGTCCAGCGTCTGCACCGCACGCAGCTTGCGGCTGATGGCGCGGCTGCGCACCCCGATGAGGTTATCCAGTTCTTCATCCGTCTGGCGCAGGCGCTGCTGCATCTTGGAAAGCCCCTGCCCGAACTTATCAAACTCGGTCTTGACTGCGCCCAGCAGCTGCCACACCTCGCCGGAGCGCTTTTGGATGGCAAGGGTCTTGAAGCCCATTTGCAGGCTGTTGAGCAGTGCTGCCATGGTGCTGGGGCCGGCCACGTTCACCTGATAATCCCGCTGCAAAACTTCCAACAGTCCGGCGTTCACCACCTCGGCGTACAGACCCTCAAAGGGCAGAAACAGGATGCCGAAGGCCGTGGTATAGGGCGGCTCCACATATTTTTCCCGGATGTCCTTTGCCTCGCTGCGCAGCACCAGCTCCAGCGCGTGGCGGGCGTTTTCCACCGCCTGCGCATCGCCGGAGGCCTGCGCATCCTGCAGGTGGGCGTAGGTATCGCCGGGGAATTTGGAGTCGATGGGCAGCCAGACGCTGTTGCCGTCCACGCCGGGCATCCGGATGGCGTACTCCACCCGCTGGGTGCTGCCGGGAATGGTGGCTACGTTGGTGTCGTACTGCTCCGGTGCAAGGATCTCTTCCAGGATCGCACCCAGCTGGATCTCGCCCAGAATGCCGCGGGTCTTAACGCCGGAGAGCACCTGCTTCAGCCCGCCCACATCCGCGGCAAGGCTCTGCATCTCGCCCAAGCCCTTGTACACCTGCTCCAGCTGGTCGTTGACTGCCTTAAAGCTTTCGGTCACCCGCTTTTGCAGCGCGTCCTGCAGCTGCTCGTCCACGGTGTGGCGGATCTCGTCCAGCTTCTGGGCGTTCTGTGCCTGCATGGCGGCAAGGCCGTCTGCCAGCGCCTTGCGCATTTCCTCCAGCTTGCGGGCGTTGGAGGCCTCCAGCCCCTGCAAGCGCTGCTCCATGGTCTGCTGCTGGGTGTTCTGCCCTGCCGTCAGGGTGCTGCTCATGCCCTGCACTGCGGTTTGCAGGGTATCGCTGATGTGCGCCATCGCGGCCAGATTCTGCTGTGCCTGCTGCGCCTGCTTTTCCTCCAGAACCCGCGCCTGCGCCTCCAGCTGCTGACGCAGCCACTCCTTCAGGGCTTCGTCATCCTGCCGGGCGGCGGGCTTGCCGGTGCGGTACAGCAAAAGCGCCTGCAGCAGACAGATGGCCACCAGCAGAAGCGTATACAGTCCTGCCAAAAATTCCATAGACTGGTTCTCCTTTTAACTCAAAAATCCGGGTCTTGCGGTAATGGCAGACCCGGATATGCTTATACTTCCTGATGCTTTACGATCTCCTGCGTGGTCTCTACCTGCTGGCCGTACAGACCCACGCCGTCTACCTCCATCTCGCCCACCTGATTATCACAGGGGTCGGCGCGGAAGGCGCACATGGGCGGGTCGAAGGGAGCGCAGATGTCGCTGTTGGCCACCATGCGGTCGGTGTCCAGATTGCCGAAGTAGTGCAGACGCATCTTCTCGTTGCCCGCACGCGCCATGGAGGCACCGGCGGAGCAATCGGCGTACATCCAGCCCTTGGGTGCAATGTAGAACATTGCCCAGTCGTGGCAGCCGGCCGTCTCCGGACGTGCCACCATGCCGCTCTGCCACTTTGCCGGGATGCCTGCAATGCGGCAAAGGGTGATGAAGGTGGCAGCCATCACGCCGCAATCGCCACGGCGGCTGCGAGCGCAATTATCAGTGATGTTCTCGTGCACAAAATACATGGGCTGGAAGTGGTAGTGCACATTCAGGGTGACAAAATCATAAATGCGCTTTGCCTTCTGCACCGGGTCGGTGATGCCCTCGGTCAGCTGCGCAGCCAGTGCCTTCATATAGGGGGTAAAGGCGATGTGGGGCAGCTGCTCGGCGGTGTCAAAATCCGGCTGCACCGGGTCGGCCTGCAGCTCCAGCGGGGCGGCGTAGTGCGCGGTGCTGCGGTAGCTGTACTGTGCACCAAAGCGGCAGTTCTCGGCAAGGTCTGCCTCCCAGTATGCGGTGCGCTGGGGGGCAGTCTCCGGTGCGATATAGGTCGGCTGCGCGGTAAAGCTGTCCAGCGTGATATTGCTCTGTGCCGGGCAGGCAGCGGGCAGCGGCAGCCATACCTTGACGTGCACGGTGCTTCTGCCCTCGGCCTTTGCGGCGGCAAGGGCACGGGCAAAGATCTCGTCGGTCATGCCGATGCTGGTGCGCAGGGTGATGTCTGCACTGACTGCGCCGGTGCGCACCATCTGGTCGTGCTGAGGCTCAAAACGATCCCAGCTGCGCTCCGGGACGGGCGCGTCCAGCTGACGGGCGGCAAGGTCGGGATGGGTGGCCACCAGCGTTTCGGCGGCGCGGTAGATATAGCGCTTCTGCCCCTCCACAAAGCGCCAGTCCATCTGACCGGCAGCGTCCAGCGCGGCAAATTCCTCGGCGGTAAAGTCCCGCAGGGTGGCCTGCAGCCGGCTCAGCAGCTGGTCGGCGGTCAGGGTGTAATCCCGCGGCAGGCGGCGCAAAATCTCCCGGTGCGCCAATAGACCCTGCCGCCACGCATCCACGCCGTGGGGGGTGGGGTTTACCGGCAGCGCACCCTGCGGGTGCAGGGGCTGGTTCTGGCTGGCAGTCCAGTCCTCGGCCAGGCAGGCGTCGATGCGCGCAATGGCGGCATCGTAGTAGCCCGCCTCCTTCAGGCGGCGGATATCGTCCGGCAGCTCCATGTTCAGGTATGCAAAACAGGTATTCCAGTCCTTCATATTCTCTACTCCTTTTCCCACAGCAGAATGCCGCGCCCGGCATACGGCTGCATCTGCCAGTACGGATGCGGCGCTCTGTGCATTCTTGTCCCTTTATTGTATCACAAACGAGGGGGATGTCAAAGCAATTTCTGTGCAGTCCGCTTCTTGTACCATCCGGCAAATTCTGCTATACTGGAGTTTATCCGGGAGTGGAAAGAGAATGCGGGCAATTTTCGGCCCGCCGAGGATGAAAGTATGGATAAGATCATCATCCGGCCTATGACGCCGGAGGACTGGAGCGCAGTCTCCAGAATTTATGTTGAGGGCATTGCCACGGAATACGCCACCTTCCAGACCGAATGCCCGCCCTATACCGCGTGGGACGCCTCCCACACAAAGGAGTGCCGTCTGGTCATTCTTTCCGGCGGAGTGCTGGCGGGGTGGTGCGCTTTGCACCGGGTAGACCCTCGCTGGTGCTACCGGGGCGTGGCCGAGGTAAGCATCTATGTAGGCGAGCAGTTCCGAGGGCACGGACTGGGCTTTCAGCTGTTGAGCGCCCTGTGCGCCGCTGCCGAAAAGGCCGGGTACTGGACGCTGCAATCCACCGTTTTGCAGGATAACGCCGCCAGCCGTGCCCTGCACGCCAAGTGCGGCTTCCGGCTGGTGGGGCGCCGGGAGCGTATTGCGCGGGACTGCCACGGCCGCTGGCTGGACACCTATCTGATGGAGCGTCGCGCCGCTGCAGACGAGCCGGAGGGGTTCAAAAAGCTGTGACCAGCCCCACCGGGCACAGACTTATTTTTATTTGCAGAGCGGGAAAATCTGCAGATTTTCCCGCTCTGCCTTTTCATGACGTATAAACAGAAGGAGCCGCTGCACTTTTGGGGTGCAGCGGCTCTTGTTATTTACAATGATCCAGTTTTACCACTCGTCGTATTCGCCGTCGGCGTTTTTGGTGGCAGCCACACGGCTGTGCTTGAACATACTTTCCACCACAGCACAGTACTTATCGGCAAGGCAGACGATGATAGCCTCGCGGCAGCTGGGCACATGACGGAAGGTCAGCGGCCACATATGGCTGGAAATGATGCTCTGTTCCTTTTTGGTGATATGGAACACCTGTTCCGCATTGACGCAGGCGCAGCCCGGGTGGGAGAAGCCGTGCATCTCGAACAGGCGGCGGATGCCGTGGAAAGTACCCTTTTTGTGCCAGTCATACAGGTAAAAATCGTGCAGGAATGCACCGACAGCCAGCGAGGTCTCGTCTGCACCCAGATGCAGCCGATGGTTCAGCCAGCAGCTGACCAGCACCACGTTCTTGCAATGCTGATAGGTGGTAACGTCCCCATGCTGGATGAACTCCCGCATCTGCTGTACCTTGGGGTTGCGGTCGTATTTTTCCAGAATGGCATGAAGCCGTTCGCGTTCCGTAACAGAAAGCTGCATGAGCAAAATTTCCTTTCAACTCAAAACATGATTCAAGAGCGGAGCTGCACCGGGTTGGAATTGCCGAAGTTTTCGGCCTTGGACGGGTTTGCCCGCTTGAGGGACAGATCCACCAGATACTGCTTGCCATCGCCCAGCTCCTCCAGCTGGGCAAGCTTTGCATTGGCAGCGGCCTCGTCCGGGTACCACTGGATCAGGAAGAAGTTTTCCGCTTCCACCCCGTAGTACAGCCAGAAGCCGTCTGCCCGCAGCAGATCGTCCAGATGATCCACCTCTTCGCCGTCCGGCAGGCCAAGGCCTTCCTCTGCGTAGAGGTTTTCCGGCTCTACCTGCAGCATCTCAATGACCTGAATGGAGCTTTGCAGGTACTCGTCCTGCGAGGTGCTCTTATCCGAGCGCTCCCAGCCGGTGAGAAATGCCTGCATGAGCAGATCGCGCACCTTGATGCGCGGCAGTGTGGGATCCATAACCATTTTTGTTTCCTTCTTTCGTGGCTTCATCCCCGTTGGACAGTATACGGCATACGCCTGTGCAAGTCAACGGTTTATTTGTGAATTTTTTGTAGGTATGGCTAAAATTTACACACGCTTTTCCTGTTTCAGTCGGTTATTTCAGGCGCGGAAGGAAAAGGTATCGTTCAGCCATTCCACCGCAAGCTGCACCCAGCGGTTGCGGTGGGCGCTGTCGGCGTCCACCTCCGGGGTGGAGATGCTGGTGCCGTGGCAGCCTTTTTCAAACAGGTGCGCCTCGCACGGCGCGCCCGCCTTGTGCAGGGCGCTGAGCAGCAGCAGCGTGTTTTCCACCGGGACGGTCTCGTCCTCCATGGTATGCCAGACAAACACCGGCGGTGTGTCTGGCGTAATTTTATCCTCCAGCGTAAAGCGCTGGTGGGCGGCAATGTCCTGCGTACCGGAAAGCTGCACAAAGCTGCCCCGGTGGGCGTATTCCCCGGCGGTGACCACCGGGTAGGCCAGCAGCAGAGCGTTGGGGCGCGGCTGGTCTGCCATGCCGGGGATATCCCACACCGCACCGGACAGTGCCAGATGGCCGCCCGCCGAAAAGCCGCACAAAGCGATCTGATCCGGCAGGATATTCCACTGCGCCGCGTGCTGCCGCACAAGGCCGATGGCCTGTGCCAGCTGCCGCATGGGCAGCGCATCCCGGGCGCTGTCCCCTACTGCGTAGTGCAGCACCGCCGTGTGATACCCCGCTGCTGCAAATTGCAGCGCTACGGGGTCGCCCTCCCGGGGGCTGACGTGGTTATAGCCGCCGCCGGGCACCACCAGTACCAGCGGGCGCTGCCGGAAGTGCGGCATGGCCTCCACGCTCTCCCGCAGGTAGAGCGTCAGCGTACCGCCGCCGGTCAGCTCCAGTTGCTCAAGCTGCATTTACGCATCCTCCTTATAAAAGCCGTGCCGCCCCTCTGGGTGGGCTGCAATGAACTCTGCGCACAGGTCGGCGCAAATGCGGCACAGCTCCGGGCAGGGGCGCTTTTTATAATAGTCTGCAGTGCGTTCCTCTGCCGCTGTGCCCCCGGCAGGGGCAGCGCCCGCCTTTGCCAGCAGCTCCCGGCAGATGATGCTGCCGCCGCCGTTGCGGCTGCGGTACTGCTCTGCCGCCTGCTGCACCAGCGCGTACATCCGGGATTTATCCTTGGGGTCTGTGGGGTCGGCATAGACCATGCTCAGCACGGTCACCACGCCGCAGAACGCCCCGCACACCTCCCGCATCCGGCCAATGCCTGCGCCAAACCCTGCGGAAAGGCGCAGCGCCATCTCCTCGGTCAGGCCAAGCTGCGGTGCAAATGCCGCCACCACGCTCTGACTGCAATTATAGCCCTGCAAAAACCATGCGTAAGCGGCATCGCCCTGTTTTGACATTTTCTCACATCCTTCCGGCATACTCGCTCCATTATAGCACAGTCCGCGCAAAAGTGGGAAACTCTTTGCAAGAAAATTTATAAGAAACGATCCCAGCGCGCCGTTTCGTGCACAGGAGAACAAATTTTAACTTTTTTAACTTTTTATGAAAAGCCTTGATTTTCCCTGCAAGTCGTTGTATATTAGCACTCAGAAGTTATGAGTGCTAAGTGCTCTGGTGCTTTGCCGGGGCACGGTGCACCAAATATGTGATAAAAGAGGTTTTGTATTATGGCCAAGAAAGAATTTCAGGCAGAGAGCAAAAAACTGATGGACATGATGATCAACTCCATCTATACCAATAAAGAGATCTTCCTGCGCGAGCTGATCTCCAACGCTTCGGACGCCATCGACAAGCTGTACTATAAGAGCCTGACCGACACCTCCGTGGGCATGAACAAGGGCGATTTCCGCATCCTCATCACCCGCGATAAGGAAAACCGCATCCTGACCGTGGAGGATAACGGCATCGGTATGACCAAGGAAGAGCTGGAGCAGAATCTGGGCACCATTGCACACTCCGGTTCTCTGGATTTCAAGAAGGACAACAAGGACGAGAACATCGATATCATCGGTCAGTTCGGTGTGGGCTTCTACTCTGCCTTTATGGTGGCCGATAAGCTGACCGTTATCTCCAAGGCATACGGCTCGGACGAGGCTTGGCAGTGGGAGTCCTCCGGCGTGGACGGCTACGAGATGACCCCCGCTCAGAAGGATACCGTGGGCACCCAGATCATTCTGCACATCAAGCCGGATACCGACACCGAGCAGTACGACAACTTCCTGGATGAATACGGCATTGTGGCCATTGTGAAGAAGTACAGCGACTATGTGCGTTACCCCATCCAGATGGAGCGCGAAAAGAGCCGTCAGAAGCCGGAACCGGACCCCAAGCCCGAGGACTACAAGCCGGAGTGGGAGACCTACACCGAGCTGGAGACCCTGAACAGCATGATCCCTATCTGGAAGAAGCAGAAGAGCGAAGTGACCGATGAGGAGTACAACAGCTTCTACAAGGATAAGTTCGGCGATTACGCCGACCCCGCCCGGGTCATTGTGAGCCGCACCGAGGGCACTGCCAACTACAACGCCCTGCTGTTCGTACCCAGCCACCGCCCCTACGATTTCTACACCAAGGACTACGAGAAGGGTCTGGCACTGTACGCCTCCGGTGTGCTGATTATGGAAAAGTGCGCCGACCTGCTGCCGGATTACTTCAGCTTTGTGAAGGGCATCGTGGATAGTCAGGACCTGAGCCTGAATATCAGCCGTGAGATGCTGCAGAAGGACAGCCAGCTGAAGCTGATCCACAATGCACTGGAAAAGAAGATCAAGAACGAGCTGCACGCCATGCTGAACAACGACCGTGCGAAGTACGAGGAGCTCTGGAAGGAGTTCGGCCGTCAGATCAAGTTTGGTGCTTACTCTGACTACGGGATGCACGCCGAGCTGCTGCGCGACCTGCTGCTGTTCTGGTCTGCCAAGGAGCAGAAGATGGTCACCCTGCAGGAGTACATCGACAAGATGCCCGCCGAGCAAAAGTACATCTACTTTGCCGCAGGCGATTCCACCGACCGTCTGGCAAAGCTGCCCTCCGCAGAGCTGGTGCTGGACAAGGGCTTTGACGTGCTGCTGCTGACCGAGGACGTGGACGAGTTCTGCCTGCAGATCCTGCACAGCTACCCCCGCAAGGATGCCGAGGGCAAGGACGGCACCGTGGAGTTCAAGAACGTGAACAGCGGCGATCTGGGTCTGGAGTCTGAGGAGGAGAAGAAGGCCGCCGAGGATGCCACCGCCGAGAACAAGGCTCTGTTCGATGCCATGAAGGACGCTTTGAACGGCAAAGTGAAGGAGGTCAAGGTCTCTACCCGCCTGAAGGATCATCCTGTCTGCCTGAGCGCTGACGGCCCGCTGTCCATCGAGATGGAGAAGGTTCTGTCCAAGCAGCCCGGCAGCGAGGGCGTGAAGAGCGACAAGGTGCTGGAGCTGAACGTGAACCACCCCGTGTTTGCTGCCCTGAAGGCCGCACAGGAGGCCGGTGACACCGAGAAGCTGAACAAGTACAGCGCCCTGCTGTACGCACAGGCACAGCTGATCGAGGGTCTGCCCGTGGATGACCCCGCCGCTTACGCCGAGGCCGTTTGCAGCCTGATGAAGTAAGCTTTTATGGAGAGGCCGTTGTGCATTTGCGCAGCGGCCTCTTTTTGTGGAAGAACAATTTTTGATTTTGCGCTTGTCGCGGTCTGCGGACCGCTCCAAGCGCATTTTCACGGGAACAGAAATACCCCCTTAACAAAAAGGCCGCGCTCCGCTATAATAGAGTGGAACGTGGTCTTATTTTTATCTTTCTGTGAAAGGAATTCTGTTTCATGGAGCCGAGAAAACATTATTTTGCAAAGATCCCCACCATTGCCATCTTTATCGTCATGGCGATGTCCGGGCCGTTGGGGGTGCTGCTGTTCATCCTGAAGGGCATCGACCAGAAGATGCAGAAGGAGGAGCAGGAGGCTGCCCGTGCCCGGGGCAACTACCGCCCCGCCCCAGAACCCGCACCCATGCCGAAAACGCCGCCTTTCCCCGGGCAGGATGTTCCCACGGCAGAGCAGAAAAGCGCAAAGCAATGGCATAAAAACATTGCCACCCTCTGCACCATTATGGGTGCCGTTTTCCTGTTTGCCGGGGTGACGGATGCGGTGGATGTCATCAGTGTGTGGAAGTTTTGGCCCGACCCCGGGGAGCTGTTTTCCAATATTGCCATGGCCATTGGCGGCGGCGGTGCGCTGCTGACCGGCCTGCGGATGAAGAGCACCCGCAAGCTGGAGCGGCTGCTGGATAAAGTGGTGGGCGTGCGGGATAACATTCCTCTGCCGGAGCTGTTTGCTGCCGCCGGGGTGGATACTGCCCGGGGACGTGCTGCCGTGAAAAGCGCCATCGAGCATGGATACTTCGGCGCGGATGCCTACATTGACAACCGCACCGACACGCTGGTGGTGCGGGGCGCAGCACCGCAGCCGAAAAGGCCTGCACCCGCCCCTGCACCTAAAGCTCAGCCCGCCGCAGAGGACGAGTACGCTGCCCTGCTGCGCCAGCTGCGGGAGGTGAACGACGCCATCCCCGACCCGGTGATGAGCGCGAAGATCTCCAGGCTGGAAGAGGTCAGCGGGCGTATCTTTGCGCTGGCGCAGAAGGACCCGGAGAAAAAGGCGCAGCTGCAAAAGTTTATGAACTACTATCTGCCCACTGCGCTCAAGCTGCTGAACACCTACGCCAGCCTTTCCGGGCAGGCGGTGGAGGGCACGAACATCACCGAAGCCAAGCACAGCATCGAGCGCAGCATGGACCTGCTGGTGACCGCCTTTGAAAACCAGCTGGACAAGCTGTTCCAAGCCGATGCGCTGGACGTGAACGCCGACATTGCCGCACTGGAAGGGATGCTGAACCTTGACGGCCTGACTGGGAGCGAATTTCATAAATGACCCGCGAGGGGCTGCTGCACAGCATGAGTGCACCGGCCCCTCGCTTTATTTCCGCAGTTTTGCCCGGTATGCCGAGGGCGTACAGCCCTGCCGGGCGCGGAATACCCGGGCAAAGTAGCTCATATCCTCAAAACCGCACTCTGCCCCGATCTGCGCAACAGGCTTATCCGTCTGTTCCAGCAGGGTGGCGGCGTGGCGGATGCGGTGCTGGCACAGGTACTCCTTAGGGGTAAGGTCCATCATGCGGCGGAAGCAGCGCAGGCACTCGCTGACGCTGATGGATGCACTGGCTGCGATCTGTGCGGTGGTAATGGGGTCCTCCCGGTGGAGGCGGATAAAGTCCACCATCTGTTTGATGCGCTCAGCATCCCGCAGCTCCTGCTCGGTAGGCGCGGGCGCGTGCTGTACACAATGCTCCTTGAGCAGGAAAAGAATGTTGGAAAGCGCTGCCCGCACCGCAAACTCATAGCCCGGCTGTTTTTCTGGCCAGAGATGCGCCATACGCTGCATCTCCGCCAGGATCTGCCGCTCCCATTCTGTTTCGCCCAGCAGCGGCACACAGCGGCACTCCGGGGCTGCGATCAGCGGGCTGAGATATTTCTGCCAGAACACGCTGCCGGTGGCACCGCCCACCACGGAAGGATGGAACACCAGCGAATCATGGTGTGTGATCGGTGTGTCCGGCGCTTTTTCCGAAGCGTGGAGCACCCCGCTGTTGACGAACATCCCCTGCCCGGTCTGCAGACGGAAGGTCTTGCCATCCGCCTGCATCAACTCTGCGCCCCCGGTAACGACATCGATCTCAAATTCCGGATGCCAATGCCATGGCACGCCCGGGCAAAGCGTTTCCTGCGTGCGGTTCCATGCGCCCCACATCTCCACCGGAAACTCCGGTGTACCGATGGTCACCTGCTCCTTCCCATCTGCCCCCACAACGACCTGCCATACCCCGTTTTCATCTATCATGGCGATTTTCTCCTATTGATACAGTGAAATTTTGCTAACAGTTTTTTCAGTTTGGTTATATAATAGCATCGTACCAAGGATCTTGCAAGATACTCCGGATACCTGTCGCACACACCCCTTTGCACGGAGGATCTGTTCTAATGAAAAGCTTCTGCCTGAGCCTATATGATGCTTATATCGAACGCCTGATGAACCTTGCCGCACTGGAGGGTTCTCCCCTGTTCCGGGAGGTCTATCTGGACGCACTGTACGCTGCCGACAAAAAGCGGATGCTGCTGCGCCGCACCGCCGGCCAGTCCGGCACACCGTCTGCCGCTGTCTGTGCGCCCCGGTGCTGCTGCACCCGGAGCGTCTGAACGTTTTCCGTCATTCCTGACCGGGTACCGGTTTTGCCCCTGTACCCGGCCGGTTCTCCTTAACGATTTATAATTTGCCAGCACAGCGCCGCGCTGACCGGGTCCTTCCCGGAAGTGCGGCGCCGTGTTTTTTGTGCAAAGTGCAATTTTCCATCCCGTCTTTTTTGGGCGCTGCGCTCAAAATTCCGAGATTTGTGTGCATTTATGCCAAGCATTTTGATTTGCACAAGAAATTTTTATTTTATTTGTTCTTCATCAACCAATCAGCTCTTACCGGCGTTTTTTGCAACTTTTCATCGAGATGCAACAATAACACATGGTTTTTTGCGCTGTGTTTGACTATTATAGAAGCAGCTACGGCAGCTGCGAACGGCTGCATCGACTTTTCCGATCATAATAGTAGGAGGAAATTTCCATGATGAAATCCATTTCCACCTGGAAGCAGGAGCTGACCGAGGGCGCACACGCTGCGCGTCTGGCTGCGCTGTACTGCTGCACCCCTGAAAAGACCCCTGCACAGGCAGCCCGCTATGCGGCTGTTCTGGACGGGCTGGAGACCACCTTTGGCGCACACACCAAGGCCGGTCTATATAGTGCCCCCGGCCGCACCGAGATCGGCGGCAACCACACCGACCACCAGCATGGCCGTGTGCTGGCAGGCAGCGTGAACATTGATATGATCGCCGCTGCCGCCCCCAACAGCCTGAACCAGCTGCGCGTGCAGAGCGAGGGGTACGATTTGTGCGTCATCGACCTTGACGACCTGACTGCCCGCAAGGAGGAGGAGAACACCACCGCTTCCCTGCTGCGCGGCGAGTGCGAGGCCTTCCGTCAGCGCGGCGCAAAGCTGTCCGGTCTGGACGTGTACATCTCCTCCAACGTGCCCAAGGGCAGCGGCGTTTCTTCCTCTGCTGCCTTTGAGGTGCTGGTCGGCGTGATCCTGAACGACTGCTTCATGACAGAAAAGGTCTCCCCCATCGCCATTGCGCAGATCGGCCAGTGGGCTGAAAATGTGTACTTTGGCAAGCCCTGCGGCCTGATGGATCAGATGGCCTCCAGCGTGGGCAACATTATCACCATCGACTTTGCCGACAAGGAAAACCCCGATGTGGAGCCGGTGCAGGTGGACTTTTCCAAGGCCGGTCTGGCGCTGTGCATTCTGGACTCCGGTGCAGACCACGCCGACCTGACCGACGAGTACGCCGCCATCCCCAACGAGTGCCGCGCTGTGGCCGCTGTGTGCGGCGGCGAGGTGCTGCGGGACGTGCCCTTTGAGACCTTCCTTGCCAATATCCCGGCCTGCCGCAAGCAGTGCGGCGACCGCGCTGTGCTGCGCGCCTTCCACTTCTACGCCGATAACGACCGCGTACCCCAGCAGGTAGCCGCCCTGCGCGAGGGCGACTTTGACGCCTTTTTGCAGATGGTGACCGCCTCCGGCGACAGCAGCTGGGAGTATTTGCAGAACGTCATCCCCGCCGGTTACAAGGAGCATCAGGAGGTGGCTGTGACCATCGCCGCTGCCAAGCATTATCTGGGCGGCAAGGGCGCTGTGCGCGTGCACGGCGGCGGCTTTGCCGGTACGGTGCAGGCCTTTGTGCCGGTGGAGATGCTGGCAGACTTTAAGGCAAACATGGAAAAGATCCTCGGCGCGGGCCGCTGCCATGTGCTGAACATCCGTCCTGAGGGAGGTGCTGTGCTGTGATCTCCACTGCCATCCAGCAGCTCGTAAACTACGGGCTGGACACCGGGCTGATTTTGCCCGATGACGAGATCTATATCCGCAACCAGCTGCTGATGACCATGCAGCTGGACGACTTTACCGCCCCGGACAGCGAAGCGTGCTACACCGATCTGGAAAGCATCCTCAAAACTTTGGTAGACGATGCTGTTGCCCGCGGCGTGTGCGAGGATAACTCCACCGCACGCGATCTGTTCGACACCAAGCTGATGGGCGTGCTGACCCCGCGCCCCAGCATCGTACGCGCAAACTTTGAGGAGCGGTACGAAAACGAAGGCCCGCAGGCCGCCACCGACTGGTTCTACAGGTTCAGTCAGGACACCGATTACATCCGCCGCTACCGCATCAAGCGCGATCTGAAGTGGGTCACCAAGACCGAGTACGGCGACTTGGATATCACCATCAACCTGTCCAAGCCGGAAAAGGATCCCAAGGCCATTGCCGCCGCAAAGCTTGCCCCTCAGAGCGCTTACCCCAAATGCCAGCTGTGCGTGGAGAACGAGGGCTATGCAGGCCGCATGAACCACCCCGCCCGCGAAAACCACCGCATCATCCCGCTGACCATCAACGACAGCGCGTGGAATTTGCAGTACAGCCCCTACGTTTACTACAACGAGCACTGCATCGTGTTCAATAACCAGCACACACCCATGAAGATCGAGCGGGCGACCTTCCGCAAGCTGCTGGATTTTGTGGGTCTGTTCCCCCACTACTTTGTGGGCAGCAACGCCGATCTGCCTATCGTGGGCGGCAGCATCCTGAGCCACGACCACTTCCAGGGCGGTCACTACGAGTTTGCCATGGCCAAGGCTCCCATCGAAAAGCCTTGGGTGTTCCCCGGCTTTGAGGATGTGGAGGCCGGTATCGTGCACTGGCCCATGAGCTGCATCCGTCTGACCTGTGCGGACGATGCACGCCTTGTGGAGCTGGCCGATAAGCTGCTGGCTGCTTGGCGCGGCTACACCGATGAGAGCTGCTTTATTTTTGCCGAGACCGATGGCGAGCCCCACAACACCATCACCCCCATCGCCCGGATGCGGGACGGCAAGTATCAGCTGGACTTGGTGCTGCGTAATAACATCACCACCCCGGAGCATCCGCTGGGCGTGTACCACCCCCATGCCAAGCTGCACCACATCAAAAAGGAGAACATCGGCCTCATCGAGGTGATGGGTCTGGCCGTGCTGCCCAGCCGCCTGAAGCAGGAGCTGTTCGACCTTGCCGATGTGCTGGTGGCACACCTGCCCACCGCAGAGTACCCCGAAGCCCTGCAAAAGCACGCTGCATGGGCGGAGGAGATTCTTGCAAAGCACCCGGAGTTGAACGCCGACAATGTGCACCTGATCCTGCAGGACGAGGTAGGCTATGTGTTCGCACAGGTGCTGGCCGATGCCGGTGTGTACAAGCTGGATGAAGCAGGCCGCGCCGGTTTCGTCCGCTTCCTTGAAAGCGTAAAATAAACCATAACGCACCGAGGCTGTTGCACCTGTTATAGCGCAACAGCCTCTTTTTCTACTCCCCTGTAAAAAAGTCAATTTCTTCATTCTGCATCGTTATTTTGATGGAGGCATCGCTTATGCAATACACCTTGGAAGTATGCGTAGACAGCACCGCCAGTGCGCTGGCGGCAAAACGCGGCGGCGCTGACCGGCTGGAGCTGTGCGCCGACCTGATCATCGGCGGCACCACCCCTTCCCCTGCCCTGCTGCGTCAGGTCAAGGCCGAGACCGGTCTGCCGGTGCGGGCGCTGCTGCGTCCCCGCTTTGGCGATTTTTGCTACGACCGCTACGAGCTGGCACAGATGGCCGAGTGCACCGCCGAGCTGGTCGCTGCCGGGGCAGACGGCATCGTGACCGGCGTACTGACCCCGGCGGGCGCGCTGGACTTAGACGCCCTGCGCCCCATCTATGCCGCAGCCCGACAGGCGGCAGAAAAAGCACACCGCACCGTGGACTGCACCCTGCACCGCGCCTTTGATGTCTGCTGTGACCCCTTTGCCGCGCTGGAGGCTGCAAAGCAACTGGGGCTTGCCACCATCCTGACCAGCGGACAGGCCGCAAGCGCCCCGCAGGGTGCTGCCCTGCTGCGGCAGCTGGTGGAAGCTGCCGGGCAGGAAGTAGAGATATTGGTGGGCGCAGGCATATCCGCTGCCAACATCCCCGCCCTTGCCGCCCAGACCGGTGCCCAGGCGTTCCACCTTTCCGGCAAGCAGGTGCTGGACAGCCGCATGACCTTCCGGCGGGAGGGCGTGCCCATGGGTCTGCCGGGCTTTTCGGAGTTTGAGCTCTGGCAGACCAGCGAAGCAAACATCCGCGCCGCCCGCACCGTACTGGATGCGCTGTAACGGACAAACGAAACTTTTATATCCTATTCCGGCGTAATAGGAATGTATCCGTCTGCCCGCAGTGCCGCTGTTTCCACAGGAAACAGGCGCTGCATTCTGCCGTTTCCCATTACGACCCTTTCCCGTGAAAATGCAAAAACGGGCAGCCCCCAGGCTGCCCGTTTTTGCTCTATTGAAATGATTTTTCCGCATCGTCCCGCCTCAATGCAGGGCGGCAAACCGGACTGCGCCGCGGGTGCACAGCCAGCGGTGCAGCAGCAAGTCCAGCCCCAGCAGCACGGCCAGACAAGCACCCTGCGCGGCCAGCGGCGGCACGGCGTAGTCCAGTAAGGTCAGGGGCAAAAACAGCACCCCGCCCGCCAGCAGCCACCCGCCGAACATGGCCAGCATACTGGCGGCGCTCCGCTTGACCACGGCGGCTTCGCTGACCCAGTGGAGGTTGGGCAGGCACAGCCCCAAAGCAAGCCCAAGCTGCGCTGTCAGCCATACAAAGGCTGCCAGCACCGCCAGCACGGGCATCCACTGCCCCGCTGGAATGCGCAGCGCCGCCATGGCGCACCCGGCGCATAGCCATGCCGCCGGCAGCGTGAGCAGCAATTGCAGCTCCACCTTTGCCCGCAGCACCTGCTGCGGGGTCACCGGCAGGCTTTGCAGCAGCCAGAGGGTGCTGCCCTCCAGCGACACCGAGGGCGCTGTGATAAAGTTCATGGCGGCTGCGGTGCACACCATGCCGCACACCAGCATGGGCAGGCTCTCCGGCGGGTAAGCAGCCGTAAAGGCGCGCAGCGCAGCAGCCTTCCACAGCGCTGCCACCCCCAGCACCGGCAGCAACAGACTGCTCAGCGCACAGTTGAGCAGCCACATGGGGCAAGCCCCCAGATGCAGCAGCTCCCGCCGCAGCAGCGCCCGGCGCGGGGGCTGCTTTTTCTGCGCCTTTTCGCGGTATTCCGCTTTTGCTCTGCCCGGTTCAAGGGTCAGCAGCCGCAGGTACGGCTTTGCCAGCGCCTTGTCACAGAGCACCATACAGACCGCAGCCAGCGCCAGCAACAGCAGCAGTGCCGGAATATTGCCCACTGCGGCGAAACCCAGCAGACGCAACGGCACGGCGGCACGGCTTGCCGCAGCGCCAGCCTGCACGGCATCCAGCACAAGGGCATCCACCGCGTTGCCCACCCATTGGAACACTGCATAATAGACCGCCAGAAAGAGCAGTGTACCAACCACCGTGACAAGGCTTTTGTGCCGGGCGCGGCGGTTGAGCAGCGCCACCGCCCAGCCCAGCAGAACGGCCAGCACCATAGAGACCCCCGCCAGCGCCAGTGCCACCGGCAGCGCCGCCAGCAGTGCACCGCCGGGGCGGGGTGCTGCCAACGCATAGCAGACCACCGAGGGTATCCACGCCAGCAGCAGATAAATCAGGCCGGTCAGGTACACCCCGCCGCAGCGCACCGCAAAAATAGCGCCCGGCGGGATGGGCAGCGCCAGCAGCTGCTGGTTATCCCGGCAGCGGAACAAATGCCCGTAGCTGGTAAAGGCGCTGGCCAGCACACTGACCGTCAGCGCCGAAAGCTCCATCAGCACAAAATAGAGCCATGCGAGCCCCTGCGGCACCAGCATGATTGCCATGGGCAGCGCCATTGAGCCAAAGCTGAGCATGACCAGCAGCATCAGCACTATAAACAGCAGCGCGTAGCCGAGCGTCCCCGCCCGGGAGCGCCGCTTTCCGGTCTTGCTGCTGCGCACAAAGGCCGCACCCAGTTCCAGAAGCTGTTTTTTGAGCAATGCACGGATCATAATGCTTCCCCCGTATCCTCCAGCTCCAAAAATACCTCTTCCAATGTGTCATCGCCGCGCACCTGCTCCATGGCACCCTCGCGCACCAGCTGGCCTTTGCGCAGAATAGCCACCCGGTCGCAGAGCTTTTCGGCCACCTCCAGCACATGGGTGGAGAAAAAGATGGCCCCGCCCTGCGCACAGAAGGCCTTCATCTGGGTCTTGAGCTGATGGGAGGCCAGCGGGTCCAGCCCGACAAAGGGCTCGTCCATTAAAATCAGCTTCGGCTCGTGCAGCAGCGCCGCAATGATGGCCAGCTTCTGCTTCATGCCGTGGGAGTACGCCCCGATGGACTGCGCCAAGTCCGGCGTCAGGCCAAAGGCATCGCCGTACTGCCGGATGCGCTGCGCCCGCTGTGCAGCGCTTACGCCAAAAATGTCTGCGATAAAATCAAGGTACTGGATGCCGGTCATATACTCGTAAAGCTGCGGGTCGTCCGGCAGATAGGCCATACGCCGCTTGCATTCCAGCGGGTCCTCCTGCACGGAAATGCCGTCCACATAAATTTCGCCGGTATCAAATTGCTGGATACCGCAGCAGCATTTCAAGGTAGTGGTCTTGCCCGCGCCGTTGTGCCCGATAAAGGCACACAGCTCCCCCGGGCGAATGTGCAGGCAAAGGTCCTGCACGGCGGGCTTGCCGCCGTAGGTTTTGGTCAGATGATCTATTTTTAACATGGGCTGCCTCCTTGCTTTCAGGTTCGAGCCAAGTATACACCTTCCGGCGGGGGGAAGGTCAAGCATTTCTCCGTTTTTTCTTGCGTTTTGTATAGGGCTGTGCTATACTTTTTGACGAACTGAACAGAAAACAGCAGGTGCGTTCCGTCACTTTGCCCCACCGGGCAGTGACAGGAACGTTAAAAGGGAAGCGGGTGCAGATCCCGCACGATCTCGTCACTGTGATAAGGGAGTCCACTGTCAGGGTGCTTTTGCACCGGTCACTGAGCCATCCGGCTTGGGAAGGCGGCAGCGGGCGTTGAGCTTTCAGTCAGGAAACCTGCCCGCTGTTGGTACCGGGGCTTTGCCGCCCCAGATCACGAGGAATTGGTTGTACCAAAAAGCCTGTAAGATACGGGGTCTTTTTGCTTTGCCATTTCGCAAGCAGAAGACCCCGTTTTTTTCAGATACACCCTAGGTTCGCTTTCCTGTACCCTTCTGTTCAGCGCCGCATTTTTACCCACATCAGGAAAGGAAAACAAGATGAAAAAACGCAACATCCGCAAAACAGCGGCCGCTCTGACCGCTCTGGCTCTGTGCGCCGGTGTACTGACCGGCTGCGGCGGGGCCGCCTCCAGCACGGCTTCCTCTGTTGCTGCCAGCTCTGCCGCCAGCAGCGAGGCTTCCGGCGCAGACGCTGACGCACTGGCCGCACAGAATGTGGCAGACCTGATCGATGCCATCTATGTGCAGCAGCGCACCGACGACACCGATGCCCAGTGCGAAGCCGCAAAGGCCGCTTGGGACGCCCTGACCGATGCCCAGAAGGAGCTGGTGGAGGGCGAGAACGCCGACCCCGACTACTTTGGCCGCGACACCGGCGATGCTTCCAAGGACGATGCCCGCAACGCCGATAATATTGGCGAAAACGAGCTGCTGGTGGTGTCCTTCGGCACCTCCTTCAACGACAGCCGCGCTACCGACATCAAGGGCATCGAGGACGCTTTGCAGGCCGCTTACCCCGACTGGAGCGTGCGCCGCGCCTTTACCGCACAGATCATCATCAACCATGTGCAGGCACGCGATGGCGAGAAGATCGACAATATGCAGCAGGCACTGGACCGCGCCGTGGCAAACGGCGTGAAGAACCTGATCGTGCAGCCCACCCATCTGATGCACGGTGCAGAGTATGACGAAATGAACGAGATGCTGGACGAGTACCGCGACAAGTTTGAGAGTGTCGCTGTAGCTGAACCCCTGCTGGGCGAGGTCGGCGCAGACGCCACCGTCATCAATGCAGATAAGGAAGCTGTTGCCAAGGCTGTTACCGCTGCCGCTGTGAAGGAAGCCGGTTACGACAGCGCCGCTGCTGCTGCCGCCGATAAGACTGCTTTCGTCTTTATGGGTCACGGCACCTCCCACACTGCCAAGGTGAGCTACAGCCAGATGCAGACCACCATGCAGACCCTGGGCTACGACAACGTGTTCATCGGCACGGTGGAGGGCGAGCCCGAGGAGACCTCCTGCGAGGCTGTCATTGAGGCCGTGAAGGCTGCCGGTTACACCAAGGTCATCCTGCGCCCGCTGATGGTGGTGGCAGGCGACCACGCCAACAACGATATGGCCGGTGAGGATGCCGACAGCTGGCTGAGCCAGTTTACCGCCGCAGGCTGCTTTGAGAGTGTGGACTGCCAGATCTCTGGTCTGGGCCGCATTGCGGATATCCAGCAGCTGTACATTGCACATACCAAGGCCGCTATGGATCTTCTGAACGGCTAATGGATTCAGAAGCCCTCTCCGGCGCTGCCCTGCACACGGAGAGGGCTTCTTTTATGGGCGCATTCCCCGCACGAGGAGAAAACGCCCCCTACCCCGGCAGCTTAGACGCCGGGCAAAAATTTAGGATACTGAGGTATTTATTTATGCGTTGCAAACAGTTTATCATCGTTTCTCTGGCCGGTGTGGTGCTGGCCGCTTCTCTGGCAGGCTGCGGCGGAGCCGCCCCTGCCTCCTCCGCTGCGGCAAGCTCTGAGGCTGCTTCCTCCGTAGTAGCTTCCTCTGCTGTGGCCGAAGCCGCCCTGCCGGACGGCGTATACACTGCTGACTTTGAGACCGACAGCAGTATGTTCCACACCAGCGAAGCCTGCAACGGCAAGGGCACCTTGACCGTGGAAAACGGCGTGATGACCTTCCACGTCAGTCTGGCCTCTAAAAAGATCGTGAACCTCTACTCCGGCCTTGCCGCCGATGCCGAGGCCAACAAGACCGCATGGCTCATCCCCACCGTGGACACCGTTACCTACGCAGACGGCACCACCGAGGAAGTGTACGGCTACGACATCCCGGTGGAGGCACTGGACACCGACTTCCAGCTGGCTTTGCTGGGCACCAAGGGCAAGTGGTACGACCATATCGTAAGCGTGCGCAACGCCGAGCCTAAGACGGAACAGGCCGCCGAGACCCCCGCAGACGGTACATACACCGCTGCCGTGGTGCTGGAGGGCGGCTCCGGCCGCGCCACCGTGGAAAGCCCCGCTGCCCTGACCGTGGCAGACGGCAAGATGACCGCCACCATCGTGTGGAGCAGCCCCAACTACGACTACATGATCGTGGACGGCGAAAAGTATCTGCCCACCAACACCGAGGGCAACTCCACCTTTGAAATTCCCGTGGCCGCACTGGGCACCCCGCTGGCTGTTACCGCCGACACTGTTGCCATGAGCAAGCCCCACGAGATCGAATACACCCTGACCTTTACTTTGGAGTAACCTTCCATGAAGCTGACCCGCGCTCAATTTTTAAAGGCTCTACCCGTCGCCGCGCTGGTGCTTGCCGGCTGCGCTGCCGCGCCCACTGCACCGGCTGATACGGACGAGCTGGTGTTCGACCACGCCTATCCGCTGGACTACGCCACCCAGTTTACCGCCGACTGCTATGCGGACGGCTCTACCCTGCTGACCATCCCGGACGCACAGGCGAAGTTTCTTGTACGGCCGGAGGGCGCTGCCACCCTGCGCACCGTGCCCGAGGGAGTGACCGTTTTGCAGCAGCCGGTGCAGAACATCTATCTGGTGTCTACCTCTGCCATGGACTTGTTCCTTCATCTGGATGCGCTGGACAGCATTGCCCTTTCCGGCACACGCGCCGAGGGCTGGTATCTGGACGAGGCAACGCAGGCCATGCAGGCCGGGCGCATTGCCTACGCGGGTAAGTACAGCGCCCCGGACTACGAGCGCATCCTGACCGCAGAATGCGGCCTTGCGGTGGAAAATACCATGATCTACCACACCCCGGAAGTGAAGGAACAGCTGGAGCGGTTCGGCATCCCGGTGCTGGTGGAGCGCTCCAGCTACGAGAGCAGCCCGCTGGCGCGGATGGAGTGGATCAAGCTGTACGGCATTTTGCTGGGCAAAGAAGCTCTTGCCGAGGAGGTGTTCGCCCGGCAGGCGCAGCGCATTGCACCGCTGCTGGAGCAGCCCTCCACCGGCAAGCGCTGTGCGTTTTTCTCCATTACTTCCAGCGGCCTTGCCACTGTGCGCAAAAGCGGAGACTATGTGGCGCAGATGATCGGCATGGCCGGGGGCGAATATGTTTTTGCAGACCTTGCCGACAGCGGCAACAGTCTTTCCACCATGAATATCCCGCTGGAGGACCTCTACGCCGGGGTCAAGGACGCCGATGTGCTCATTTATAACGGCACCATCGAGGGCACCATCTCCACAAAGGAAGAGCTGCTTTCCCGCTGTGCATTGCTGGCAGAGTGCAAGGCGGTGCAAAGCGGGGACATCTGGTGCACGACGCCCAGCTTTTTCCAGCAGAGCATGGCGCTGGCAGATTTTATGCTGGATCTTCATGCCGTTTTTACCGGGGAAGCTGCCAACCCCGACACCCTGCATTTTTTGACCAGAATCACCTGAGGAGCCGCTTATGACCAGCCGCAAACGCCTTGTATTCTCCTACTGCTGCCTTGCCCTGCTGCTGGCAGTGCTGTTTGCCGTGAGCCTGTTCTGGGGCAGCGTTGCGCTTACCCCGCAGGCCGTGCTTGCCGCCCTGACCGGACACGGACAGGACGCGCTGAGCGTGGGCATCATCACCCAACTGCGCCTGCCCCGCGCGGTGATGGCCGCGTTACTGGGCGCTGCGCTCTCGGCGGCAGGCTACCTGCTGCAGACCTTTTTCGCAAACCCCATTGCCGGCCCCTTTGTCATGGGCATTTCAAGCGGGGCTAAGCTGGCGGTGGCGCTGGTGATGGTGCTGTTTTTGAACTACGGCCTGCTGACCAGCTCTGCTGTGCTCATTCTTGCGGCCTTTGCGGGCGCTATGGCGGCTATGGCCTTTGTGCTGGCCGCTGCCCGCCGGGTGCAGCGCATGAGCATTCTAGTAATCTGCGGCGTGATGATCGGTTACATCTGCTCTGCTATCACCGAGTTTGTGGTGGCCTTTGCGCAGGATAGCAGCATCGTCAACCTGCACAACTGGTCGCAGGGCAGCTTTTCCGGCATGACGTGGGGCAACGTGCGCACGGCGGCGCTGGTGGTGCTGCCCGCGCTGGCGGCAGCCTTCTGCCTTGCAAAGCCCATGGCCGCTTACCAGATGGGCGAAGCCTACGCCCGGAGCGTGGGCGTGGATGTGCGGCGGTTTTCCCGGCTTTTGGTACTGCTTTCCAGCCTGCTGGCCGCCTGTGTTACCGCCTTTGCGGGGCCTATCTCCTTTGTGGGCATCGCGGTGCCGCACCTTGTCAAGCAGCTTTTGGGCAGCGCCCGCCCGCTGTATGTGCTGCCCGGGTGTTGTCTGGGCGGGGCAGCGTTCTGCCTGCTGTGTGATTTGATTGCCCGCAGCCTGTTTGCGCCCATGGAGCTTTCCATCAGCGCAGTCACGGCTGTATTCGGCGCACCGGTGGTCATTGGGCTGCTGCTGCGCCGCAACCGGGAGGATGTGCGATGAAAAGCTCCGTTGAAGCCAAAGCCCTTGCCATCGGCTACGGCAAGGCTGCCCTTGCGCGGGATATCGCGCTGGGTGCTGCCAAGGGGCAGGTGCTGGCGCTCATCGGCCCGAACGGCGCAGGCAAATCCACCCTGCTCAAAACCTTGGCTGGGCAGCTAGTCCCTTTAGGCGGCGCAGTGCTGCTGGACGGGCAGGAGCTTGCCCGCATCCCCGGCAACGCCCGGGCGCAAAAGCTGGCGCTGATGCTGCCCCACACCCGCCGCACCGAGCTGACTACCTGCTTCGAGTTTGCGGCGGCAGGGCGCATTCCCTACACCGGGCGGCTGGGCATTCTTTCCGCCAAGGACAAAAAGCAGGTACAGAGCGCGCTGGAGCTGGTGGGCGCGGCACATCTGGCTGACCGGGACTTCAACTGTGTCAGCGATGGGCAGCGACAGCGCATTCTGCTGGCGCGGGCGGTCTGTCAGCAGCCGCAGGTGCTTTTGCTGGACGAGCCCACCTCTTTTCTGGATATCAAGGGCAAGATCGAGCTGCTGACCATTTTGCAAAAGCTGGCACATGAGCAGCAGCTTGCGGTCGTCGTCACATTGCACGAGCTGGACATGGCGCAGAAGATCGCGGACGCGGTGGTCTGCGTTTCGCCGCACAGCGTTTCTGCCCCCATGCCCCCGGCGCAGGCCTTTGCCCGGGAAAACATCAAGGCGCTCTACGGCCTAACCGAAGCACAGTACAGCGCTGCTTTTGACCCGCCGAAGCCGGAAAAGCCTCGATTTGAGCACTATGTGCGCAGCGGGCAGAAGCTGCTGCGCTGCGGGTACACCACCGGCACCTGTGCGGCGCTGGCCGCTGCCGGGGCTGCACGGCTGCTGCTGACCGGCACAGCGCCGGAAGCAGTTGCTCTGCGCACACCAAAGGGCATTGTGGTGGAGGTAGCTCCTCTGTTCTGCCGTACCTCTACAGACGGTGCGGAATGCGCCATCGAAAAGGACGGCGGCGATGACGTGGACGTGACCACCGGTCTGCCGGTGACCGCTACAGTGACGCTGCTGCCCGGCACACCCGAGGTACGCATTACCGGCGGCGCGGGGGTAGGCCGGGTGACAAAGCCCGGGCTGGACCAGCCGGTGGGGCAAGCCGCCATCAACCATGTGCCCCGGCAGATGATCACCGAGGCACTGCGCCGGGAGGCGGAAGCCGCCTGTTACCCCGGCGGCTTTGCCGTGACCATCTCTATCCCCGGCGGCGAGGAGGTTGCCCGGCGCACTTTCAATCCCCATATTGGGGTGGAGGGCGGACTGTCGGTGCTGGGCACCAGCGGAATCGTAGAGCCCATGAGCCAGCAGGCCATTCTGGACACCATCCAGCTGGAGATAAATCAGGCGGCGCTGCGGGCAAAGGACCACCGGCGGCTCATTCTTGCCCCGGGCAACTACGGGCTGGACTATCTGCACGAAACTTACCCGCAGTTTGCCGCCATCCCGGTGGTCAAGACCTCGAACTTTATTGGAGATACGTTGGATATGGCAGCGGCGGCACGCTTTGACGAGGTGCTGCTGGTGGGACACATCGGCAAGCTGTGCAAGCTGGCGGGCGGCATTATGAACACCCACTCCCACACAGCAGATTGCCGCACGGAGCTGTTCTGCACCCACGCCGCCCTGTGCGGTGCTGACCGGGAGGTGTGCACCGCACTGTACAACGCCGCCACCACGGACGCCTGTCTGGAGATTTTAGACACTGCCGGGCTGCGGGAGCCGGTGCTGCAAAGCCTGCTTGCCGCCATCCAGCTGCAGCTTGACCGCCGTGCGGGCGGGGCATTCCGGGTGGGCGCGGTGCTGTTTTCAAACCAGCACGGCCCGCTGGGACAGACTGAAACTGCCGCCCGCCTGCTGAACGAATGGAAGGAGTAATGCACATGGTACATTTTGTGGGCGCCGGGCCCGGCGCACCGGATCTGATCACCCAGCGCGGTGCAGCATTTTTACAGGCTGCAGACTGCATTATTTATGCCGGCAGTCTGGTCAACCCGGCGCTGCTGGGGCTGGCAAAGCCGGGCTGCACCATCTACAACAGCGCCGAGATGACACTGGAGCAGGTGCTGGACGTGATGCGCCGGATGGAAGCCGCCGGCAAGACCACCGTGCGTCTGCACACCGGCGACCCCTGCCTGTACGGTGCCATCCGGGAGCAGATGGATGCGCTGGACGCAGACGGCATTTGTTACGATGATACCCCCGGTGTTTCCAGCTTTTGCGGCGCTGCCGCTGCGCTGAACGCCGAGTATACCCTACCCACGGTCAGCCAGACGGTCATTATCACCCGCATGGAGGGGCGCACCCCCGTGCCGGAGCGGGAGAGGCTGGCAAGCCTTGCTGCACACGGCGCGACCATGGTGATCTTCCTGTCCATCGGGCTGATCGATAAGGTGCAGGCGGCACTTTTGCAGGGCGCGTATACGCCGGACACCCCCGCCGCCGTGGTGTACAAGGCTAGCTGGCCGGAGGAGAAAATCGTGCGGTGCACGGTTGGTTCTTTAGCGGAGAGCACCCGCGCAGCGGGCATTACCAAGACGGCGCTTATCGTGGTGGGAGATTTTCTCGGCACACAGTACGAGCGCAGCAAGCTGTACGACCCCGCCTTTACCACCGAGTTCCGCAAAGGAGAGCCGGTATGACCCGCGCCTACCTTGCCTTTACGGAAACCGGCCTTGCGCTGGCAAAGCGCCTTGCCGCCAGTCTGCCCGGCAGCGTTGCCCGATGCGGGCAGGATGGTACTTCTCTTGCAGCATGGACAGGCGCGCAGTTTGTGCAGTCGGATGCGCTGATATTTGTAGGCGCAGCAGGCATTGCGGTGCGGGCCATCGCGTCCCACTGCAAGAGCAAGACCACCGACCCGGCCGTGGTGGTGGTGGATGAATGCGGACGGTTCGCCGTGCCCATTCTGTCCGGGCATCTGGGCGGTGCAAACGATCTGGCGCGGGCCATTGCCGCCGTGTGTGGGGCTGTGCCGGTGATCACCACCGCCACCGATGCCCACGGCATTTTTGCGGTGGACGAGTGGGCAAAGCACCAAAACTGCATGGTGCTGGAGCCGGAGCGCATCAAGCTGGTCAGCGGTAAATTACTGGCCGGACATCCGGTCTATTACTGGGCTGATTTCCCGGTAACGGGCGCTGCACCCGCCGGGTTATCCCCCGCAGATGCCCCGGAAAAGGCCGACCTTGCACTCACCCTTTGCCCCACCGGGCAGGCGCTGCATCTTGTGCCGCGCATCGGGGTGCTGGGCATCGGCTGCAAGCGGGGCACAAGCGCCGACACGCTGGAGGCCGCCTTTGCCGCCTTCTGTGCCCTGCACAGCCTTGCTGTGCAGGCAGTTACCGCCGCCGCAAGCATCGACCTGAAGCAGGACGAACCGGGCTTGCTGGCCTTTTGTCAGGCACACGGCTGGCCGGTGCGGTTTTACTCTGCCGCACAGCTGCGCAGCGCGCCCGGGCAGTTCACCCCCTCCCCTTTTGTACAGAGCGTGACCGGGGTGGATAATGTATGCGAACGGGCAGCAGTGCTGGACGCAGGCGGCAGCTTATTTTACCCGAAATTTGCCTGCAGCGGCGTGACCTTTGCGCTGGCGTGCAGGCCCTTTGCCCCGGACTGGAGGTGGCAGAATGCTTGACATGATGGAAATTGATATCGACCGTCCCAAGAAGGTGGTCTATGTCGTGGGGCTTGGCCCCGGCGAGCCTTTTTATATGACCCAGCAGGCTGCAAACACGCTGGAAAGCGTTGACGCCATCTGCGGGTACAAGGTCTACCTTGACCTCATCCGCGATGAATTTCCCTGCGAGGAATACTATGCCACCGGCATGACGCAGGAGCTTGACCGCTGCCGCTGGGCGCTGGAAAAGGCACACACCGGCAAGCGGGTGGCGCTGGTCTGCTCCGGCGATGCCGGGGTGTACGGCATGGCAAGTCCCCTGCTGGAGCTTGCCCCGGACTACCCGGAGGTTGCCGTGGAAATCGTGCCCGGACTGACCGCTGCCCTCAGCGGCGGAGCGGTGCTGGGTGCGCCGTTGGCGCACGATTTCTGCGTCATTTCCCTTTCCGACCGGCTGACCCCGTGGGAGGTCATCGAGAAGCGGCTGGCCTTCGCTGCCATGGGGGATTTCTGCGTTGCGCTGTACAATCCCTCCTCCAAGGGCAGGCCGGACTATCTGGCAAGGGCGGTGCGCATCCTGCTGGAAAACGGCAAAAGCGCTGATACCGTCTGCGGTCTGGTGCGCAACATCGGCCGGGAGGGGCAGACCGCCCGCGTTCTGTCCCTTGCGCAGCTGGAAAGCACTGCGGTGGATATGTTTACCACCGTGTACATCGGCAACGCCGCCACAAAGCTGCTGGGCGGTAAAATGGTCACCCCGCGGGGGTACCGCAGATGAAAGCAGTGGTTTTCAGCGGTACTACCGAGGGGCGGGTGTTCTCCCGGCAGCTGGCGGCGCTGGGCGCACAGGTGCTGGTCAGCGTAGCCACCCCGCTGGGCGCGGAGGAGCAAGGCGAAGCGAGCGGCATCACGGTGCACTGCGGACGGCTGACCCCCGAGGAAATGACCGCCCTTTTACAGGGCGCTGTGCTGTGCGTGGACGCCACCCACCCCTACGCGGTGGACGCCACCAAAAACATCCGGGCTGCGTGTGCTGCTGCCGGGGTGGAGTACCACCGGCTGCTGCGGGAAGAAAGCCCACTGCCCGCCGGGAGCATGGTGTTTGCCACCGCCGCCCACGCGGCTGCGTTTCTGGCCGGGTGCAGCGGCAATGTGCTGCTGGCCACCGGTGCAAAAGAGCTTGCCGCCTTTGCGCCGCTCAGCCCGGAGCGGCTGTTCCCCCGGGTGCTGCCCACGCGGGAGGGCATTGCCGCCTGCGAGGCTGCCGGCATCCCGCACAGGAACATCATTGCCATGCAGGGGCCCTTCAGCTATGCGCTGAACTGCGCCTTAATGAAGCAATTCTCCATCCGGTATCTGGTCACCAAGGACGGCGGCGCTGTGGGCGGCTTTGCCGAAAAGGCACAGGCCGCACAGGACACCGGCGCGCAGCTGATCGTGGTGCGCCGCCCGGCTGAAAACGGACAAACTGCCGCACAAATTCTGGCACGCTGCAAGGAGGCTCTGGTATGATTTCTCTGATCGGAATGGGCTCCGGCTGCCCGGAAGGCCTGACCGCGCAAGGGCTGGCCGCGCTGCAAGGCGCGTGGCTCATCCTTGGGGCAAAGCGCCTGTTGGAGCATTTACCGGCGAGGTGCACTGATAACCGCAAGGCCGTGTATAAGCCGGAGGAGATCCTTGCGTGTCTTGCTGCGCAGCCGGATACGGACACCGCTGTTTTGTACAGCGGCGACACCGGGTTTTACTCCGGTGCGGCAAAGCTGCTGCCCCTGCTGCGGGTCATGGGATACTCTGTCCGGGTGCTGCCCGGGCTTTCCAGCGTGCAGCTTTTAGCCGCCGCTGTGGGACGCCCTTGGCAGGACTGGAAGCTAGTATCGGCCCATGGCCGCGCCTGCGACCCTGTGGCCGAGGTTTTGACGCATTCACAGGTGTTTTTCCTCACCGGCGGCGGGGACACCCCTGCCACCCTTTGCGCTAAGCTGACCGCTGCCGGGCTGGGCTCTGCCCACGCCCTTGTGGGCGAAAGCTTAGGCACACCGGCAGAAGCCATCCGCTTTGGCCTTGCCCGGGAGCTGGCAACGCAGAGCTTTGCACCGCTGAGCGTGCTGCTGATCGAGCGGGAGGCTTTGCCGCCCCGCCGCTCCCCCGGCCTGCCGGATGAGGCTTTTATCCGGGGCGCTGTGCCCATGACAAAGCAGGAGGTTCGCGCCGCCGTGCTGGCAAAGCTGGCGGTGACTCCCACGGATACCCTATGGGACGTGGGCGCAGGCACCGGCAGTGTGAGTGTAGAGCTGGCGCTTGCCGCCCCTGCCGGGCAGGTATACGCCGTGGAGTGTGACCCGGAGGCCTGTGCGCTGATCCAGCAAAACCGGGAGAAATTTTCCGCTTATAATCTGACCCTAATCGAGGGCAAAGCGCCCGAGGCATTGGACGCACTGCCCGCCCCGGATGCTGTATTCATCGGCGGCACAAAGGGCAATATGGACGCCGTTATAGACGCAGTACTGCACAAAAATCCAGTCGCGCGGCTGTGCATCGCCGCCATTGCGCTGGAAACCCTCAGCGCCGCCGTGGCTACCCTGACCACCCACGGCCTTGCCGCCGAGGTGACACAGATCGCCGTCAGCCGCACAAAAGCGGCGGGCAGTCTGCATTTGCTGATGGCCAACAACCCGGTGTTTCTCATTACGGGGGCACGGACATGATGCAGTTTCTCATCGCCGCGCCGCGCTCCGGCAGCGGCAAGACCACCGTTACCTGTGCAGTACTCACTGCCTTGCAGCGGCGCGGGGCTGACCCCTGCGCCTTCAAATCTGGGCCGGATTACATCGACCCTATGTTCCATCGCAGCGCACTTGGGGTGGACAGCCACAATTTAGACCTCTACCTCTCTGCCCCGGATACGGTGCGCACGCTTTACGCCCGCTATGCCGCCGGGCATGGCGCTGCCGTATGCGAGGGTGCCATGGGCTTTTACGATGGGCAGGGGCTGACCACCCGCGCAAGTGCATGGGAGTTGGCCGACACGCTTGCCCTACCGGTGCTGCTGGTGGTGCAGCCCAAAGGAGCAAGCATCACCCTTGCCGCCGAGCTGCGGGGGCTTTTGCAGTTCCGCACGCCTTGCCATATCGCAGGCATTCTGCTCAATGATTGCTCTGAGTCCTTGTATAAAACGCTGCGTCCGATGCTGGAAGCTGAGACCGGGCTGCCGGTGGTAGGGTATCTGCCCCATCTGCCGGAGTGCGCCATCGAGAGCCGTCACCTCGGGCTGAAGACTGCCGGGGAGATTTCCGACTTGCAGCAAAAGCTGGGACAACTGGCCGATGCCCTCGTGCTGGATTGGGCACAGCTTGCAGCACTGACCGACCGTCCTGCCCCGGCTGCGCCGTCGCTTGCCGCACCGTGCGCACCCGCCGCACGCATTGCCGTGGCGCGGGACGAGGCCTTCTGCTTTGCCTACGTCGAAACGCTGGACGCCTTGCGGGACGCGGGCGCGGAGCCCCTGTTTTTCAGCCCGCTGCGGGACGCAGCCCTGCCGGAAAATATCGGCGGGCTGTACCTGCCCGGGGGCTACCCGGAGCTGTACGCCCGGCAACTGAGCGAGAACTGCGCCCTGCGTGCTGCCATCCGGGACGCGGTGCAAGAGGGTCTGCCCACCGCTGCCGAGTGCGGCGGCTTTCTGTACCTAGGGCAGGCGCTGGAGGGCACAGACGGCAAGGCTTACCCCATGGCGGGTGTACTGCCGGGCAGCGGGCACAACGCCGGGCGGCTGGTGCGCTTTGGCTATGCCGCCATGACGGCAAAGGCCGACAGTATGCTTTTCCGCGCCGGAGAAGCGCTGCCCATCCACGAATTCCACCACTGGGATTCCTCCGAGAATGGTGTAGACTTTTCTGTGCGCAAAACCGAAAAAAGGCAGTGGGAATGCGGCTTTGCAAACACACATTTGTATGCCGGTTTCCCGCATCTTTACTGGGCGGGCACTGCCCTGCCCCGCCGCTTTGTGCAGGCGGCGCAGCACTTTTTAAAACGCAAAGGATGACGAAAATGACCGAAGCTGAACTGCTGCAGCTGCTTGCTGCCATCACCCCGCCGGACGAAGCCGCCCGTGCCGCCGCCCATGCCCACTGGGCAAGCCTTGCCAAGCCCTTGGGCGGGCTGGGTGCGCTGGAGACGATGCTGGAGGATGCCGCCGCGCTGACCGGCACGGCGCAGTTTGATTTTTCCCGCCGGGCGGTGGCGGTGCTCTGCGCGGATAACGGCGTGGTGGCGCAGGGCGTAAGCCAGACCGACCAGAGCGTGACCCGCACCGTAGCCGAAAACCTTGCTGCGCGGCGCACCAGCGTCTGCCGGATGGCGCAGGCGGCGCACTGCGATGTGCTGCCGGTGGATATGGGCATTGCCGGTGCACCGGTGCCCGGCGTGCGGGACTGCCGCGTTGCCGCCGGAACTGCGGACTTTACCAAGGGCCCTGCCATGACCCGCGCCGAAGCGGTGGATGCCATAGGCCGGGGCATCGCCCTGACCCGGCAGCTTGCCGCCGAGGGCTACGGGCTGGTGGCTACCGGCGAGATGGGCATTGGCAACACCACCACCTCCAGCGCCGTGGCTGCCGTGCTGCTGGCACAGCCGGTGCAGACCATGACCGGGCGTGGTGCGGGGCTTTCCGATGCAGGGCTTGCCCGCAAGGTGGACGCCATCCGCAGGGGCATTGCCTGCAACAGCCCCGACCCCGCTGACGCCTTGGACGTGCTGAGCAAGCTGGGCGGCTTTGATATCGCCGGGCTGTGCGGGATGTTTCTGGGCGGGGCGCTGGCGGGTGTACCCGTGCTGATGGATGGCTTCATCAGCGGGGTGGCGGCACTGTGCGCCGTGCGGCTGTGCCCGGCAGCGGCAAAGGCCGTGTTTGCCAGCCACTGCTCCACCGAGCCTGCCGCCCGGCTTGTGCTGGACGCACTGGGCAAAGCGCCCCTGCTTACCGCCGGGCTGCATCTGGGCGAGGGTACCGGCGCAGTGGCCAGCATCCCGCTGTGGGACATGGCGCTGGCGGTGTACGAGGGGTGCTATTCCTTTGCGGAGGGCGGCATTGCGCCGTATACGCCCCAATGCTGATGCTGGTACTGGGCGGCGCTGCCAGCGGCAAAAGTGAATACGCCGAGGCCCTTGTGCTGCGCAGCGCTTTGCCGCGGTACTATCTGGCCACCATGCAGGTGTGGGATGCCGAGTGCGCCGCCCGGGTGGAAAAGCACCGCAAAATGCGCGCCGCAAAGCAGTTTGAGACCATCGAGTGCCCGCTGCATTTAGAGACGGTGCGTCTGCCCCGCAGGGGCACGGCGCTGCTGGAGGACCTAGGCAACCTGACCGCCAACGAGCTGTACGACCCCGCCGGGGCGGGCGATGCCGCCGCCGAGCACATTTTGCAAGGGCTGGATCACCTTGCTGCGCAGTGCGAAAGCTTGATCGTTGTCTCCAACGAGGTGTTCAGCGGCGGCGCGGACTATGCCGGAGACACCGACCGCTATCTGCTGGCGCTGGCGCGGGCGAACAACGCCCTTGTCGCCCGGGCGGATGCCGTGGTGCGGGTGGTGTGCGGCATCCCTGTGTATTATAAAGGAGTGGAAAAATGATCGTTTTGCAGACCATTGCGGTGGCCTTTGCCATGTTTTCGGCGGTGCCGGTGCCGCAGTTTGCGTGGAACGAAAAGAATATGCGGTACGCGCTGTGCGCTTTTCCGCTGGTGGGGTGTTTGTGCGGGGCGCTGTGGTGCGTGTGCGGGGTGCTGCCCCTGCCTGCCCCGGCGCGGGCTGCGGGTTTCTGCCTTGTGCCGGTGTGGGTGACCGGCGGCATCCATCTGGACGGCTATGCTGACACCTGTGACGCCCTTGCCAGCTACGGCGACCGGGAAAAGAAGCTGGAAATTTTAAAGGATCCGCACTGCGGTGCCTTTGCGGTCATCCGGTTGTGCAGCTATTTTGCGGCTTACCTCTGCCTTGCCGCCTGCGTGCAGTTCACCCCCCGGGTGGGCGCACTGTGGACGCTGGCGCTGGTTTTGGAGCGGGCACTCTCCGGCCTTGCGGTGGCGGCTTTTCCCATGGCAAAAAACACCGGCCTTGCCCACACCTTTGCCACTGCCGCTGACCGCATCGCTGTACGCAATGTGCTGGCAGTGCTGGCGGTGCTGCTTTGCGGTGCGCTGCTGGCTTTGGGCGGCGGGGCGCTGGCAGCAGCTGCAAGCTTGCTTTTTTTGTGGTACCACCATGTAGCCGTGCAGCAGCTGGGCGGCATTACCGGCGATCTTGCCGGGTGGTTTTTGCAAAAGACGGAGCTTTGGATGCTGGCGGCGCTGTGCGCCTGCCAATGGGGAGGGCTGTTATGATCTTGATCACCGGGCCGCTTTACAGCGGCAAGCGCACCTTTGCCCGCACCCTGCCCGGCCGCTGCATTGCGGATGTGCAGCAGCTTGCCGCCGGGTGCAAGGACAACGCCGAGCTTGAGAAGCTTGCGGACAAATTATCCGCTTATGATATCGTACTGTCCACCGAGGTGGGCGGCGGTGTGGTGCCCATAGACCCGGCAGAGCGTGCCGAGCGGGAAAACGCCGGGCGGCTGGCCTGTATGCTGGCGGCGCGCGCTGCGTGCGTGGTGCAGATGTTCTGCGGCATCCCCACCGTTTTGAAAGGAGAATTGCCGGAATGCTGATCTATTTATTGCGCCACGGCCTGACCGAATACAATGCCGAAAAGCGCTATCAGGGGCAGCGGGATATCCCTCTTTCTGCCGCCGGGCGCGCTTTGCTGTGCCGGGCAGATATCTCCCCTAAGACTGTGTATATTACTCCCCTTTGCCGCACCCGGCAGACCGCCGAGGTGCTGTTCCCGGACGCAAGGCTCGTAGAAATAGACGGGCTGAAGGAGATGTGCTTTGGCAGCTTTGAGGGGAGAAGCTATATTGAGATGGAGCACGACCCGGACTACCTTGCATGGGTAGCCGCCAACTGCGAAAGCCCCTGCCCGGACGGCGAGACTAAGGCTGCATTTTGTGACCGCATCTGCGCGGCTTTTTCTGCACTGGTGGACAAAAGCCTTGCAAGCGGCGAGGAGATGCTGGTCATTTTAGCCCACGGCGGCACCCAGATGGCCGCGATGGAGCGCTTTGCCCTGCCCCGCAAGGATTACTACGAATGGTGCGCCCCCAATGCCGGCGGCTTTGTGCTGGACGCCAAGGACTGGGCGGAAAAGCGGGTACTGCATCTGGTAAAAACCGTACAGTACACAAAGGAGGCGCAGGAATGATCGGCTACGCGGTACTGGGTGGCTTTGTGCTGGACGCGATTTTCGGCGACCCTGCGTGGTTGCCGCATCCGGTAGTGTACATGGGCAAGGCCATCTCTGCGCTGGAAAAAGTGCTGCGTGCCCGCCTGCCCAAAACGCCGGAGGGTGAACTTTTGGGCGGGCGCATCTTGGCCTTTTGCTTGCCGGTGGGCACCTTTGCGCTTACAAGCCTTGTCTGCCTAGGCGCCGCCGCCCTGCACCCGCTGCTGGGGCTGGCGTTGCAGATGTTCTGGTGCGGACAGGCACTGGCGGCAAAAGGGCTTGTGCAGGAGAGCATGAACGTTTACTGGGAACTGACAAAGCCCGACCTGTCTGCGGCACGCACTGCCGTGAGCCGCATCGTGGGGCGGGACACGCAGGCGCTGACCGCTGAGGGCGTGACCAAGGCTGCTGTGGAAACGGTTGCCGAAAACGCCAGCGACGGGGTGATTGCGCCGCTGTTGTATATGCTGCTGGGCGGCGCACCGCTGGCGCTTACTTATAAAGCCATCAACACCATGGACAGCATGGTGGGCTACAAAAACACGCAGTATCTCTATTTCGGCCGTGCAGCGGCAAAACTGGACGATGTTGCAAACTACCTGCCCAGCCGCATTGCCGCTTTGCTGTGGGTGGCGGCTGCCGCCCTGACCGGCAACGATGCCCGAAATGCGTGGCGCATCTGGCGGCGGGACAGGCGCAACCACGCCAGCCCCAACAGCGCCCAGACCGAAAGCGCCTGCGCCGGTGCGCTGAACGTGCAGCTGGCCGGGCCCGCCTATTATTTTGGTGAATACTATCCCAAGCCCACCATCGGCGATGCCGTGCGTCCCATTGAGCCGGAGGATATCCGCCGCGCGAACCGCATGATGTACGCCGAAAGCCTGCTGGCGCTGGCGCTTGGGCTATTGATACGAGGTATTTTATGATGCAGCTGGTACATGGCGGCGACTGGGCCGGTTACCGGGCGCAGTACGGACAGGACGCGCTGGATCTTTCGGCAAATGTCAGCCCGCTGGGACTGCCGGAGGGGGTGGCAAAGGCCATTACTGCCGCGCTTGCCACCGCAGACCGCTACCCTGACCCCCTCTGCCGCGCTCTGCGGGCAAAGCTGGCAGTGCACGAGAAGGTGCCTGCAGAGCATATCCTCTGCGGCAACGGCGCGGCAGACCTGATCTTCCGGCTGGTGTGGGCGGTAAAGCCCCGCACCGCGCTGCTGCCCGCCCCTACCTTTGCGGAGTATGCCGCTGCGCTGGAAACAGCGGGTTGCACCGTCCGGCGGCACTTTCTGCGGGAGCATGAAGATTTTGCGGTGACAGAGGCATTTATTTCCGCTATAGACGAGGACACCGGCATGGTTTTCCTCTGCCAGCCAAACAACCCCACCGGGCAGCTTACCCCATTGTCGCTGGTGGAGGCGCTGCTGCGCCGGTGCGAGCGCTGCGATGCCCTGCTGGTGGTGGACGAGTGCTTTCTGGACTTTTTGCCGGAAAGCGAAGCGCTGACCGCCAAAAAGCTGCTGGCAAGCCCGAGCCTCGTCATCCTGAAGGCCTTTACAAAGCTGTACGGCATGGCAGGGGTGCGGCTGGGCTACTGCCTGTGCAGCAATGCCGCCCTGCTGGATAAAATGCAGGCTGCCGGGCAGCCGTGGGCTGTCTCCGGCCTTGCACAGGCGGCGGGGCTGGCGGCACTGGATGAGACCGCTTATGTAGCCCGGGTGCAAGAATTGATTGCACAGCAGCGTCCCATTTTGCGGGACGGCCTGCGCGCACTGGGGCTGCGGGTGCTGGATGGCAGCGCGAATTATCTGCTGTTCCAAGCACCGGAAACACTGGGCGACAGCCTGCGGCAGCGCGGCATCGTGCTGCGCAGCTGCGGCAACTACCCCGGATTAGACGGCAGCTGGTACCGCACCGCCGTGCGTACCGCGCCGGAAAACCAGCAGCTTTTAAAAGCCTTACAGGAGGTGCTTGCATGAGCCGGGCAAAATGCATCATGGTACAGGGCACGATGAGCGGTGCGGGCAAAAGCCTGCTGTGCACCGCGCTGTGCCGTATTTTTGCACAGGACGGCTACCGGGTAGCCCCTTTTAAAAGCCAGAACATGGCGCTGAACAGCTTTGTCACCCGGGACGGGCTGGAAATGGGGCGGGCACAGGTGGTGCAGGCACAGGCCGCCGGCATAGAGCCGGATGTGCGAATGAACCCCATTCTGCTCAAGCCCAGCAGCGATGTGGGCAGTCAGGTCATCGTGAACGGCGAGGTGCGCGGACAGATGCCCGCAGCCGCCTATTTCAAGCTGAAAAAGAGCCTCATCCCGGACATTTTAGCTGCCTACAATAGTCTGGCCGAAGTGGTGGATATCATCGTTATCGAGGGCGCAGGCAGCCCGGCAGAAATCAACTTAAAAGCGGACGATATCGTTAACATGGGGCTGGCAAAGCTGGTGGATGCACCGGTGCTGCTGGCGGGCGATATCGACCGGGGCGGCGTGTTTGCGCAGCTGTACGGCACGGTAGAGCTGCTGGAGCCCGCCGAGCGGGCACGCATCAAAGGGCTGGTCATCAACAAGTTCCGGGGCGATGCCGCCATCCTGAAGCCCGGCCTTACCATGCTGGAGGAAAAGACCCATCTGCCGGTGCTGGGCGTTGTACCCTATCTGCGGGTGGATATTGAGGACGAGGACTCTCTCTCCTCCCGGCTGGAAAGCAGCAGCGCCGTCAAGCCGCTGGATGCTGCCATTCTGCGGCTTCCGCACATCTCCAATTTTACGGATTTTATGCCGCTGGAGCAGCACCCGCTGCTGAGCGTGCGATATGTGCAAAGCCCCCGGCAGCTGGGCGCACCGGACGTGGTCATTCTGCCGGGCACTAAGAATACCATCGACGACCTGCTCTGGCTGCGGCAGTGCGGGCTGGAAGCTGCGGTGCAGAAGCTGGCGGCCTCTGGCACGCCGGTGCTGGGCGTGTGCGGCGGCTACCAGATGCTGGGCGAGACCCTCGCCGACCCCGAGGGCACCGAGAGCGGACGCAGCCAGACCGTGCGCGGGCTGGGGCTGCTGCCCACCCGGACCGTATTTACGGACACAAAGCACCGCACACAGGACACTGCCACCGTCACCGCGCCGCAGCTGGCGGGGGCAGTGCTGACCGGCTACCAGATCCATACCGGGCGCACTGCCGTGCAGGGCGTGCCCTTCTGCCGCCTTGCGGACGGCAGCGCCGAGGGCTGCGTGCAGGACAATGTGGCGGGCACTTATCTGCACGGCCTGTTCGACACCGGGGAGTTGACCGAAAAGCTGGTGCAGCTGCTGTGCAGCCGCAAGGGCATCTCACCTGCCGATGCACCGCTGCTTTCCATGGCAGAGTACCGCCAGCAGCAGTTTGACCTGCTTGCCGACGGCGTGCGCCGGGCGCTGGACATGAACGCCCTGTACGCCGCCATGGGACTGGAAGGGAGGAACACCGTATGACCCCGCAGCACCATCTGCCCGCCGATATTGAGCGGACGAGCCTTTCTATCATCACCGCAGAGCTGGACGCAATGGGTCTGACCCCGCCGCCGGAAACTGCCGCCGTGGTCAAGCGGGTCATCCATACCACCGCAGATTTCGACTACGCCCGCAACCTGTGCTTTACCCCCGGCGCGGTGGCGGCGGGGGTGGCGGCGCTGCAGGCCGCTGCGCCCATCGTTACCGACACCAACATGGCGCTTTCCGGCATCACAAAGCCGGGGCTTGCGCGGCTGGGCGGCACGGCACTGTGCTACATGGCCGACCCGGAGGTGGCTGCGCTGGCAAAGGCCAACGGCACTACCCGGGCGGTAGCGTCCATGCAAAGAGCCGCCACTGAGCACCCCGGCGCCATTCTTGCGGTGGGCAACGCCCCCACGGCGCTGCTGACCATTGCCGACCTGATCGAGAACGCCGGGCTGCGCCCTGCGCTGGTCATCGGGGTGCCGGTGGGCTTTGTGAACGTGGTGGAGAGCAAGGAGCGGCTGT
>CAKTCY010000007.1 GCA_934540955.1 uncultured Faecalibacterium sp.
GAAAAAACAGGCATAAAAGAACAGGGCGCATCCCATAAAAAGAGATACGCCCTGTTTTGCTATTCTTAATCTTCTAACCCATGGCTCCCAGCCACATTCTTCAAATACTTCTCCGGGTCACCGTTCAGAATCAGGTCTGCATAGCCCAGCGGGTCATTGTAGATAAGGTAGTCCAGTTCGGTCTGCTGTGCCATGGTCACATCCAGTGCATCCTCGACCCCGGTGCAGTCAATGGAGATTTTCCTCCCATCCCGGAGCAGCAGCTCCACGCAGCCGGTGTCCATGTTAAACTTGCAGGTTCTTTCATCGTACTTCATGTTTGTGTCCTTTCTGCCTTACGGCACCTTTACAGCTGTAACTTTCGTGATACGTCTTTTTTGATAAGGTTTTGGACACACAGCCGTCGGGAAGGAGCCTTCATTCTGCTTTCCAAAGAAAACAAAAAATCCGAACCCTTCTCCTATCGAGAAAAAGTTCGGATTTTCATTGTTTGGTGCGGATAAGAGGACTTGAACCTCCACCGAGTTGCCCCGATTAGAACCTGAATCTAACGCGTCTGCCAATTCCGCCATATCCGCATATTCTGTTGTGTTCGTGAGCTGTGACGCTCGGAACGATAGTTATTATACCAGATGCAGGAAAATTGTCAAGCACTTTTTTGAAAAACTTTTTATCCTTTCAGAAATAATCATACTTTCGTAAAAAAGGCTGCCGTAGTCTGTGGTTCCGGTCAACCTGGTGTCGCACCGAGTACCCTGCAAGCGTTTTTGCGGCGTTTGCAGACGCTTTGCGTTGTATTGCGTGTGCCGTGCACTGTTTTGGGTTTGACAGGGTTTTCGCGGCGATGTAGAATAGAGGTATTGTTTTCTTATAAAATATATAGAGGAGCGTTTTGCCATGCTGTATTTTGAAAACGACTACTGCGAGGGTGCACACCCCGCCATTTTGCAAAAGCTGACCGAGACCAACTTTGAAAAGGTCTCCGGCTACGGCACCGACCCCTACTGCGCCAGCGCCCGGGAGAAGATCCGCGCCGCCTGCGCCTGCCCGGAGGCCGATGTGCAGTTCATCTCCGGTGGCACCCAGAGCAACGCCATCGTCATCGCGTCCATGCTGCAGCGGTGGCAGGGCGTGGTGGCTGCTGCCACCGGTCATGTGGCCGGGCACGAGGCCGGTGCCATCGAGTACACCGGCCACAAGGTCATCACCCTGCCGCAGCACAACGGCAAGCTGGACGCCGCCGAGCTGCGGGCGCTGGTGGCCACCTTTTACGCCGACGACAACCACGACCATATGGTGTTCCCCGGCATGGTGTACATCTCCCACCCCACCGAGTACGGCACCCTGTACACCAAGGCCGAGCTGGAGGCCCTGCACGCTGTCTGTCAGGAGTACAAGATGCCGCTGTTCCTCGATGGTGCACGGCTGGGCTACGGTCTGGCTGCCGAGGGCACGGACGTGACACTGGCCGACCTTGCCCGGCTGACCGATGTGTTCTACATCGGCGGCACCAAGGTGGGTGCGCTGTGCGGCGAGGCTGTGGTGTTCCCCCACGGTGCACCGGCACACTTTATGACCATGGTCAAGCAGCAGGGCGCACTGCTGGCAAAGGGGCGGCTGCTGGGCATCCAGTTCGACGTGCTGTTCACCGATGACCTGTATTTCTCCATCAGCAAAAACGCCATTGCCACCGCCAACCGCCTGAAAAAGGGCTTTGCGGAAAAGGGCTACCGCTTCTTTATGGACTCCCCCACCAACCAGATCTTCCTTGTGCTGGAAAACGCTCAGCTGGCTGCGCTGGAGGGCAAGGCAAAGTTCGGCTTCTGGGAGAAGTTCGATGACACCCACACCGTGGTGCGTATCGCCACCAGCTGGGCCACCCGCATGGACGAGGTGGAAGCGCTGATTGCCCTGATGTGATCCTGCGCCCCTTTTGGGGGAGAACGATTTGAATGCCCTCCGCGTTGTTCTGGGCATTTTTAGCGGAAAAATATTTATAATTTGGGGACAGCGGAGCGTCTGCGGACGCTCCGCTGTCCCGTTTTTACGGAAAAGGCTCAGAAGCGCCGACAGGTGCTTCTGAGCCTTTTTTATCTTTTCTCTGTATTCCACGGCTGCGGGGCGCTTTCCACCGGCTGGCCGGGGGCGGCAAGGGCGCGCTCCATCAGCAGGGCAAGGTAGGCGTCCTGCAAGGCGTCTGCCAGCGGATAGACCTCTGCCCCGCCGGCAAGATAGCCCTGTATCCTGTCCAGAAAGCAGGCGATGGCGGTCTCGTCCTCGTTAAGCCCTGCCTGCGCGGCGGCAGCTGCCAGCGGGTCGGGCAGCTGGGTCAGCAGACGGCACACCGGCTCTCCGGCAGCATCCAGACAGCGCAGGATATCATCGAACACTTCGCCCCGCTCTCCCTGCACGCTGGTGTGGGTGCTGCGCAGATAGGAGTGGTACTGCACGCCGTTAAAATCCAGAAACGCCGTGCCGCCGCCCGCAAATTCCAGCGTGTGCTGCTGCAGGGTCTTTTCCACCAATGCGCCGTTATGCACCGCGCCCCAGCGGGAGTCCGTCTCGATGATCCTTTCCGTCCAGCTGCGTCCGGTCACACGCACCGTCTGCTGCCCGGCATTCAGGAACTGCCGTGCCAGACTGACCGCGTGGTAGCCGTGCGCCACCGACAGCCGGGCAAGCTGCGGCGTGCCCAGTGCGCCGCTGCGCACCGCCGCCAGCCGCTTTGCCAGCGTGGGGTACAGCCAGTACTGCTCTGCCACCTGCAGCCTTGCGCCCTGCCGGTGCAGCTGCCAGAGGGCGCGCAGCGCGTCCTCGTCCAGTGCCGCCGGGGTCTCGCACAGCACGGCAAAGCCCCGGGCGAGCCATTCGGTGCTGACGGCGGCGATGGACGCCTTGTTCACCGCCACCACCACAAGGTCCGGGTGCAGGGCAATGCACTGCTCCGCCGAGGTGCTTACCGGCACGCCGTACTCCCGGTGCATTTTTTCGGCCTTTTCCTCGGTGCGGCAAAGCATGGCGCACAGCTCGAACCGCTCCGGCAGCGCCTGCGCGATGCGCCAGTAAAACAGCGACCGCCAGCCGGAGCCTACTACAATAAACCGCAGCTTAGCCATTTGCCTGTTCCTCCTGAATATGTTTTTGCAGCTCCCGCTCAAACCGTTCCGCGTCCAGCGGCAGGGTGATCTTTTCGCCCAGCCAAGCGGACAGGTAGGCCGCGTCGGTCAGCTCCAGCGCCCGCACGCCCTCCACGCCGGGGGCGGTCAGGGGCGTGCCGTGCAAAATGGCATCCGCAAAGTTTGCCAGCATCTCCGGGTAGGGCTCCGTTTGCGGCGCAAACTGCTCGGTGACGGTAGTCTCGGTAAGCTGCTGGCGCTCGGTGCAATCGGCGGTGCGGCGGTAGGTCTCGGTGTCCGGTTCGTAGGTGTGCAGGGTAAGGGTGTCCTTTTCCAGCAGGGCAGTGCCCCTGGTGCCCACGATCTCCAGCCGCTCGGTGTAGCTGCCTTCGCCGGTGGAAAGGATAAAGGTAGCCGTGCGCTGCTGCGGATACTCCATGAGCAGGGTGGCTTCGTCGTCCACCATGAAATCATTATACTTACCGTAGGGTATCATGGCATAAATACTAGTTGGCATCCCGAACAGCCACTGCCAGATGTCCAGAATGTGCTGGCCCTGATTGAGCAGCGCACCGCCGCCCTCCCCTGCCCAGCTGGAGCGCCAGCTGCCGGAGCGGTGGTACATCCATGTGCGGAAGTAGCGGCTGTTTTCCAGCTGCACCCGCTTGATCTCGCCCAACGCCCCATCATCCAGTAATTTTTTGAGCCGCATATACTTTTTGTAGCGACGCTGATGGAACATCATGGCGAAAACAAGGCCGCTTTCCTCGGCGGCGCGGTTCATTTCCAGCGCCGGTGCCAGCGCGTTTGCGCTGGGCTTGTCGCACAGAACGTGCTTGCCGTGGGCAAAGGCCTGTATCACCAGCGCCGGATGGGTCTTGTGGGGGGTGACCACCAGCACGGCGTCAAACTCCTCTGCATAATCGTACAGCTGGTCTGCGCCGGGGCACACCCGCACCGTATCCGGCAGGGTGTCCCTTGCCCACTGCTGCGCCCCGGCGCTGCGGCAGACCACGGCGGTCAGGCGCAATGCGCCCGCCTTTCCTTCTGCGATCATCTGGGCATACTTGCGCCCCATGACCCCTGTACCAATAACGGCTGCGCGTACCTCCTGCATGATGGTCCCTCCTGTTTTTCCACAATGTATTTTATTATGGGGGAAAACTGCCTTTCACCCCTTCAATCTTGCTTCAATGGCGGCTTTATCCAGTGCCTCGCCGATGACGATGACCACCTCCTGCCCCTGCGGGATGGGCGCAAGGGTGCAGCCGGCGGCGGTGGCGTTCAGCTCCAGCCAGCCGCCTGCCGGGGCGGGCGCAAAGCCCTTGACCCGCAGCACCCGCCCGCACTCGGGCGCTGTGAACAGCCGCTGTGCGGCGGCCTGCAGCTGCTCCGGGGTAAGGTGCAGCTCCAGAAAGCAAAGGGAGCTGAAGGCCGCGTGCTGGTCAAAATGCAGCTTTTCGCAGCTGGCCTGCCGGTAGCCGCAGGCGGAAAGGGCGGCAAGGTCGGCATCGGTCAGGGCGTCCCAGTCCTTGGCAACAATTTCCCCGGGCGCAAAGCGGCGGGAGGACTTTGCAGCCTCCAGCGCCCGCTCCAGATGGGCAGCGGCGGCGGCGCACTGGGCAGGCGCTGCCAGCTGGGCGCGGCTCAGCAGCACACAGCCCGCGTTCATGGTCTCGGAGGCCAGCAGATACTCTGCCTGCGGCGAAAGCGTCTCCGGCAGCAGGGCGTCCACGATGGCGATCACGCTGCCCAGCTGATACCACCGGTCCAGCGGGTCGTCCCGCAGGATATCGAAAAACTCATCCACATCAAAGATGCCGCTGGGCTCCACCACCACCCGGTCAAAGCCGCGCATGGCCATGGCGATGAGCTTGGTGCGCATCCGGCGCTGGTGGGTGTCGCAGTCGCTGCCGCCGCTGATGGTCTCCACATCGCAGCCGGGGCCCAGCACCTCCTGCACCAGCATGGCGTCCACGTTCACCGCGCCAAAATCGTTTTCCAGAATGCACACCTTGTGCCCCTGCTGTACCAGATACCGCACATAGCGGCGCAGAAAGGTGGTCTTGCCTGCACCCAAAAAGCCGGTGATGAGATCCACCTGAACCATATTTCTCTACCTCCGTTGCAAAAACCCTCCCAGCGCCGCAGCGCCCGGGAGGGCTTGTATTTCAGTCTTTTTTGCGGCGCTGCAATTCCCCGATGATCGCAGCTGCCTCCGGCGCGATCGCCCCCGGCACAATGGCCGGGCGTGCCAGAAAATAGCCCTGCAAAAGGTCTGCGCCCAGCTCGATGACCGTGCGCAGCTCGGCGGCGGTCTCCACGCCCTCGGCAACGATCTTCATGCTGCGGGGGTGGGCGTAGGCCACCACATTGCGCAGGATCTGCTGCTTGTCCGGCGAGGTGTCGATGCCCCGGATGATGGTAATATCCACCTTGACGAACCGGGGTGCAAGCTGCAATAGCGTATTCTCGTTGGAATAGCCGCTGCCGTAATCGTCCAGTGCAAACATCCCGGAAAAGCCCGGTGCATTGCGCTTTCTCTCCAGTGCTTCGTAGTCGATTTCTTCCTCTTCGGTGATCTCGACGACCATGCGGCGGCACAGCTCGTGCCAATGGTTGTTTATATATTTGCCGTCCTCATGCGACAGGCAGGCGTTGGCAATGGAGTTGACAAAGAGCATAGCATCCCCGGACACGCTGCCCGCCCGGCACAGGCTGTCGAAGGTCTCCAGCGCCTTGGTAAAGGTGATGCGCTCGATCTCGTACAGAGCCCCCTGCTCCCGCGCCAGCTTCATGATGGTGGCCGGGGAGCGCAGGGTGGGCAGGTCGGAGCGCATCAGCGCCTCGTAGGCGATCACCCTGCCGCTGCGCGCCGAGAAGATGGGCTGGAAGCAGTAGAACACCTGCGCATTGCTGAGCAGCTGCCGGAACTCCCGGCGGGTGCGCTCGGCGTAGGCTTCGCGGTTGTACACCCCGATGTCGAACTCCTCCACCCGGCCTTTTTCCGCGTGCTTGACCTGATACATGGCAAAGTCGGCGTATTTTTTTAAGGTCTCCCAGTCCTGCCCATCGTCCGGGTACCACGCAATGCCGCCGGAAAGGCTGATGTGCAAAGCGTTGCCGCTGGGCAGCAGTGCCACATTTTGCTGCATGGCCTTGCTCAGGTACTCGATTTTTTCCCGCACGGCGTCCCGGCTGCGGTAGCCGTGGAACAGCACAAGGAACTCGTCACCGGAAAGGCGGGCGCACACCGTCCCGGCGGGGGTATTCTCCCGCAGGCACTGGCCGGTGCGGCGGATGTACTGGTCGCCCCAGTCGTGACCGTAGGTATCGTTGATGTGCTTGAGGTTATCCAGGTCCATCATCAGCAGCGCCGCCACGCCCATGCGCTCCGGTGCGGCAAACAGCTCTGTGCACACCCGGTTGAAGGCCTGCCGGTTGTACAGCCCGGTCAGGATATCGTAATCGCGCTCGTGCTCAATGCGCTTCCGCTCCAGCACGTTAGTGGTCACGTCCTCGGCAAGGCCGATCTTGGCGTGCCCCTCGATGGTGCTGCGCAGCATGATGTACCGCACCCGGTCCGGCTGCCGGATGGTCAGCAGCTCGTCCCCCTCGGCGGTGTGGGCGCAGGCATTCTTTTCCCGGATGCCCTTGAGCACCTCCTCGAACCGGCGCACGCTCAGCTGTTCGCCCTGGATCTCGGGCATCCCCAGCAGGGAGAAGAAGTTATCGGTCACAAAGACGCTGCCGGTGTCGGTGCGCAGCTCGTAGCCACCGATCTCCACACTGGCCATATCCATGATGCGCAAAAACTTGGTGGAGTTGGTCACCAGCTCCTTATTCAGCTGGGTAATGGTCTCGGCAAAGCGGTCCACCTCCCGGATGGCGGTGCGGGACAGGTGGGGGAAGATCTTTTTCTCCTGCGCGTCTATCACCTCGCGGTACAGATGGTCGATGGGGCTGGCCAGACGCGCCGAGATCAGCAGGCTGCCCAAAACGCTCAGCACCAGTGTGACCACTATGGTAACCAGCAGCACCTTGCGCACCCGGTCGGAAAAGACCAGCAGCACCGACTGCTCCATGGTACCCGCCAGAAACCATTTTTCACCGGCAAAGGGCGCGTTGCGGTTATACACCTGCAGCGGCTCCAGCACCATATAGTAGCGTTTTCCGTTCAGCTCCAGCCAGTTGCCGTCCTCACCGCGGCGGCAGTTCAGAACGCCCAGCGGTGCATCCGCAGCCACCAGATCCTCGCCGGAGGTCACGGTCTTGCGCAGAGTGAACACGCTGTCCGTCAGCGCATCGGTGGTGGTCACGATAAAATAAGTGCCTGCCTTATCCTCGTCCAGCTCGGTGAAAGGCAGCTTGGTTTTCAGATACTCGGTAAGCAGCTCCACGCCCACCACGCCGTATACTGTGCCGTCCGGTAAGATCAGCGGCATCGAGTAGGCAATGGCGTGCCGGTCGTCCCCTGCCAGACAGTAGGAGTTTATGGTCCAGCGGCCATAGCTTTCCGCCGAAAGGCTGGCACCGCTCTTATACGCGGTCTGAAATACCGTGCGCAGGATGCCGCCCTTGGTATTGCCCTGATAAGGGAAGGCGGGCTGCCAGCCCTTATCCGTGCCGATGCCCAGCTTTTTTACCACGGTGGCGCTGGCGCGTTCCAGCAAAAGGTCGCTGTTGCGCTCCGAGGGGCGGGCATCCGGGTCCAGATCCCGCAGGTAGATGCCGGGCATTTTTTTGCCCACCTCGCAGGTATCCAGATCGTGGGTGTTCAGCATGATAAAAATGCCGGTCACCTGCTTTGCGCGCAGGGTGTCCAAAAGCTGCGGGGCAAGGGTAACCAGCAAAGCATCGCTCTGCTCGCTGCTGTTATCCAGCGTATCCAGCGAGATATCGCCGCTTTGCAGCAGCTGCTGGGTGGTGGCGTTGATCTGCTCGCTCAGCTGCCCAAGATCCTCCGCGTTCCGCAGGATCTCCTGCACATAGCTGGCGCGGTTGCGCACCCGCATGGTAAGCAGATCCTTGGCGTTTTCGTCCAGCTTCCCGGTCACGTTGACGGCAAGCATGCTGACGACCGCCAGCAACAGCTCCACCACCATCACCAGCATCATGGTAGCAAAAATATTGTTGAACACCGTTCTTTCCGGTCTGTTTGCCAAGCGCTGCCGCTGGTGCTCTTTCCATGCGTCAAACATCTTCCTTACCCCCTTTCTGTGTTTTTTCCGGGCGCTCAGCCCTCGTACTGCTGCAGCTGTGCAAGGGTGGACTGATACCACTTCTCAAAATAATCATCGGTCAGAAACTCCGCCACGGCGGCTTCTGCACTCTGGCCCGCGGCAATGCGCGCCAGCACCGTGTCCCGGTCGGCACTGGCCAGATCGCCCATGCCGTACTCCAGTATCTTGCGGGCTGCGTTGCCGCCTGCAAAGGCCGTAGGGGTGTACAGCTCGTTTTTGCACACCGCTCTCACCGCGCTGGAAAGGACCTGCTCCATGGTGTCGGTCAGCTCCAGCCCGCTTGCGCGGATGGCCTCCATGTCGTTGGCGGCGGTGGTCACCGGCAGATAGCCCGACTCCACCGAGAAGGCGATATTATTCTGCGGCTCGGTGAACCACTTTAAAAAGGTAACTGCGGCGTTGATCTGGGCCTCGGTGCCGGTGGTGACCACCATACCGGCACCCTGCTGCACTGCCACCTTTTCGCCCCCCGCAAACCGGGGCGCAGGCAGCACCTTCATTTCGATATCGTGGATCTGGTTATCTCCCGGCATCACCTGCTTTGGGAAGAAGGTGGCACTGGCACAGGAGCCTACACAGCCCAGCAATGCGCCGGTTTTCACGTCGTCGCTGCGGAAGCGGCCGTTGGCGGCAAAATACCCCTTGACGAAGGGCACATAGTAGTTATCCCACAGCTTGCGCACCACATCATGGTCAAAGTGCAGAGTCATTTTGCCGTTGTGCACCGCAAAAATTTCGCAGCCCAGCTGCTTTGCGCCCACAAGCATATAGTTTGCCAGCGCGTCCCGGCCAAACAGCGCCTTGCCGCCGGACCAGTTGTAGTACTGCTCGGCCACCGCCGTCACGCCCTCGATGGTGGAAAGGGCGCCGTAACGCACAAAGGTATCCTTTGCGAACCGCTGCCAGTCGGTATCGTTAAAGAACATCAGCTCGGTGGATTTTGCCACCGGAAAAATTTTTATGCTGCCGCTGCCGTCAAAATCGCCCTCGGTGATATAGCCGGGCACAAAGGCGGCCTTTTCGTCCTCGGTCAGGTAGTCCTTCAGGTCCACCACCATGCCCATCTGGTCCAGCTTATAAGCGGTATCCGCATAGGCGGCAAAAATGGTGGGCATCTCCGCAGAGCCCACCTTGCCCTCCGCCGCGTCCATCACGTTAGTTTCCAGATCGTTCACCGTGCCCTGACTGGAGCCGGATACCCGAATGCCCTTTTCCTTGCCGATGGTCTCGTTGAAGGTGCTTACAAGGCGGTTGAAGCTTTCCAGCTGGTCGCCGTTGTAGTAGTTCCACACCGTGATGTCGGTCACTTCTTTTTTGGTCTTTTTTTCACTGCAGCCGGTCACTGCCAGTGCCGCCGCCGAGACCGCAGCCGCTGCCAGAAAGCCGCGGCGCGAGATCTGGTTCTTCATCCTATCTATACCCTCCCAGAGTACGCAGGCGCATTTTACGCCATATTATACTATTATATATAATACCACCGTTTCCGGCATAGTGTAAACGTTTTCTTCGAAAATCTGGTAAAAAAGTGCAGATGACGAATTTCGGTCTTATTTTTTGGCAGTTCTGTCAAAAAACACGTCCCAGACGCAAAAAGCCCCCGCCGACAGAGGGAAAAGGTGTCGGCGGGGGCTCGGGGAAATGTCAAATCAGGGGTTCAGGGCTCAGTCGTCTGCGGCCTCGTCCAGATTGCCCAGCTTCTTGGCCTGCTCCACAACGGCAGGCACCAGCATCTCGGGCAGAGTCTCGTAGCGGGCAAACTCGGTGGTAAACCAGCCGCGGCCCTGCGTGGTCTGACGGATAAAGGTGGTAAAGCTTGCAAGCTCTGCCAGCGGCACCTCGGCAATGATGGTCTGCAGGCCGTCCTCGTCCGGCTCCATGCCCAGCACACGGCCGCGGCGCTTGGTCACATCGCCCATGATGTCGCCGGTGTTGTCGTTCGGCACATGAGCCTTCAGGGTGTGGATGGGCTCCAAAATCACGGGGCCGGCCTCCGGCATAGCGGCCTTGTAGGCCAGCTTTGCGGCCATGATAAAGGCCATTTCAGAGCTGTCCACCGGGTGGTAGCTGCCGTCCAGCAGGGTGGCCTTCAGACCGACCACAGGGTAACCAGCCAGCACGCCCTTTTCGGCCGCCAGACGCACGCCCTTTTCCACGGCGGGGAAGAAGTTCTTAGGCACGCTGCCGCCGAACACCTTCTCCTCAAACACTACCTGCTCGCTGTCGCAGGGCTCAAAGTTGATGATAACGTCACCGAACTGGCCGTGGCCGCCGGTCTGCTTCTTATGGCGTCCCTGCTTCTGGCAGGCCTTGCGAATGGACTCGCGGTAGGCGATGCGGGGTGCCTCCAGACCGATCTCCACGCCGAACTTATTCTTCAGCTTGGCCTTGACCACGTCCAGATGCTGCTCGCCCAAGCCGCCGATGACCTGCTGATGGGTCTCGGCGTTGTTGATGTAGCACAGGGTGGGATCCTCCTCCATCAGGCGTGCCAGTGCGCTGGAGATCTTGCCCTCGTCGCCCTTCTTGGCCACGGTAACGGCCATGAACAGGCTAGGCTTGGGGAACACCGGGGCGGGCAGCTTGACCACGCGGTCTGCATCGCACAGGGTATCGCCGGTCTTTGCGCTCACCAGCTTTGCCACCGCGCCGATATCACCGGCACCGATGCCTTCGTTCTCCAGCTGCTTCTTGCCAAGGACAGTCAGGGGCTTGGTGATCTTTTCCACCTCGCCGGTGCGGGCGTTGGTCAGCGGCTCGCCTGCGGTCACCTTGCCGCTGACGACCCGCAGATAGCTCAGCTTGCCCACGAACGGGTCAGCCACGGTCTTAAAGACGTAGGCGGCAGTGGGCTCGTCCTCGGTGCAGTGCAGCTCCACCGGCTCGCCGTTGGCGTCCTCAGCCAGCGTGCTGGCCTCGTGCTCCGGGCTGGGCAGCAGCTTGTGCATATTGAACAGCAGCATATCCAGTGCCTGCAGGTTCACGGCGCTGCCGCAGAACACAGGGGTGATCAGGCCGTCCTTAACGCCCTTGCGCATACCCTCCACGATCTCCTCGGTGGTAAAGGGCTCGCCGCCGAAGAACTTTTCCATCAGCTCATCGTCAGTTTCTGCAATAGCCTCGCTCATAGCCTCGATCAGGCCCTGGAAGCGGTGGCCGATGTCCGGCAGATCCACCTGGATCTGCTTGCCGCCCTCGTACTTGAAGGCCTTCTGGCTGAACAGGTTGATGTACACAGGGGTGCCGTCATCCAGCTTTGCGGGCACGACACAGGGGCAGACGGTGGAGCCGAAGCGGATCTTCATATCCTCAAGAATCTTGAAGTAGTTGGCGTTTTCCAGATCACACTTGGAAACGAACACCATGGTGGCCTTGCCGTTCTTGCGGGCCAGCTGGAACGCCTTTTCTGCGCCCACGGTAACGCCGCTGCGGCCGGACACGCACACCAGCACGCTCTCGGCGGCGCGGATGCCCTCGTACTCGCCTGCTTCAAAGTCGAACAGACCCGGTGCGTCGATCAGGTTGTACTTGATGCCCTCGTACTCCACCGGCACAACGGAGGCCGACAGGCTGGCCTTGCGCTTTGCTTCCTCGGGATCAAAGTCCGAAATCGTGGTGCCGTCCTCAACCCGGCCCATACGCTCGGCAGCGCCCGAAAAATAGACCAGTGCTTCGGTCAGCGTGGTCTTGCCGCAGCCGGCATGGCCGGCAATCAGAATATTGCGGATGTTGTTGCTTGCGTATTTCATATCGGTTTTTCCCTCATTTCCGCCGCACGGAGCGTTCTCTCCGTTTTTGTGGCATATTTTACAAAGATAATACCACACTCGAAGTGATTTTTAAATATATCGTTTCAAATTTTAGCAAAAACGCCTGCCAAACTTCCGGGCACCGTTTTGTGCAAGTTGACACCGGGGCGTAAAAGGGGCAGGCAGAAAAAGCAAAGCTCCCGGCCTCGCGTACAGGTGCGAGGCCGGGAGTTTTCGTTGCAAATATGCGGGTTTTGTGGTATGCTGTAGGTGTCGCGACAACGGCAAAAAGAAATGACCGCTCATGCCCTCAGAAAGCAAGCGGTCATTCTTTACGACTGATCAGCCGGACGAGGAGCTGACCATTGCAGTCAGCGCTCTTTCTATTCGCAGTATAGTCTATTTTTCCGGGTTTGTCAAGCCGCAGACCCGCCGGAAAAGGCAGGAGGTTTTACGCGATGAAGCGCGAGGATTATATCAACTGGGACGAATATTTTATGGGCATTGCACTGCTTACCGCCATGCGCTCCAAGGACCCCAACAGTCAGGTGGGTGCGTGCATCGTAAGCCCGGAAAACAAGATCCTTTCCTTGGGCTACAACGGGATGCCCATGGGCTGCAGCGATGACGAGATGCCTTGGGAGCGGGAGGGTGCGCCCCTGCAGACCAAGTATATGTACGTCTGCCATGCCGAGCTGAACGCCATTCTCAACAGCGCCCACAACAACCTGAAGGGCGCCCGGGTGTACGTGACCCTGTTCCCCTGCAACGAGTGCACCAAGGCCATCATCCAGTCCGGCATCGCCGAGGTGGTGTACTACGGCGACAAATACCATGACAGCGATTCCAGCATTGCGGCGCGGTTCATGTTCGAGCACGCCGGTGTCCGGCTGACCCCCTATAAGCCCACCGGCCGCCGGGCAGAGCTGGAGCTGTAAGCTCCCTCTTGACCTTCCCGATGCAACGTACTATAATAGAATCATAGCTTGAATAAATATTCAAGAGTGTTTGCATAGAGAGGGAAATATACAATGGAACTGAAGAATCGCAGCTTTTTGAAGCTATTGGACTACACCCCTGCCGAGATCGGGCAGCTGCTGGAGCTGGCCGCTGACCTGAAGGCCAAAAAGAAGGCCGGTATCCGGCACGACCAGCTGCGGGGCAAGAACATTGCCCTGATCTTTGAAAAGACCTCCACCCGCACCCGCTGCAGCTTTGAGGTCGCCGCCCACGATCTGGGCATGGAAGTGACCTATCTGGACCCCTCCGGCAGCCAGATCGGCAAAAAGGAGTCCATCGCCGATACCGCCCGGGTGCTGGGACGGATGTTTGACGGCATCGAGTACCGGGGCTACGGCCAGCAGATCGTGGAGGAGCTGGCGCACTACGCCGGTGTGCCGGTGTGGAACGGCCTGACCAACGAGTTCCACCCCACCCAGATCTTAGCCGATTTCCTTACCATTCAGGAGCATTTCGGCCATTTGAAGGGCATCCACTTCGTTTACTTCGGTGACGCCCGCTACAACATGGGCAACAGCCTGATGGTGGGCTGCGCCAAGATGGGCCTGCACTTTACCGCCTGCGCCCCCAAAAAGTACCAGCCGGACCCCGCGCTGGTGGAGCAGTGTCAGGCCATTGCCGCCCAGACCGGGGCTACCCTCTCCTTTGAGGAGGATCCCGTCAAGGCTGCAAAGGGCGCGGACGTGCTGTACACCGATGTGTGGGTGTCCATGGGCGAACCCGTAGAGGTGTGGGCAGAGCGCATCCATGATCTGGCCCCCTACCAGATCAATCAGGACCTGATGAATATTGCAGGCCCGGATGCAGTATTTATGCACTGCCTGCCCGCCTACCACGACCACAAGACCACCGTGGGCAAGGAGATGGGCGAGCGCTTTGGCCGCGATGCCATGGAGGTGACCGACGAGGTGTTCGAGGGCCCCCAGAGCATCGTGTTTGACGAGGCTGAGAACCGGATGCACACCATCAAGGCGGTCATGGCGGCCACCTTGGGATATCAGGAATAAAGCTATAAGCCCGGAAGGCTCGCAGACCTTCCGGGCTTATTCTATCTAAAAATATTTTTCCGCTCAGTGATTATTCCGAAGCTGCATTCTGCAGCTTCAGCACGCCTGCCTGCGTCAGGCGCTTACGCAGCAGCGCACCCACGATGCAGGAAACCACGATCTTGCCCAAGTCCAGCGCAATAAAGGGGTAGACACAGACGGTCAGCGCATAGCCCAGTTCACACTGCATCTGGAACACGAACCATGCGGTGCCCAGCACATAGCAGGTGGCATCGCCCAGCACCAGACCCACAGCGGAGACCACCGGGTTGCCCTTGCTCTTTTCAATGAACATCCCGCCGATGAAGGCCAGCAGCAGATAGCCCACCAGATAACCGCCGGTAGGGCCTGCCAGCTTGGCAAGGCCGGCACCATAGCCGGAGAACACCGGAATGCCGATGGCGCCCAGCGCCAGATAGATGACCACGCTCAGGGTGCCGAACTTCGGCCCCAGCAGCCATGCGGTCAGGCAGATGACAAAGTTTGCCAGCGAGATGGGCACTGCTCCGATGGGCACGGTCAGCGGGCCCAGCACGCACAGCACGGCAGCCATCACAGCGGTAACGGCCATCTGGTAGGTGGTCAGTTTTTTGTCTTTCATAGTCAGTTTTCCCCTCTGTTTTTTCGTTTTGCAAGGCATCTGTGCCCGAGTATACCGCACCGGTGCGCCGCAGGTCAACGGAAAAGTTTGCAAGGGGTTTACAATCCAGCTTTCGATTGTAATAACGCAGATATTATGGTAAAATAAAAATGACCGCCCACAGTCTCGCAAACACTGAGCGGTCATTCTTATTGACTACTTAGCCGAAGGAAACTGACCCTTGCAGCCAGCACCCTTTCTATTTGCAATATAGCCTATTTTGCACGAAATGTAAAAAAGCACGGAGGTTCCCATGGGTGGAGGTCATGTATCGCGGCCGGATTTCGGGATGCCGCAGCCGGATGCGGCGTACCCGCTGACCGAGTTCTATCTGCTGGCGCAGCAGGCGCTGGAAAAAAGCGGCAGCTTTATGCTGCCCGCCCTCTACGCAGGGCTGCACGCCCCTGCCCGGCGCATCTACCGGGAAGAAGCCGCCGGGTATTTACAGCTTGCGGCAGCTCCGGCCGAGGGCCTGACCCGGCTGCTCTCCCCTGCCCGGATGCAGCTTTTATACAGCAGCTTACAGGTGCAGCAGGACGGCACCCCCGCCGCCCTGCTGCTGACCGAGGAGTGCACCCGCCTGACCGTGGCGGTGCAGCTGCTGCCGCCCTTTGTGTGGGAGGACCCGCTGCCGCCGCTGCCGGATGTACCGGCGGCGCTCACCCTGCAATTGACCACGCAGGACGTGATGGTCATCGACACCGCCCCCGCCGCGCTGGCGCAGAAACTGGTGCACAGCACCGACGGCAAATGCTGGCTGCACCACCCCAAGGCCGAGACCTTTCTCTCCGAGCGGCTGGCGCTGCTGCAAAGAGTCTATAAATAAGGAGTGGGTGTTTCCTCTTTTCCTTTTTGCGATTCCGTGGTATACTGACCGGTAAACCGGCAGGATATCCAACCCCTGTCGGAGAACGTGGACGTGCCTTGCGGCCCGGTGCGTCCGGCACACAAAAAATGGAAGGATCCGGGTTTTGTTCTGCAATAATCGGGGATGCTGAGCCGTATATTGAGTGAACGTCCCCGTGAGAACCACAAACATTCCATCGAGAAGCCCGCTTCCGGGCATCCAAGGAGAGTTTATAACAATGGGACAGCTGACCAGAAACGAAGTATTTACCTTGGCGGTGCAGCGTTACAGCGACACCGTCTACCGCACTGCGGTGCATAATTGCCGCTGCACAGCCGATGCTGAGGATGTGGTGCAGGATGTGTTTGAAAAACTGCTGCACTACAACGGCAGCTTTGAGAGTGAGGAGCATCTCAAGGCATGGCTGCTGCGGGTGGCCATCAACCGCTGCCGGGACCTGACCCGCGCCGCCCACCAAAAGGACACCGAGCTGGACGAGAACCTGCCCGCCCCCGATGTTCTGGAGGAGGACGGCAGCGTGCTGGATGCCATCCGCACCCTGCCGGAAAACTACCGCAATGCCATCTATCTGCACTACTACGAGGGCTACACTGCGGCAGAGATCGGGCGGATGATGGCGGTGCCCACAAACACGGTACTAAGCTGGCTGCGGCGCGCACGGGCACAGTTACATACGATGCTGAAGGAGGAGATCGAAGATGAGGTGGTATGAATACAAGATGGAGGTCGATGACCTTGCTGCCCCGGACGATCTGAAGGCAAAGCTGCTGGCCATGGCCGACACCCTGACCGCGGAGGAAAAGGCCGAGCCCATGATGGCCGCCCCTGCCCCGCAGACCGCTGCACCCGCAGCACCCCTGAACACCGAAGCCAAGAAGAAAAAGCCCATCCACTTCCCGGTAAAGCAGCTGGGCACGCTGGCCGCCTGTCTGGCCGTGTGCGTGCTGGGCTACAGCACCCTGCAGCTGGGCATCGGGATGGGCAACGCCAAAAGCAGCGCACCCGCCCTGTACGCAGCCGAGGGCGCTGCCAATAGCTCCGCTGCCTCTGTGGCATCGGACAGCTTTGCCGTCCAGCACGCCGCGCTGGACAGCGCCCCCGAGGCCGTGAATTACAGTCTGGAGGCAGACGACCGCTCTCTGGAAACGGAGTACAGCGGCACCGGCAGCACCGAGGCTGCTGCCCCTGCAGTGGACAGTGCCAAGATCATCTACACTGCCAACCTGACGCTGGAAAGCAAGGACTACGAGGCAGCCCGCAGTGCGCTGGACAGCGCCCTTGCCGAGGCGGGCGGCTATCTGGAATCCAGCAGCGAGTATTCCAGCAGCGGCTCCAGCCGCTCCGTCAACCTGACCTTCCGGGTACCGCAGGCCAACTACCAGAGCTTTCTGGAGGCTGTGGCCGCTGCCGGTAATGTGACCTACCGCAGCCAGCAGGCCGATGACGTGACCACCCAGTATATGGACGTGTCCGCGCGGCTTGCCAATCTGCAGGCACAGCGCACCCGTCTGCAGCAGCTGCAGGCAAAGGCCGAAACTCTTTCGGATCTGCTGCAGATCGAGGACTCCCTTACTGAGGTGCAGTCCCAGATCGAAAGCTGGCAGAGCCAGCTGGACTGGTACAGCGATCAGGTGCAGCAGTGCACCGTGTATATCGACCTGAACGAGGTGCAGACCTATACCCCTGCGGACGAGGGCTTCTTCTCCCGCATCGGCACCGCCTTTGCCTCCGGCTGGGGCAGCTTTGTAAGCGGCTTGCAGCAGCTGGTGGTGGCACTGGCTTCCGTCTGGCCGCTGGCAGTGCTGGCGTGCGCCGCCGTTGCCGTGGCGCTTGCATGGCGTAAAAAGCACCCGAAGAAGTGACCCTGAAGTACCCCCATAGAAATCAATTTTCCACAGGAAGGCTTCCCCCGGTCGGGGGAAGCCTTTTGTTCACCCCCGCTGAAAAAGGCCACCCCTGTCCCGCCGGGCTGCTGCACCGGGAGGCAGGGGTGGTTTTGTATATTTTGCAGTGCTTATTACACGCCGGAATAGGCCGAGAAGCCGCCGTCCACCGGCAGGCAGATGCCGGTAATGAAGCCCGCTGCGTCATTGTTCAACAGGAACAGCAGCGCGCCCACAAGGTCCTTTTCACTGTCACCGAAGTGTCCCATGGGGGTGGCGGCAAGGATCTTTTTGGTGCGCTCGGTGGGGGTGCCGTCCTCGTTGAAGAGCAGCTTTGCGTTCTGCTCGCTGGCAAAAAAGCCCGGGGCGATGGCGTTGACCCGGATGCCCACCTTGCTGAAATGCACCGCCAGCCACTGGGTAAAGTTGGTCACGGCGGCCTTGGAGCCGGAGTAGGCGGGGATCTTGGTCAGGGGCAGGTAGGCGTTCATGCTGGAAATGTTCAGGATGTTGCAGCCCTCGCGCCCTACCATCTGCCGGGCAAAGGCCTGCGTGGGCAGCAGGGTGCCGATGAAGTTCAAGTTGAACACCATCTCCACGCCGCTCTCATCCAGATCAAAGAAGGTGACGGTGTCGCTTTCCAAATCGGCCATCTCAAAATACTCCTTGTCTGTGTTGGCGCGGGCGTTGTTGCCGCCTGCACCGTTCACAAGGATATCGCAGGGGCCAAGGTCTGCCAGCACATCCTCGGCTACCTGCAGGCAGTTGGCCTTGTTCATCACGTTGCAGGTGTAGCCCTTGGCGGTGCCGCCCTCGGCCTCGATCTCATCCGCAAGCTCCTTGAGCTTATCCATGTTGCGGCCCAGCAGCGCCACCTTTGCGCCCGCCCGTGCCAGCGCCTTGGCAAAAATGGAGCACAGCGTGCCGCTTGCGCCGGTAACAACGGCCACCTTGCCGGTGAGATCGGTGTTCAGTACGTTCTTTTCCATAACATCCTCCTGTTACAGCGGTATTCATTGGCTAGAGTATAACAGAAACGGACGGTCTTTGCCAGAACATTCTTATTATAAAACGGGAGGGTTTTACGCTTTTTGCTGGTCAACAAGCACGATATCTCCCGGATGCAGTGCAGACGGAATCGTGCAAAATCGCAAAAATGACCGTTTTTACCTTGAAAATCTTCTAACTCTTCCAAAGCAAAACCAGTATGATAAAAGCATGACAAACACATACTGACTTCGGCTCCGCACGGCCTGCGGGGCAGAGCAAGAAGCGAAGAAGAAAAGGAGATTTTTTATGGCATCTGAAAGCAAGACTGCCCTGCGTCCCTTCGGTATGAAGGACAAGCTGGGCTACATGTTCGGTGACTTCGGCAACGACTTCACCTTCATCCTCTCGTCCCTGTTCCTGATGAAGTTCTACACCGATGTGATGGGCGTTTCCGCCGGTGTGGTGGGCATCGTGATGATGGCAGCCCGCATCGTGGACGCCTTTACCGATATCACCATGGGTCAGATCGTGGACCGCTGCAAGCCCACCAAAGACGGCAAGTTCCGCCCGTGGCTCAAGCGGATGTGCGGCCCGGTGGCCATTGCCTCCTTCCTGATCTTCCAGTCCGGTCTGGCCGGGATGCCTTACGGCTTCAAGGTGGCCTGGCTGGCAGTCACCTACATCCTGTGGGGCTCCATCTTCTACACCTCCATCAACATCCCCTACGGCTCCATGGCTTCTGCCGTTTCTCCGGAGTCCAAGGACCGTGCCGAGCTGTCCACCTGGCGCACCATCGGTTCCAGTCTGGCAAGCCTTGTCATCGGCGTGGGCACCCCGATGATCGCCTACGTTACCGTGGACGGCAAGACCATGCTCTCCGGCTCCCGCATGACCCTGATCGCCGGTGTGTTCTCCGTTTGTGCGATTCTCTGCTACCTGCTGTGCTTCAAGATGGTGCAGGAGCGCGTGCAGCTGACCACCAAGACCGAGAAGCTGGACTTCGGCAAGCTGCTCAAGAGCATTGCCACCAACCGCTCCCTGATGGGCATCATCGCCGCCGCCCTGATGCTGCTGCTCTCTCAGCTGACCATGAGCGGCATGAGCAGCTATGTGTACCCCAACTACTACGGCAGCGCTGCTGCACAGTCTCTGTCCAGTCTCGTGGGCATGGCAGGCACCTTGCTCATCTGCGCTCCCACCGCCGTCAAGCTCTCCCAGAAGTTCGGCAAAAAGGAGCTGGCTACCGCCGGTGCCATCGTAGGCGCTGTTTCCTACCTGCTCTGCTTCATCCTGCGTCCGTCTAACCCCTTCGTCTTTGTTGCCTTTGCCGCTGTGGCTACCATCAGCATGGGCTACTTCAACACCGTGGTCTGGGCTATGATCACCGACGTTATCGACGACACCGAGGTGCGCACCGGCGTGCGTGAGGACGGCACTGTGTACTCGGTCTACTCCTTCGCCCGCAAGCTGGGTCAGGCCATCTCCTCCGGCCTGATCGGCGGTCTGCTGACCATGATCGGTTACTCCGAGGCTACCGCCTTCGACCCCGCCGTCACCGGCAAGATCTTCAATCTGGCGTGCCTTGCACCCTTTGCAGGCTTCGTGGCACTGGCTCTGATCCTCGTCTTCCTCTACCCGCTGAACAAGACCCGCGTGGAGCAGAACGTTGCTACGCTGGCCGCACGCCGTGAGGGCAAGGAAAACTAAGCTATTTTCCCTTCCTTATCATTTACCTCCGTTGCGCAGAGCAGGCACTCTGCCGGAGCACAGAAATGTGCCCGGCAGGGTGCTTGTTCTCAGTGAAAAAAGGCGGTATACTGAACCTGTATGAATCACCGCACAAAAAAGGAGCAGACCATGAACGTAGATCCCTTACAGGTGCTGTCAAAGCTTGCTGCTGTTTACAATATCCCCGCCTGCCGGGTGACCCCGCCCTTTGAAGGGCTGGAAAATTTTGATTACGGTCTGCGCAAGGCGCTGGACCCGGAGTTTGACTGGCAGGAGTTCGGCTATACCCTGCTGAAGCACACCCCGGAGCAGACGCTGCTGATCGCCGAGGGCACCTTTGAGCTGAAGTTTGCCCTGTTCCGCGTGCCGGACGAAAGAGATACCGTGTTCATGATCGGCCCGTGGACGGACGGTCCCCGCAGCGAGGATTCCCGCCGGTGGGCACAGAAAAATCTCGGTAAGGCCGGGGACGAGGCCGTGCAGGAATACTACAACGGCGTCCACACCCTTTCCGGCGATGACTTTGCCGCCGCCATCTACGCCGTGGTGTCTGTTATGCTGGGGCAGGAGGAACCGCGCATACAGGAGGTGAAGGAATTTCTGCCCTTCATGTTCCAGCCGGATATCCGCTACTTCACCGAGCCCACCTTTGAGCGGGATATCCCGGTTGCCATGATCGAGCAGCGCTATCAGGTCGAAAACGAGATGCTGGAGGCTGTGACCCGAGGCGATGAGAATGCCGCGATGCTCAGCATCCGCCAGTTCGGCCGCTTTTCGCTGGGCGACCGGTTCATCGGGACGCTTTTCCGGGAAAAGAGCCAGTTCATTATTATGAACACCCTGCTGCGCAAGGCCATTGAGCAGAACGCGGTGCACCCCTTTTATGTGGATAAAATTTCCTCCAGCTACGCCCGCCGCATCGAGACGCTGGACACGGTGGAGGATGTGCAGGCCATGCTGCAGCAGATGCTGCAGGACTACTGTGCCTACGCCCGCCGCTACTCCCTGAAGGGCTACTCCCCTACGGTGCAGAAGGTGATCAACCACATCAATTTAAACCTCTCGGAGCCGCACACCCTGAAAAGCCTTGCGGCGCTGTGCCACATCAGCCCATCGTATCTTTCCTCCCTGTTCAAGCAGGAGACCGGCAGCACCCTGATCGACTATATCAACACCCAGCGGGTCAAGCGCGCCGCCCAGCAGCTGACCACCACCGACCGCTCCATCTCGGAGGTGGCGGAGGAGATGGGTATTCTGGACGTAAATTACTTTGCCAAAATTTTTAAGCGTACCTTCGGCATGACGCCCACCCGCTACCGCCGGGAGAACCGGAAAAAGTAAAAAAATCTACGATTCCGGCACGAAAATGTTCTACCGCTCCCAGCGTTTTCCATGCTAGAATAGCATCAGTAAAAGAAGATACTCAAGCCCCTGAACGATAGAAGCAAAACAAGAAATAAGACAGGAGAATTCATCATGCGAGAGATCATTTCCCTGAACGAAGGCTGGACCCTGCGCTTCCCCAAGGGCGAGCGCGCCACTGAAACCGTTACCCTGCCCCACACCTGGAACGCCGTGGACGGCATGGACGGCAACGGCAGCTACCTGCGCACCACCGGTGTGTACAGCCGCACCTTTAAAAAGCCCGTGCAGCCGCTGACCGGTGGCCGCGTGTATGTGGAGGTGCTGGCAGCTGCGCTGGATGCCACCGTCAAGGTGAACGGCACCGTTGCCACCACCCACGAGGGCGGCTTCTCCATCTTCCGCGCCGACATCACCGACCTGTGCCGTGACGGCGACAACGAGCTGACCATCGAGGTCAGCAACGAGGACACCCCCTCCATGTACCCCGCCTCTGCGGACTTTACCTTCTACGGCGGATTGTACCGCGGCGTAAACCTGATCAGCGTGCCGGGCGCACACTTCGATCTGGACTACTACGGCGGCCCCGGCATCATGGTCACCCCCAAGCCCACCGCAGACGGCGGCGCCACCTTTGAGATCAAGAGCTTCGTCACCAACCCCGACGACAGCTTTACCGTGATGTACAGCATCAAGGACCCCTACGGATGCGAGGTGGCCTCCGCTGTGCGCCCCGCCGACAGCACCGCTGTCACCATCTATGTGCCGGACGCCGAGCTGTGGAGCATGGACGAGCCCAACATCTACACCGTGGTGGCACGCCTGCAGCGCAACAACGAGACCTTTGACGAGCTCTACGCCGATGTAGGCGTGCGCAGCTACACCGTTACCCCGGACGGCGGCTTCTCCATCAACGGCGAGGCCACCCCGCTGCGCGGCGTCTCCCGCCATCAGGATATGCTGTACAAGGGCAACGCCCTGACCGCAGAGGATCACTATCGGGACGCACAGATCATCAAGGAGCTGGGCGCCAACACCATCCGTCTGGCACACTACCAGCACAGTCAGGATTTCTACGACGCCTGCGATGAGATGGGCTTTGCTGTCTGGGCAGAGATCCCCTTTATCAGCGTGTTCAAGTCCGGCAAGGACGCCCACGAGCACTGCCGCCGCGAGCTGACCGAGCTGATCGTGCAGAACTACAATCACCCCTCTATCATGTTCTGGGGCATCTCCAACGAGATTTTGATCGGCGGCATCAGTCAGGAGCTGGTGGACTGCCACCACGACCTGCAGAAGCTGTGCAAGGAGCTTGACCCCACCCGCCTGACCACCATTGCCCACGTTTCCAGCACCCCCACCACCGGCCCCATGCACCGCATTACCGATGTGGAGAGCTACAACCACTACTTTGGCTGGTACGGCGGCAAGATCGAGCAGAACGGCCCCTGGCTGGACAAGTTCCACGCCGAGAACCCGGATATCTGCCTTGGCATCTCCGAGTACGGCTGCGAGGGCATCATCAACTGGCACAGCAACACCCCCCAGTGCAAGGACTACTCTGAGGAGTATCAGGCACTGTACCACGAGTACATGGCACAGGCCTTTGAGGATCGCCCGTGGATCTGGGCAAGCCACGTCTGGAATATGTTCGACTTCGGCTGCGCAGCCCGCAGCGAGGGCGGCGTAAAGGGCCGCAACAACAAGGGGCTGGTCACCATCGACCGCAAGACCCGCAAGGACAGCTTCTATGTCTATCAGGCCTACTGGGCAAAGGACCCCATGGTGCACATCGCAGGCCGCCGCCACGCACAGCGCGCCGGCGAGACCACCGAGGTGAAGGTGTACTCCAATCAGGACACCGTGACCCTGTACTGCAACGGCAAGGAGGTCGGCACCCAGACCGCACATCGCGTGTTCAAGTTCAGCGTGGCGCTGGACGAGGGCTTCAACGTGCTGATGGCTGTGGCCGACACCGTGAAGGACAGCATCACGCTGGAAAAGGTGGACGCCGAGCCCGCCTGCTACACCCTGCCGGAGTTCAACGAGCGTCAGGAGGGCGTTGCCAACTGGTTCAAGCAGATGGGCAGCATGGATCTGACCGCACCCATGGAGTTCCCCGAGGGCTATTACAGCATCAAGGACAGCCTGGAGGAGCTGGCCAAGAACGAGGAAGCCTTTGCCGTTGCCGCCAAGGCCGTGAAGCTTGCCAGCAACTTTGATATCAAGCCCGGCGAGGGTATGTGGGCCATGATGAAAAAGATGACCCCCGAGGCCATGGCAAGCATGATCTCCACCATGCCGGACGGCTTCATCGAGAGCCTGAACGCCCAGCTGATCAAGATCAAGAAGTAATGTAAGGCAAAACGCCTGAAATACCGTATAAAAGGGATACCGGAGCATCTGCGGATGCTCCGGTATCCCTTTTTGTATCATGAGAACACAAAAAAACAGGTTGAATTCCATGAATTCAACCTGCTTGGTGGTTGCGGGGGCCGGATTTGAACCAACGACCTTCGGGTTATGAGCCCGACGAGCTACCAGACTGCTCCACCCCGCGATATTTACTTTTTGCTTTTCAGCGGCTCTCGCTGACTGCTCAAGTATAATACCACAGGCCGGGCAGAATGTCAACCCTTTTAGAAAAAAATTTTAGCATCCCCTTGCCGCGGCTTTTAATGCGTCATTGTCCGCTGCTGTGCGCGGTATTCAGCGGGGGTGATGCCGTACAGGCGGCGGAAGGTCTTGAGGAAGCTGCTGTAATCCGGAAAGCCGCTCTCGGTGCAGGCGTTCAGAACGGATACCCCTTCCTCCAGCGCCTTGCGGCAGTGCTGCATCCGCAGATAGGTCAGGTAGTTGTGGATGCTCTCCATGGTGCACTCCTTGAACGCGCGGGAAAGGTGCTCACGGCTGGCGTAAAGCTCCTGCGCCAGCTGCGCGGTGGTAAGGGTCGGGTCCTGATAATGGGCCTGCAGGTAGGCCACCGCGCGTGCGACCAGTACACTGGTGCTGCTGGGTGCAGCAGTCTGTCCGCTGCCGGTGGCCTGCGTGATGAGCAGCAGCATCTCAGCGACCTGCGCTTCAAAAACGATATCCCGGATGGAGTCCGCCAGTTCCTGACTTTGCGCCATGCGGATGAAAAGTCCCTTGAAATCCCACTTGCGGCAGGCCTCGCTGTCCAGCACGGTGAGCTCGTGCATCCAGTCTGCATTTTTCAGGTTCACGCGGCGGCGGGTGGCCTGCCAGAGGGCATCGTCGATCTGGATGACCAGACGATCCGACTGGGCATCGTCAATATTAAAGTTGCCGGAGTGGTAGACCTGAGAGGGAAAGTAGACCAGCTCCCCCACATGGACCAGATACACGCTGCCGTCCACCGAGTAGCGCACCGTGCTGCCGCCGATGGGAAGCACCAGCTCGTGATACGGGTGGGAGTGCACCACAGACTGCTTGTTTTCCCAGTTCGTGTACCATGTGACCAGAAGCCGGGTGTTGTTCAGCCCCATCCGCGCCTGCGCTTCTGTAAGGACATTATCGATAAAATGTGTGACCCGTTCCATGCCCATAGCCGCTCTTACTCCTCGTTAAAAAAATAAGAATCATTCTTTTACGTCCTTTTTTGCCCTAGTATATCAGTACATATCACATTTTGCAACATTTAAATCACAAAATCTGCGGAAAATCCATATATTTTTTAGTATGATAAGGGTGCAAGGAGACGAGATTGACCAAATATACAAAAATGTTTCAACGTTTTTGTGCTTATCGACAAACACGTCGGTCGCATTTCGTGACCGTCTGAAAGGAGCCCGTCCATGCAGACCTCAAAAAATCATTTTGAAGCCAAGGTGGTCTTTAACGATGAGACCATTCGCCGGATGTTCCGCACGGAGTTCTACACCTACGAGGGAATGCGGCATCTGCTGTGGCTTGCAGCGGCCTTTGTGCTGGTGATGGCGGCGCTGTTCACCGCCATCCCTACCGTTATCAAGGTGCTCTGCCTGCTGGTGGGCTGTGCCATGTTCGCCATGCCGGACTTTCTGAGCCGGGTGGCGGCAGAGGGGGTCATCATGCAGCGGGGCGGCGCAGAGACCACCGTAAGCTGCCGGGTCAACGATGGCGGTGTGGACGTGGAAAACGGTGCGCACATCCCCTTTGCAAAGATCGACCGGCTGGTGGAGGATGATCAGTATTTCTACCTCTTCCAGAGCCGTCAGATGGCAGTGATGATCCCCAAGGGGAGCCTGCTGCCCGCAAACCCGGAGCGATTTGCCAAGGTGCTTGCCAAGGAGACCGGCAAGGACTGGCAGCGCTCCAAGAGCCTGTGGGGGCTCAACCTGAAGGATCTGATCCAGATGGGAAAGGATTGCTTTCAGCGCAGCGCGTCCTGAGCGCTGCACCGCAACTTTGTTGTTTCACAGCCGGTTGGCTGTGATCGTGGAACACGATAAAGCAAGATAAGGAAGGAAAAACACTATGAAAATCACTCGCAGACAGTTCGTACAGGTCATGGCAGTTGCTGGTGCATCTGCCCTGCTCACCGCTTGCGGCGGTTCTTCTAACAGCACTGCCGGTTCCGGCGCAGCTGCTTCCACCGGCGGCAGCTTCAACCTGAAGCTGGGCCACAATCTGGCCGAGGATCACGCTGTGCACATCCAGCTGACCAGCTTTGCAGAGCAGGTCAAGGAGAAGACCGGCGGCAGCATCAACATCCAGATCATCCCCAACGGCACGCTGGGCAGCGAGGCTGACATGATCTCCCAGATCCAGGCAGGCGCACTGGATATGGCAAAGGTCTCCGCTTCCACGCTGGGCAACTTCAGCGAGAAGTACAACGCCTTCTCCGTGCCTTATGTGTTCGATGATCAGGCACACTACTACAGCTACATGGACAGCGACTCCGCAAAGGCTGTCTTTGAGTCCACCGACGATCAGGGCTTCCGCGGCCTGACCTGGCTGGATTCCGGCGCACGCTCCTTCTACACCAAGGCTACCGCCATCCGCACCCCGGCTGACCTGAAGGGCCTGAAGATCCGCACCATGGACAGCCAGATGGCTATCGACATGATGAACTGCCTCGGCGGCTCCGCTACCGTTATGGGCTACAGCGATATCTACACCGGTATGCAGCAGGGCGTCATCGACGGTGCCGAGAACAACGTCACCGCACTGCGTGACCACGGCGACGTGACCAAGTACTACTGCTTCGACGAGCACACCCGCATCCCCGATATGGTGGTCATCGCCTCCAGCGTGTGGAACAAGTTCTCCGATGAGCAGAAGTCTGCTGTGTCCGAGTGCGCCAAGACCGCTACCGAGGAGTACAAGGACGCTTGGAAGAAGTTTGAGGACGAGGTGCTGGACAAGGCTGTGAACCAGAACGGCGTCGAGCTGGTCAAGGATGTGGATATCGCCGCATTCCAGGCCGCTGTGCAGCCCATCTACGAGAACCTCAAGACCTCTAACCCCACCACCTACGCGGTCGTGGAAGAGATCCGCGCTATGGCCTAAACGCCAACGCATTGCTTTCCATCCTTATCTCCCAAGCTGCGGGCGGCGCACAGTGCTGCCCGCAGCTGCGCGGGAGGGAATGAGTTCAAGGAGATGATCTTGTGAAAAAACTGGATAAAATTCTGGATAATGTCATGCGCTTCCTTATGGCAGTGGCAATGTTCGCCCTGCTGGCAGGCGGCACTTGGCAGATCTTTACCCGCTGGATTCTGCGCAACCCCTCTACCGTTACGGACGAGTTTCTGCGCTACGTCCTGATCTGGGCTTCCATGATCGGTTCCGCCTACTGCTTCTACAAGGATAAGCATCTGGCACTGGATCTGGTCAAGGGTCGTGCAAAGGGTGCGTTCAACGTCGTGCTCAGCGTGTTCATCGAGGCCGCTATCGTGTTCTTTGTGGGCTACGTCTTTGTTTACGGCGGCTGGAAGCTGACTGCAAACGCCACCAACGTTTCCTCGGTCATGCGCATCCCCTTCAAGTTCCTGTATTCCATCCTGCCGATCTCCGGCGTGTTCATCATTCTGGCCCGCGTGCTGAAGTATGTACAGCTCTTCGCGGAGCGTAAGGAAAAGAAAGGAGAAAACGCATAATGGTTGCACAGGCTACGTTACTGCTGTTCGGTTCCTTCTTTGTCATGCTGCTGGCCGGTGTGCCCATTTCGGCAGGCATCGGCATTGCATCCATCTTCACGGCACTGTTCAGCATGGACCCCGCAATTTTTGCCCTGACCGCCGCACAGCGCTGCTTCTCGGGCATTGACTCCTTCTCTCTGCTGGCGCTGCCCTTCTTCTCTCTGGGCGGCAACATCATGAACAAGGGCGGCATTGCAAAGCGCCTTGTCCGTCTGGCACGTCTGGCTGTGGGCAAGATGCCCGGCTATCTTGCTGCCACCAACGTTCTGGCCAATATGTTCTTCGGCGCCGTTTCCGGCTCCTCCGTGGCAGCTACCTCTGCCATGGGCTCCATCATGGCTCCGCTGGAGCTGGATGAGGGCTACGACCCCAACTACTCCGCAGCTGTCAACATCTGCTCTGCCCCCACCGGCATCCTGATCCCCCCGTCCGGCCCGCTGATCCTTTACTCCATCACCGCCGGCGGCGTTTCTGTGGCCGCTCTGTTCATGGGTGGCTACCTGCCCGGCATCCTGATGGGTCTGTGCGTGGCTGGTCTGGCTGTGTTCATCGCCGTCAAGAAGGGCTATAAGTCCTCCGACGTCAAGGACCCCGACCCCGCCGTTAAGATCATCATTGATGCAGTGCCCTCTCTGCTGGCCGTCATCATCGTCATGGGCGGCATTCTGGCAGGCTTCTTCACCGCCACCGAGGCCGGTGTCGTGCTTTGCCTGTACTGCGGTCTGCTGTCCATCCTGTACAAGGAGATGACCTTCAAGAGCTTCTACAATCTGCTGGCAGACACCATGGAGAGCAGCGCTACCATCCTGTTCCTGATCGCCGCCTCCTCCATCATGTCCTACGTCATGAGCTACTCCGGCATCCCCGCCGCCATCAGCAACGCGCTGATGAGCATTTCCAGCAACCGCTACGTCATCCTGCTGGTCATGAACGTGTTCCTGCTGGTCATGGGTATGTTCCTGGATCTGACCCCGGCTGTCCTGATCTTCACCCCCATCTTCCTGCCCATCACCCGCAGCATCGGCATGAGCGATGTGCAGTTCGGCATCATGCTCATCATGAACCTGGGCATCGGCTCGGTCACCCCGCCGGTCGGTTCCTGCCTGTTCGTGGGCTGCGGTGTCGGCAAGGTCAAGATCGAAGGCGTTACCAAGTACATCGTGCCGCTGTTCACCGCCATGGTCGTGGCACTGTTCCTTGTCACCTTCATCCCTGCCATTTCGCTGTGCATCCCGTACCTGTGCGGTCTGGTGCCCAGCCTTGGCTGGACCTTCTAAGCCCTGACTATTCCGGGTAAAGCAACAAGAACGTTGCCCCCATTTCTCTGAGGATATCCTGCATCTGAGGGGGAATGGGGGCATTTTTTATCAAAATCTAATGAGAGGAATAAAAATTATGGAGATCTGCTCCCGTTTTACCGGCATGGAGCGCAAGGACGGCGCTTTCCTGCTGCATACTGATAACGCTGATATCAAGGTCTGCTTTGTGACCGATGAGATCGTCCGCGTCCGCGCAAGCTTTGACCACGAGCTGGCAGAGGAGTCCTATGTTCTGATGACCACCGCATGGGAGGATCGGATGGACGAGCTGTTCAAGGGTGAGCGCACCCGTGTGGAGCCTTTCGCCGCACAGCTCACCGAGGACGACAGCACCCTCACCTTTGCTACCGGCAAGGTGACGCTGGTGGTGGACAAGGACCCCATCAACTTCAAGCTGCTGGCTGCCGATGGCTCCGAGCTGTACAGCACCCTGCCCGGCAACCCCTTTGTCAAGGACGCCAACAACCGCGTGGTGGCTTATAGCCGGATGAAGGAGGACGACTGCTTCTACGGCTTTGGCGAAAAGACCGGCCTGCTGGATAAGAACAAGACCTTCCAGCGGGAGCGCGCCACCGACGCCATGGGCTACGATGCCGAGAAGATGGATACCCTCTATAAGCACATCCCCTTCTACATCCGTCTGGATCGTGACACCCACAAGGCTGTGGGCGTGTTCTACCACAACTTCTACGAGTCCGTGTTCAACATGGGCTGCGAAAAGAGCAACTACTGGCCCCGCTACACCTATTTTCAGGCAGACGGCGGCGATCTGGACTGCTTCCTGATCGGCGGCGACACCATTGCCCGCATCGTGGACAACTACACCCTGCTGACCGGCCGTCCGGCCCTGCTGCCCAAGCGTGCACTGGGCTATCAGGGCTCCAGTATGTACTACCCCGAGCTGGAAAAGGACAGCGATGATGCCGTGCTGGGCTTCATCGACACCATCAAGGAAGAGGGCTTCCCCATCGACGGCTTCCACCTGTCCAGCGGCTACGCCACCTACAACGGCAAGCGCTGCTTCTTTACATGGAACACCGACCGCTTCAAAGACCCCAAGGCTTACTTTGCAGCCATGAACGAAAAGCACGCCCAGAACGTGCCCAACGTCAAGCCCGGTATGCTGCTGTGCCACCCCCGCTTTGACGAGTTCCTGAAGGACGATGTGTTCGTCCGCGACAGCAAGCACCCCGAGACCTACGGTGTAGGCAAATGGTGGGGCGGCGACGGCGCATTCTGGGACTACACCAAGCCCGAAGGCCGTGCAGCTTGGAAAAAGTACCTCACCGAGTCCATCATCGCCGTGGGCACCGATTCCGTCTGGAACGACAACTGCGAGTACGATAGCCTGATGGATCAGGAGTGCATCTGTGATTTTGACGGCAAGGGCGGCACCATCGCCCAGCTCAAGCCCATCATGAGCACCCTGATGTGCCGCATGAGCGCAGAGGCTGTGACCGACCACAACCCCAACGCCCGTCCCTACATGGTCTGCCGCAGCGGCAGCTCCGGCATCCAGCGCTACGCCCAGACCTGGTGCGGCGATAACTACACCAGCTGGAAGACCTTGAAGTACAATATTCCCATCATCACCGGCATGGGTCTGTCCGGCCAGCCCAACGAAGGCGGCGATATCGGCGGCTTTGCCGGCCCCGCCCCCACCGAGGAGCTGTTCGTGCGCTGGGTGCAGAACGGCATCTTCCAGGCCCGCTTCTCCATCCACTCCGCCTCCAACGATAACACTGTTACCGAGCCTTGGATGTTCCATGAGTCCACCGACCTGATCCGAGACGCCATTCTGCTGCGCTACCGCTTTACCCCCTATCTGTACAGCGCCGAGTACGAGGCCAGCCAGACCGGTGCGCCCATCATGCGTGCTCTGGTCTACGACTTCCAGAACGACCCCAAGGTCTGGGAGGAGAGCTTCGAGTTCCTGTTCGGCCGGGATATTCTGGTGGCCAACGTTCTGGAGGAGGGCGCCAAGACCCGCACCGTCTACCTGCCCGCAGGCTGCAAGTGGTACGACTGGAACGATAAGCTCCGCTGCTACGAGGGCGGTCAGACCATCGAGGTGCCGGTGACCATGGCTACCATCCCCATGTTCGTCCGCGAGGGCGCAGTGATCGCCATGGCAGACAACCAGCTGATGACCATGGAGGGCGACCACACCACCGCCCTGCACCTCATCGTGGCACCCAAGGGCACCACCACTACCACCCTGTACGATGACGACGGCATCACCAACGATTTCAAGAGCGGCGTGTACCGCAAGACCACCATCACCACCACCGCAGGCGAGCGGGTGACCATGAACTTTGCCTCCGAGGGCAGCTACAAGGACACCGTGGAGACCATCAAGGTGGAGATGATTGCCAAGGAGAAGAGCCCCTTCTGGGTCACGCTGGATGGCCGCAAGCTCGAGCACTTCCTCAACCGCCGCAAGTTCGATGCCGCTGCCGAGGGCTGGTATTACAGCCAGAGCAAAAAGGCTGTGGAAGTCAAGTACGCAAATCCCGCCAAGGATCACGAGCTGACCGTCTCGTTTGAGCAGTTCGACCTGATCGGTATGTAACACTGCACGGAGGAATCTCTTATGCTGCTGCGTAGTTTTGAAGCCTTTGAAAAGACCGAAAACGGCTACCTCATCCACGGCGATGCCGCCGATGTGAAGCTGGTTTTCATGACAGATGATATCATCCGCATCCGGGTGCACTTCGACAAGGGCACCCCCATGGAGGAGGAGTCCTACACGCTGGTGACCACCGCGTGGGAGGACCGGATGGATACCCTGCTCAAGGACGAGCGCACCCGCATCACCGCGCTGGACGTCCCCTGCACAGAGGACGAAAAGACCCTGACCTTTGAGACCGCGCACGTCACCCTGAAGCTGTTCAAAAAGCCCTTCCACTTTGAGCTGTTCGATAAGTCCGGCAAGCTGATCTATCAGGATCTGCGGGAGCGCGCCTTTGAGAAGGATCAGATCGGCCGTCTGAGCCACTTCTCCAAGGTGGACCGGGAATTTGACCACTTCTACGGCTTTGGCGAAAAGACCGGCCATCTGGACAAAAAGGGACGCCGCCTGCGGATGTCCCCCAAGGATGCCATCGGCCACGACCCCGAGACCGGCGACCCGATGTACAAGCACATCCCCTTCTACGTCCGGGTAAATGAGCACGACCTGCGCCCTGTGGGCCTGTTCTACCACAACTCCTACGACTGCGTGTTCGACCTTGGCGAGGAGCTGTCCGGCTACTGGGAGCGCTACTGCTACTACCAGACCGACGGCGGCGACATCGACCTGTTCCTGCTGGCCGGTGAGACCCTGCCCGAGATCCTGAACGAGTACACCCTGCTGACCGGCCGCAGCGCCCTGCCCACCAAGCAGTCTCTGGGCTACTGCGCTTCCACCATGTACTACGCCGAACTGGAAAAGAACTGCGACGAGGAGATCTACAAGGTCATCGACAAGCACGAAAAAGAGGGCATCCTCATCGACAACTTCTGGCTGGCCTCCGGCTATTCCAGCGGCGAAAAGGACAACCTGCGCTATGTGTTCAACTGGAACTACAAGCGCTTCCCGGAGCCGGAAAAGTTCTTTGAGAACATGAATACCCGGGGCATCAACGTCATCCCCAACCTGAAGCCCGGCATCCTGAAGCACCACCCCTACATCGACCTGTTTGAAAAGAACGATGTCTTTATCAAGACCCCGGACGGCAAGGCACCGTACTACGGCCGCTGGTGGGGCGGCGAGGGACGCTTCTTCGACTTCACCGGCCCGAATGGCCGCAACACATGGAAGCAGCTGCTGGAGGAGAACATCCTCAAAAAGGGCACCAAGACCGTCTGGAACGACAACTGCGAGATGGACGGCGTGGAGGACCGGGATGCCCAGTGCGACTTTGAGGGCAAAAAGGGCACCATGGCAGAGCTGAAGATCCTGCACTCCAACCTGATGGCCTACACCGCCAAGCAGGCGCTGGCAGACGTGTACCCCGGCGAGCGCCCCTACATCATCAACCGCGCAGGCTACGCCGGTATCCAGCGCTACGCACAGGTGTGGGGCGGCGATAACCTGACCGACTGGCGCACCGTCAAATTCAACATTGCTACCATTCTGGGCATGGGCCTGTCCGGCTGCTCCAACATGGGCTGCGATATCGGCGGCTTTGCAGGCCCTGCACCCGAGGCAGAGCTGCTGCTCCGCTGGCTGCAGAACGGCATCTTCCAGCCCCGCTTCTGCCTGAACTCCGCCAATAACGACAACACCGTCACCCAGCCTTGGATGTACGAGGAGAACCTGCCCTACATCCGTGCAGCCTACCAGCTGCGCTACCGTCTGCTGCCCACGCTGTACTCCCTGATGTACGAGTCCAACCAGAACGGTATGCCGGCATGGCGTCCGCTGTTCCTTGAGTTCCCGGACGACCCCAAGTGCTACACCGACAAGAACCTGACCTTTATGTTCGGCAAGAGCATTCTGGTGGCGAACGTGGTGGAAAAGGGCGCCACTACCCGCACCATCTACCTGCCCGCAGGCTGCACTTGGTACGATATGAACGACGACCTGCGCGCCTACGAGGGCGGCCAGACCATCGAGGTCCCGGTCACGCTGGCAAGCATCCCCATGTTCCTGCGCGGCTCTGCCGTTGTGGTGACCACCGAGGACGTCAAGCACATCCTCAAGGACACCATGCGCCAGATCGACCTGCTGGTCGCTGCCGAGACCGACACCAGCTTTGTGCTGTACGATGACGACGGCCACACCGAGGACTACAAAAACGGTGTTTACGCCAAGACCACCATCACCGTCAAGGCCGGCGACCGCACCGATATCCGCTTTGCCACCGAGGGCAGCTACGCCTCCCCCGTGGAGCGCATGACCCTGAAGCTGGTCAGCAAGAAAAAGGGTGCGCTCTGGGCCAGCGTGGATGGGCAGCAGCTGCCTCAGTTCATCGTCCGCGACGGCTGGGAGGCCGCAGAGTCCGGCTGGTACTACAACCTGCCTGACCGCACCATCTGGGTCAAGTTCGCAAAGCCCGCCAAGAAGGACTTCACGGTGACCGTCTCCACCGAAAAGTTTGACCTGATCGGTATGGCAGAGGACTAAAAAGCCATCTCCAATCTTCTATAATTCTTCTTCAAAAACACGATGACCCGTGGGGAGCTCCCCACGGGTCATCGTGTTTTTTATCATAAGCTTCAGGCTTGGGTCTGCGCCTCCCGCCGGAGGATGCGGCAGACCATGAACAGGCAGTAGAGCATCGCCAGACCCCATGCAAAGGGGTTGGAAAGGCAGATGCCCAGATACCCAAGGCCGGTCTTTACCGCCAGCACGCCGCCAAGGCTGCGGCCGATGAGTTCGCCCACGCCGGAAATAACGGCCAGCACGCTGTAGCCAAGCCCCTGCAAAGTGTTGCGGAAGATCATCAGCAGGCCGTGGAAGCAGAACAGCATACTCATGACGCTGAGGTACTGGATGGCACCTGCCGTGACGGCGGGGTCGGCATCGCCCAGCACCAGCCCCACCGCGTAGGGCTTGATGAAAAAGATCACGCCCCACGCCACGGCACAGTAGAGCAGCTGCACCATGCAGCCGTCCTTGATGCCCTGCCGGATGCGGTCGGTGCGGTGGGCACCGTGGTTCTGCCCCACATAGGTGGCCATGGCCATGCCCACGCTCTCCATGGGCAGGGTGAACATCTGACGGATCTTTTCGCCGGCGGTCTGGGCTGCCACGGCGGTGCTGCCCAGCAGGTTGATGGCGTCCTGCATGATGACTGCGCCGATGGCCGAGACGGAATACTCAAACCCCATGGGCAGGCCGATATAGGCCAGCCGCTTGCAGTGCCCTGCCGAAAGCAGGGTGCGCGGCTGCCGGAAGGAAAGCCCCTCCAGCTTTGCCGTGCGGGCAAAGAACCAGTAAGCACACAGCCCGCCGCTGAGCAGCTGGCTGAGCACGGTGGCAATGGCAGCACCGTCCACCCCCATGCCCAGCGGCACGATGAAGAGGTAGTCCAGCAGAATATTCACCACGCTGGCGACCAGTAGGAAATAAAACGGGTGCTGGGAATCCCCCAGTGCCCGCAGCACGCTGGAGGCGTAGTTATACAGCACCGTAGCCGGGATGCCCAGAAAAATGATCCGGATGTAGAGCACCGCATCGGTGTACAGCTCCTCCGGCGTATGGATGAGCCGGAGCAGCGGCCCCGCCATCAGGGTGGTAAGCACGGTGAACACCACGCTCAGCACCAGACAGAGCAGTGCGCCGTTCAGCAGGTATTTTTGCAGTCCGTCCTTATCCTTTGCGCCAAAGGTCTCTGCCGCCGGGATGCCAAAGCCCACGCAGGCACCCTGCACAAAGCCCAGAATAAGAAAGTTGAGGGAGTAGGTGGTGCCCACCGCGCCCAGCGCATCGGTGCCCAGACACCGCCCCACGATGACGGTATCCGCAAAGCTGTACAGCTGCTGGAATAAGGTGCCCAGCACCAGCGGCAAAGCGAACCGCAGGATCTGGAACAGCGGCTTGCCCACGGTAAGGTCGGTGGTGCCGGAGCGCTTTTGAGAAGTAGCTGCCATAAAGAAAACTCCTTATTTCATGTATTTTTACTATTCTACCATGGACAGCCGCTTTTCCCAAAGTGGTTTTGTGACAGGAAGCTGTCTTTTTGTGATGGAAGCGCGGAAGCCTCCGGTTTTTACAGTTGCTTCTTCTGCGGCGAGCCGTCCCCGCCGTCCGTTTGCAGAGCCCTGAATCCACTTTTGATGCAGCTCTTTTTGCTGATATGTACCCAGCTTGTCTGGAGGGTTTTCTTTTTTATCTGCGGCGTGTGAGCGGGTCGAACAGCACGGCCCTGACAAAGAATGCTCCGGAAACGTGAACCGCCCCCATTTGCCAGACCGTATGCTATACCGTTCAGGAAATGGGGCGGTTCATTTTTTGTGCGGCAGCTTCTACTTTTTATCTGCTGCGTCTCCTGCGTGTGCCGACGGTTCCGTTCTGCCTTATTCCGCGTCCACAGAGAGGCGCTTTTGCCCGCTGTATTTGTGTCTGCAGTGCCGCCCGGCTTTTCCGGGCATGGCTGTCTGTTTTGCCGAAATGGCGTACTCTGGCCCGGAAAAAGCGCCGAAATGCGGTTCCGACCATTTATTCTGCTGTTTCTTACCGATTTTACAATGTTTTTTGCAAAAAAGACTTTACAAATGAATTTCAAAAACATATTATATAATTATAGGTTTAGCTTCTTTACGCAAACATTTTCGTACCGGTTCGTATGGGGCAGTTGGGTCTGTGCTTTCTGCACCGCTTCTGCCTTGCGATAGATTATTGGAGCCCGCCGGCGCAGCCCCCGCTGCACCATGATCAAATACAGAAGGAAGGTTATGCATCATGCCTGAAAAGAAAGTTTCTGCTCCCGCAGCCGAAGCTCCGGCTGCCGAGGGCAAGACCCGCAAATCCACCAAGGCTCCCGCCCGCCGCGGCCGCCCGCCGCTGGCACCCGAGTTGTATGTGGAGATGGGCGGTGAGCAGTACAACATCACCGACATCATCGACCGCGCCAAGGCAGACTACCGCACCACTCACAAGGTCGGTGTGCAGTCCTGCAAGGTATACGTCAAGCCCGAGGAGGGCGCAGCCTACTACGTCATCAACAAGTTCTCCGGCAAGCTGGAGCTGTAATTTTTTACAGGACGCAGGCAGCACCGCACTGCTGCCGCACCTGCCATTCTCACAATAAGGCTCCATAAACAAAGAGGCCGCTGCACAAACACTGTGCAGCGGCCTCTTTTGGTGCCGGGACGATTTGGAATGGCCTCCGCTTGTCGGGTTGCGGCACCCAGCATCCGCTTCGTGCCTTGGGCGGCACTCGCGTCTTGCTGGCCGCTGCCCCAACAACTCCTCCCTGTTTCCGCCACTGGCGGCGGTCGTTGTCGTTGCGCTCTGGCCATAATCAGAGGAATTACTGTTTTTATTTCGCGTTTGTCGCAAGAAAAGTCGTAGAGATAAACGGCATTTGCCTTTACTCCCCCCTCCTGTGAAAATGGCCTACCGGAGCGTCCGCAGACGCTCCGGTAGGCCGAAATTATAAAGTTTTCTTCCGCTGAATATGCCCAGAGCAACGCGGAGGGCATTTCAAATCATTTTTCGAGAGCCGACAACCAGTCAAAGCCCCAGCATCTGCCAAAGGGACTTGCGCTCCTCGGCCGGGTCCGGGTCCGGGATCTCAAACGTATAGCGCTCGGTGGCGTTGATGACGGTGGTGCTGCCGCGGGTGCATACCCGGGGCAGCTTTGCATCATAATTCAGGTGTATGTGCCCGTGGATGAACCACTTAGGCTGGTACTCATCCAGAAGCTCGTTGAAGCACTCAAAGCCCATGTGGGCACGGTCGTCCCCATCGTTCAGCCCCTTGGCCGGGGCATGGGTCAGCAGCAGGTCGATGCCGCCCTTTTTGTGCGCCTGATGCTCCAGCTTGTGCGCACGGCGGCGCATGGCCTTCTCGGTGTACTGGTAGGTATCCTCGTTATTATAGCGCTGACAGCCCCCCAGCCCCATGATGCGCAGCCCCTTCCATGTGTACACCTGATCGTCCACGCAGATGCAGCCGCCGGGCTCGCCCTGCGTCTGATAGCTGCCGTCGTGGTTGCCGTGCACATACAGGATGGGCGCGGCGGTAAAGTTTGTGAGATATTCCAGATATTTCTTGGGCAGATCCCCGCAGGAGAGGATCAGGTCGATGCCCTCCAGCCGGGCACGGGTGTCATAGTCCCACAGCGCCTTGGACGGGACATCTGAGATGGCAAGAATTTTCACGTTCGTATGCTCCATTCTTTTCCGGTCAGACCGGCTCATTTCTCCAGACCCTTTACGTTGTCCAGTCCGTTGATCGCCAGCACGGTACGGGTCTTTACGTCCAGCTCATCGTAATGGGGCAGCTTGCCGTGTACACAGGCATCCAGCCAATCCATCTCCATCAGCTCCTTGGGGCTGTAGATCCTGTTTTCCGGGGAGCGCAGGTTGTTCTCGTTATCATACAGCTTTTCCGGGAAGATATGCACATTGTCCGAGCCCTGCAGCGTTTCCATCAGGTCCAACAGCTGCCGCGTACCGCTGGGCAGTGCTTCATGATACTCCAGATCCTCTGCACCGCTGCGCAGCCCCCACCAATAGTTCACTGCGCGGGTGGTAGCTGCGTTGTCCCAGCTGCCGTCAAAGATGGAGCGCACGATCTGCACATAGAAGGTATCCCACCGCCAGATCGGCAGCGCCAGCGGCTGCAGGCTGCCGTCCGGCAGCTTGCGGCACAGGCCGTAGTCCCGGTGGGTGTCGGCAGGCTCCCGGCTGTCCCGGGCGTAGACCATGTCGATCTCCAGGCAGTCGGCAAAATCCAGCGGGTGGGCGGTATCGGTCTGACAGGCCCAGCGCAGCCAGATGCGGCCTGCCGGGCGCACGCTCTTCAGCCCCTGTGCAAAGGCGTTGATCGCAGCGGGCACGCCGTACACGGGGTTTGCCGCCACATAGCCGATGTGCCCGGTCTTGGTCATGATACCGGCCAACATCCCCAGCAGATAGGTCACCTCATAGGTGCGGGGGTAGTAGGTGCGCACCAGCGGGTGCGGCGCGTTCAGCGAGCAGTTCAGGATGCGGGTCTTGGGGTGCTGCGCCGCCACCCTCAGGCAGGCGTTGTACATCCGCACGCTGGTGGCGAACACCACATCCGCATTGTTGTGGGCTACCTCCTCCAGTATCTGCTCCGCGTCCACCTCCGGGTTCACATCCTCGTAGCAGCTGATATACACCTTATCCGGGAAGACCTTGGCCAGCGCTTCGCGCCCTTCGTCATGCGCACGCACCCATGCGCTGATCTTGGCGTTGTACTCGTGGAGGAACACCACCCGCAGCTCGCTGGGCTGCTTGCTGGGGCTGAAAATATTCAGCTTGGACAGCAGCGGCTCTGCGGGGCTCTTGGGCGGGTCCAGCGAAAGCTCCACGCCGTGAGGCTCGGTAAGCACCTTCACCTCGTTCCACAGCTTTTCAAGGTTCTGCCGCACCTGTGCCGGGGTGGCGTCGTAGGTGTCGGAATAGCGGTACACCGACAGGTACACCAGCAGCGCATCGCCGGTGGTCAGCCCCATGGAGGTGCCGCCCAAGGCCTCAAATTGCTGGTGGAACATGGTGTAAAAGGCGGCAAAGTTCAGCCGGTCATCCTCCGACCATGCCTCGCCGCTGGCCTTGCACACCAGCGTCTGCAGCTTGCTATAGCCGCCCAGCTTGGAAAAATGCACATAGTTCACCTTGGACAGCTTATAGAAATCCAGGAACTCATAGTAGATTTTATTTTCCAGCTCGTCGGTGCGGGCGGGGATGAGCCGGGTGACCGTACCCGGAATCTTGACCGCGCCGTAATACTTGAGCACCGAGACCCGCTTGTTGCCCTCCTGCACATAGAACCGGTTCATGTACTCAAAGGCGATGATGGGGGTCTGGATGCCCTCCTCCAGATGGGCGTCACACAGGTTCGACCACTTGGCGGCGAACTCGGTGTCCGGCTCCAGCAGGGGCATAAAATCATACGAAAAGGCGGTGTGCCGTCCGCTGGTCTTGGTGCCCACAAGGCTGTCCGACGGGATCTCCACCAGACCCAGCGGCTCCTGCGCCACGATATCCACGCCCTTGAGCACGTCGTCCAGCACGGCCAGATAGGGCGACTGGCCGCGGGCTATGCGGGCACGATAGGCGCGCTGCCCTGCGCGCAGTGCACTTTTATAATCTTCCAGCATAAGAACTCCTTTTTTCTATCAGCACGGTGCCGCAGTCCCCCTGCCGCACCGGAACACCTTCAGTATACCACAAAAACAGAAATAAGGCAGTATTTTGGGGCTAAAACGGTTGATTTTCCCGATAGATTCAGGTACGATAATAACGACATTCAAAACCGACAGGAGTTTACTATCATGCAGACCGTTTCTCTGCCCGTGCTTGAGGCGGGCGAATACGCCGGCGGCGTATGGTATTACGAGCCCCACACCTACCAAAGCTACCGTTATGTTCTGGGGCGGGTGGGCAAGCACCCGCTGGTGTGCATCGGCATCAACCCCAGCACCGCCCAGCCCGGTGCGCTGGACCCCACCTTAAAAAGCGTGGAGCGGCTGGCCGCCGCCAACGGCTTTGACAGTTGGATCATGTTCAACGTCTACCCCCAGCGCGCCACCGACCCCAACGATATGGACAAGACCCCCGACCGCGCCCTGTGCGATGAAAACCTGCGCTGGCTGCAGGCCGTGCTGGCGCAGACCGAGCCCACCATGTGGGCGGCATGGGGCACCCTGATCGAAAAGCGGGACTACCTGCCCGGCCTGATGCGGGAGATGGTGGCCCTGACGCAGGAGCGGGAGATCCCGTGGGTCACCTTTGGCAAGCGCAGCAAAAAGGGACACCCGCACCACCCGCTGTATCTGCGCAAGGATTCCACCCCGGAGCCCTTTGATGTGGAAAGCTATCTGGACACCTGCTTCTGATGTCCGCCCGACAGGAGGTGACCTGCTTTGACCGCCGAACAGTATAAGCCCATCTATCACTGGTTCAGCGCCCACCCGGCCGTAAAGCGTCTGGTCGTTTTTCTGGACCGGTGGCTGCCGCTGGTGCCCTTTGTGTGCTACCCGGTGCTGCTGTGCCTGCTGAACGTCCGGCTCTCGCGGCTGTTCCTCACCCAGAAGCAGGCCGCGCTGGACTTTATGGTACTCATCGCCCGCTCCGTCTTTGTGCCGGGGCTGGTGTTCTGGGGCGGCACACTGCTGCGCAGTCGGCTGCACTTCCCCCGCCCCTACGAGCAGCCCGGCTTTACCCCGCTGGTGGCAAAGGAGAGCCGCGGGCACTCCATGCCCTCCCGCCACGCGCTGAGCGCCGCCGTGCTGGCGGCGGTGTGGCTGTATTTCTACCCTGCCGCAGGCTGCGTGATGGTGGGCATTGCCCTGCTCATCTGCTGTCTGCGGGTGCTCACCGGGGTGCATCATGTGCGGGACGTGGTGTGCGGCTTTGCGCTGGGCTTTGCGCTGGGTGCCGCCGGAATGTGGCTGCTGTAAGGCCGTTTTGTGTGCGCCGGAGCGTCCGTTTTTCCCCGCAGCGCAAAAAAGTTGAAACTTTTTTCAGATTTTCCTTGACAGAATGCGATGGGTATGGTATTATTTCTCTCGCAGCCTGTGCCGACACAGAACTGCCGCCATAATGGAACCCATTGGGATAACAACGTGCGCCCGTAGCTCAGGTGGATAGAGCAACTGCCTTCTAAGCAGTGGGCCGGGGGTTCGAGTCCCTTCGGGCGCATTGATGTGGTGCCCATAGCGTAGTCGGTTAACGCGCCAGATTGTGGATCTGGAGACCGTGGGTTCGAGTCCCACTGGGCACCCCACCAAAAAGTCCGCTGTTCAAAACAGCGGACTTTTTCTTTTGCTATGCGCTCCGGCGGGACAAAACGATTTTGAATGCCCTCCGCTTTGATCTGGGCATAAATCAAGGTAATTTTATTATTATATAGAGCAACGCCGGGCAGACTGCGGTCTACCCGGCGTTGCGTTTTCACAGAGGGGTCGTAATGGAAAATGGCATTTGCAGCGCTTGTTTCTTTCAGAAACAGTCGCGCTGCGGGCAAACCACCTGTTTGCCTTCACGCCCCTTCCTGTGAAAATGCGTTTGGAGCGCTCCGCAGAGCGCGACAAACGCGAAATCAAAAATAATTATTCCGCTGAAGATGCCCAGAGCAAAGCGGAGGGCATTCCCAATCATTCCCCTGCTCTTACTTATTCATCTCCTGCAGGATCCTTGCGATCTGGGCGGGGGTGTAGCCCTCCTGCCGCAGGGCAGAGGTGATAGCCACATCGCTCTTGCCCTGACTGCGCAGCAGCGCTGCCGTGTAGGGTACCCCGGCGCTGACAGCGCTGCGGCTGCCGCCGGAGGCAGAGCCGCTGCTGCCGGTGGTCTTGCCGCCGCCGGAGCTGCCGGACTTTGTGCCCTCAGCCGCAGCCTTACCGGCGGCCTGTGCAGCCTTCTGCTGGGCGTTGGACTGCTTCAGCGCCCACTCGCCCTTAGCGATGTTCAGCTTCTGGGTGGTCACGTTATTGTTGAAGGCCTGCTGCTTCAGCGCATCCTGATAGGCACGCTCGCTGGCGGTGTTGTCGTACTGCTGCTGGGTCAGTGCGTCCTGCCGCTGCTTCTCCTGCATCTGCTGGCTCCACTGGGTGTCGGCGCGCTCGGCCTCGTAGGCGCGGTTGCCGGAGTAGATGCTGTACCCGGTGTTCAGCAGACTGCCCGCCAGACTGCCCAGACCGGTGGTGCCGCTGATGGCCAGCTGCACGGCGTCTCCGATAACGCCCAGCACGGTCATAAGGTTGTTGAACGCCTGCTGACGCTGGCTGATTTCCGCCTGCTCCTGTGCGGTATAGTAGCCGTGCAGGGTGTCCAGCCGGTTCAAGTGCTCCTGATACTGGCCGTAGTCCTTGGCGTAGGCGTCGTTGTAGGCCTCGCCCTTCTGCTGCAATTGGGTGTAGTAGTCCTGCAGCTGACGGTCATACAGGGTCTGGGCGTTCTGCTCCTGTCCGTTCAGCTGGTCCAGCCGGTTCACCAGCTCCTCGCCGCCGCTCTGGTAGGTATCCAGCGCCAGACTGTACAGGGTGGGGATGGCGCTTGCCAGCCCGCCGATCTGCTGCTGATAGGCCTGCTGCGCCGCACTGGTGGCATAGCTGGAGCCGTAGCCGCCGGTCAGGGCAGCAGCCTGCGCCGCCGCGTCCGCGCTGGCATTGTGGGCGTTCTGGGTATACAGCTGCTCATACTGGCGGTAGAGCGGGTCGCGGGTGTAGCTGTACTGAAAATTTTCCCGCTCCAGCAGCTGCCCCAGCAGCTCGTTGATCCTGTTCTGATAGCTGCTCTGGTAGTCTGCGGGTCGGTTCTGCTGCCACTGCTTCAGGGCGTTGGCTGCATCGGTCACCTGCTGACCGGGGCGGTAGCTGGCGTTCGCCATGGCCTTTTCCACCTCGGCGCGGCTGTCCAGCCCCTCGGTGGTGTGAGCAGACTGCGCAGCGGGCTGTGCCTGTGCTTGCACCTCCGGCTGCAGCAGCTCCTCCTTCTTTTTGGATGCCATATAATTCTCCTTTCGTTCTTATAATCCCTGCAGCTTGCTGCGCAGGGTGTCGGACATATTTTCCGTATCCAGATTGGTCAGTACATACTGCAGCTGCTCCTGCATCTGGTACAGATAGCTGCGCAGCGCCCGGGCATCCTCCGGGTCCATGTTTTCGCTGAGCTTGGGTACACCCAGCTTGCTCAGGCCGTTCATGCTTGCCATGAGGCATCCTCCTCCCATAATTTTCCCTTTGCCGGGGCGATGGTGCGCACAAGACTGCGCAGGGTGATCTGTCCCTTGCCGCGCAGCCGCAGCCGCAGCGACCCGCACCGCCGGGGCACAAAGGGCAGGTCATAGCTGCGGCGGCTGCCTTGCGGGGTAAGGGAGGTCACTGTCTCCCACGCGCCGCCATCATAGCTCACCGCCACCTCCACCGTGCTGGTGCGTTCGGCGTCCAGCCGCAGGGTCAGCCGGGAGAGATACCGCTGCTCGGTGCCGTCCAGCCCCACATCGCCGGTGACCAGCTCAAAGGGGATGTCCGTTTCCACGCCGTCAGTGGTCTGCCAGTCCGGCTCGCGGGTGGGGTCTGCCGCCCACAGCGCCTGTCCGTCCCACAGATAAAGCTGCCCGCCGGTGCTGGTCATATCGCAGGAGCAGACGTCCTCCTCGCTCCACAATCCCTTCTCGGTGTCGTAGACCAGCAAGCGCGCACTCTCCCGGGAGATGTGCAGGTAGTACCGGCCATCCAGCGCACCGCCCACGGCGCTTTGCACGTTGGAAAGCTTTGCAGCGTCCAGCGCACCGGACACCTTGGTGGGCAGACTGCCATCCCACGCCATGACGCCGTCCGGCGAGAGATAATACAGCGTCTCGTTCAGCACGCACAGGCTGCGGGCAGCGTTTTTGGCTACGCCACGGCAGCGCAGGCTGGAAAGCTGAAAGTCCGAGGGCTTGGAGCCGTACAGCTTGTGCAGGGTGTTCTCCTTAAAGAACAGCGCATAGCCCATGCAGGAGGCTGCCCCGGTAAAGGCGCCGTCGCTGCCCACGGTGACGGCGTAGCTGTCCGCCGCGATGCCCCGGTAGCTGAACCAGTTGGTGGGGTCGCCCAGCTTGCAGCCGTAGATGACGTTCTCCCTGCTGCTGCAGCCCCACACCCGGTTGTCGCACTCGGTCACAAAATCCAGCTCCGGCACCCGGCGCTCCATGGATACCGTCTGGGCGGTGTCCACACTGCGGTGCTGCTTGCCGTCCATGCTCTGCCACTGGGCGGCGGCGGCGTTCTGCACCAGTGTGCCGTAGAAATACTCGCCCTGCGGGGTGCAGCGCACCCGCAGCCAGTCCTCGCCCACGTCATATACGATCTGGTCTCCGTTCAGCTCCGGGCTCTGCCCCGCCGCTTCGGCGGCTGCGCCCTGCACGGTCACGGTGTCCCACTGCCGGAACAGCTTGCCCAGCCCTGCCGCCGTGATGCGGCAGTATTCCAGCGGGATGGCCGCCCAGCTGCCGGAGTTTTTGCTGTACATCTCCAGCGTGCTGTCGTACCGCCACGGATGGTCGGCATCCTCTACCTTTAAAAACAGCTGTCCGTCTGCCGGGTCGGCGGGCTCGTCCCGGCCAAAGCTCTCTACCTGATAGGTCTTGCCTGCGGCATCGCAGGGGGCAAAGGTCACGCTTTTGCCCGCCGCCGTCCACAGCGCTCCCAGCGCGGCAACGCTGCCGTCCGCCGTATCAAAGGCCAGCTTGTCCGGAAAGATCAAAATTTTTGTGCCGATGCCCACCAGCGCCTTACGGCCGTCGGTCACGGCGTCCGGCTTTGTCACCGCCGGGGCGGCGGCATCGTCCGGGGTATAGGTGATATCCCGCCCGCAGACCGTCAGCAGACCGTTCAGGTGGTACATCCCGTTCAGGCCGGTCAGTGCCCGCAGCTTGCGGCGGGGCGTGCGGGTGCTCAGGGCGGGAAAATCCCGGGTGGAAAAGTTCACCCCGGCGCTGTACTCTGCCTCCGAGCAGCCGTAGGTCTCGTTCAGGCCGCCAAAGGCCCGCAGCAGCTGCCGGGTGTTGGCAAGCCGCATTCTGTCTGCCAGTACCATCGCCTCACCTCCTTACCAGCGCCACTGCGCACGGCTGCGGGGCGGGTAGTTCTGCCGCAGCCAGACCGCCAGTTCTGCGTACATGGCGTTGTACTGCGCCTGCTCCCCGGCGTAGCGGTCGGTCTCGCCCAAGGCGGCGTCCATCTGCGCACACAGCAGGTGCGGATACAGGGCATCAAAGGGCGGCGGCGCCAGCAGCGGCTGGTCGTCCTGCACCGGCTGCTCCCACGGACGGTCTGCGCCTACGGCGTCAAACGCCCCGGCGGCGCTGCGGTCAAACAGCTTTGTGCGCAGCAGGGCGTCCGCCTCACGCAGCCATTGCAGCCGGGTCTCGGTTTCAATGCGGCAGTTCGGGCGCAGCTGCTCGGCACGCTCCAAAGCCTCTCCTATGGTCATCTCATCACATCCTTTTTTATAAAAAGCCCGGCCGGGGGCATTTCTCCCAGCCGGGCAGCGTTGTTTTTACTGCGCCGCGTTTTCCGCAGCGGCAATGCGGGCAGCGGTCAGCTCGTCCTGACGCTGGCTGTGCTCCAGCACCTCAGCCACAGCGGGCGGTACTTCTACCTCCACGCCCCGGCGGATCTTGTAGTTCACGCCGTTGACGCTGACGAACAGGTCGCCCTTGTAGCGGCTGTTGTCCTTGAACAGCCGGATGCGCACGTTCTTTTCAGCCATGGGCACCTCCTTAGTTGGCGGCAGCGGTGGCAGAGTAGCTGGACACGCTCTCGATGCGCACCATGTACTGCTCCACCAGACGCTCGGCGGCGCGCATACCCTTCCAGCCCACAGAGGCGCGCTGGTTCAGCGGGTCATCGCCGTAGCCCAGCTGCTTGACGATGTGCTCAAGGCCGCCGCCCTCCAGCTCGGTCACGCCGTAGGCGTGGGCACCCAGCACCAGCGTACCGAACACCGCCAGACCCGCCGGGCAGGTATCGTCCTTCCAGATCTTGGCCTCGCTGGTCTCGATAAAGCGGATGTTGCCCAGCTTGCCGATCTCGCCGCGGAACATGGTATCGGGGTCGGCGTACTTGTGCACCTCCATGAACTCCTTGCAGGTCTTGAGGTCGTAGGCCGCATAGGGGTGGATGATGGCAACGTAGCTGTCGCCGATGGGGTCGGCGTTCATTGCGCCCAGCTGCGCCGCTGCCTGAAAGAACAGCTTCGGGGTCAGGGTGCAGCTCTTGTCCAGCGCCTTGCGGCTGGTAACGGCGGTCTCGGTGCCGTCTGCGCCCAGCTTGGGGGCGTAGATGACATTGGTGCCGCCCGCCAGCACATCGCGGGTGATGCTGTCCATGGTGCGGCCGGCCTGACTGGCCAGCACGCGGGTGGCCTGCACCACGTTGTTGTCGATGGCGGTCATCTGCAGCACATCGGTCAGCGGGGTCCAGCCGCCGTACTGGTGCAGGTCGCTGGTGATGCTGGTCACGTTCAACGCCTGACCGTTAGGGGTAACGCCCTCGGTCAGCGGGGTGCTGGCCTTGGGCAGGCTGTCGTACTTGCGGAACTCGATGGTCTTGCCGCCGTTCTGGGGCACAGGGTAGTAATCCGCAAACTGGTCGTGCACAAGGCGCGGCTCGGCCTGATCGATCAGGCGCTTCTCGTAAAAGGTCTTCATCTCCACCGACATGGTGCCGGTGGTGTTGGTCTGCGCGTCCGCAAACAGCTGGATGTTAAAATTCATCATGCTTTTTTCCTTTCTCCTGTCAGGTTAAAGTTCAATTTGTGCACCGTGCAGCACACGGCGCTCCAGGGCCTCCCGCTGGGCGCGGGTCATGGCGGCTACGTCCGGCCGTACAGCGGCGGCAGCGCCGGGGCGCAGGCCGTTTTCCAGCGGACGCGCGGCGCGCTGCTGCACCCGCTCCACTACCCCCTGCTCCACGGTCTGTGCCGTGGTGCGCAGGGCATCCTCGTAGTGGGCAAGGCGGTAGGCATCCTGCACCCGCATACCGGGCAGCTGCATCAGGCGGCGCATCTCCGGGTCCTTCAGCTCCGCCTTCAGGTCAAAGCCCGGCTGGCTGCGGCGCATGGCCGCTTCCTCTGCCGCCCAGCGGGCGTGCAGGCTGCGCACCGTGTTCTGCACCGGCAGCGGCAGGGGCGGCAGCACCGGGCGCTCCAGATGTGCGGAACTTTCCTGCTGCGGCTCCGGCTCTGCCGGGGTCTGCTGCGGCACCTCCGGCTGCGCGGCGGGGGCTTCCGGCTTCAATGTGCCCGCAGCCACCGCCTGCCGGGTCTGCTCCGGGCTCAGCGCGGGGGCAGCCTCCCCCTCTGCAAACAGCTGCAGGTCCATCATGCTCTGCTGCCCGCTGCGGCTCACATCCGCAAAGCGCAGGTTATCCGGGTAGCGCTCGGCCAGCAGGGTAAAGCCCGCCTTGGCCAACTCAAACGCGCCCTGCACCCACGGCGCTACCGGCGCCTGCGCCGCCACGGCAAGGCGCGGGCCCTCCGGCTCGTCCCATGCATCGCTGCGGGCGCTCTCCTCCCCTGCCAGCAGGTACACCAGCGCCTGCATCAGGGTGCTTGCGCCAGCGCATACGATATCCTGCCCGGCGGGCGCATAGCCCGCGTGACCGGCGGCCTCCAGCCGCAGGCTCAAGCCCTTGGGGCCGTCCAGCTCGCTGTAGCATACCTTGATCATCTCACTTCACCTCCTTTCCGTTCCAGTTCATGGCGCGGGCAGCCGCCGCCACCGGCAGCTGTGCCGTCAGACCGGCAGTGTCCTGCGCCGCTTGGGTGCCGCCGGGCTGCTGGGCCAGAGCGGCAGAAAGTCTTGCCATCTGCCCTTGCAGCTGCAACAACTGCTGCGCCAGCGTGCCGTTCTGCCGCACCCGGGCGCGCACCTTTTCCACCCCTTCAAAGTCCATCATCTCCAGCGCCGCAAGGGCAGCGTCCGCGTTGGCGGGGTCGAAGAAGCCCAGCTTGTAGCACTCCTTGGCGGTCTCGTTCTGGGACAGGCGGCTGAAGGTGCTCTTTTTGGCGGCGCTGACCACGATATCAAAGACAGGCTCCCGGCTGCCCAGCTCCACCCCGCCCACGGCGGGCACGGGCTTTGCGCGCAGCCCCTGTGCCGAGAAGGGCACGAACTCGCTCTCGCCGCGCTGGCCGGTGATGCGGAACACCCGCTGCTCATCGTAGAACTGCCGCATCAGCTCAATGATGAGGTAGCACTGCCTTGCAAAGGCGCGGTAGGCGCTCTTGAGCATATCCCGGCTCAGCTTGCTGCCCGCCTCCTGCAGGGCGGCGATGGCGCTGGCGGCGGTCACGCCGCCGGTGGTGCCGCCCTGCGTCAGGTCGCGGTTGCCGCTGATCTCCTTCAGCTCCTCGATGCGGCTGTTGCGGTAGCTCAGGCTGTTGCCCTGCAGGCCTGCCGTCTGCAGCGGACGGAAGCTGTCCTCGTTCAGGCGTCCCACAACGTGCACGATGTCCCGGCTCAGGTCTGCCAGCTCCTCCTCGTTCACCCCGGCGGTATCGCTGAGCACATACCGCTGGCGGGAGGCCAGCAGCACGTTCTCGTCCATGGCGTGGTTCATCCGGTCAATGGCGTTCTGGCAGTCCTTCATCACGTCGATGTAGCCGAACCCGGCGGGAGAATCCTCCTCCACGAACAGCGGGTCGAACACAAAGGGGTACTTGCCGTGGTCGTACAAGCCGCGCGCCGCCAGCGCCGGGTCGTTCTGGCTGGCATACAGCACCACGCCGTTGCACAGCTTGCAGTAATGCAGCCGCAATTTGCCGCTCTCGTCCGGGCGCTTATAGTACCAGTCCACCACCACGCTCTTGTTGGCGGTGGTCTGGCCGTCCTCGTGGATGTACCGGGGTACGTCCACCACACCGGCGGCGTGCCCTGCCAGCTGCGGATACTGCGCGGTCAGCCGGGCGGTGTCCTCAAGGCTGAGGTGGAATAGATCCGGCGAGTCCTGAATATCCTGCACGCCCGGCTCCCAGTAGAGCATGAGCAGGTTGACGCTGCGCACCGCAATATCGCCCAGCCCGCCGCGCGCCGCCGGGTCCCAGAAGATGCCGGTAACGCCGGTGCCCTGCTTGAGCTTGCGCCACCAGACATCGCTGTACACCTGCTCGTAATCCGCCTGCTCCAGCACTACCGGCAGCACGCTGGAAAGTGCCTGCGCCGTGGCCTGATCGTCTGCCGCCCGGGGCAGCACCATGGGCTCGGGGTAGTTGTCCATGGCATCGGCGTGCTTGTTGGCGATGCTGTTGAACAGCCACCCGCTGGAGGGCTGCGCCTTGCCGGGCATCAGCGGGTCGCGGTAGTTTTTCCAGTGTCCCATGCGGAACCACAGCTCGTTATCGATCAGGCGCTTGTCCAGCGCCGCCTTGCCCGCCTTGTAGCGCTGCAGCGTCTGCAGCGCAGCCGCCGCCTCTGCCGCGCCGATGGGCAGGGCTTCTGCTCTTGTATCTTCCATAGTCTTTCCTTTCTCTCCTGTTTTTTCAGATGCGGTAGAACCGCGCCTGCCGGTGCAGCTCCAGCGGGTCGTCCGGCCTTGGCGGCGCGGCAGAAGCCTCGGGCGGGCTGATGGGATGTTCCATCAGCACATAGCGGCACTCATCGTAGATGTGATCCTCCTGCCGGGTGTCGATATCCTCCACATTGCTCTCGTCGTACACAAGGTTCGGCAGGGTGCGGATGAAGTGCTTGCAGCTGCTGAACACCTGCAGCATCGGCCGCCCGTCCGGCGCGAACCGCAGCCGGTAGTGAAACTGCATCTTGCCCGCCAGCCGGGTGTGGTCCCCGGGCTGCCAGCGCAGAAAATGCGGGCTGCGCTCCATCATGGCCGCAATGCTCTCGCCCCGGCTCTCGTCAAAGATGGCGGGGTCTGCCACTCCGTGGATCACCCTGCCCCGCAGCAGCGGGTCGTTTTGCTCGGCTTCCCGGATGCGCTTAGCCTGCTCCACCGGGTCGATGCGCAGACCCTCGTTGGGGCGTCCGGTGCAGCCGTACAGCTCCTTGATGCGGTACAGCCGCCCCTCCTCGTCCACCGCGTACCACCCCACCGAAAAGGGCTTGGAAAAGCCGAAGTCGTACCCGCGCCAGATGGGCCAGTGCTTGGGGATGGCAAAGGGCGCGATGACGTGGGTCCAGCGCTGATCCTGATAATGCGCCGGGTCGTTGCGCCACTCGGTGAACACCTGCCCGGAAAAGCTGTCCCAGCTTCCATAGAGCAGCGCCTGCTTTTCCGCCTCCGGCAGGCTGGCAAGGCTTGCCAGATACCCGGGGTCGTTGGCCAGCAGCGCGGGGTTATCGAACACGCTGGACGGGATGAACACCCGCGCCCGCTCCATCTGCTGGTCGGTGCCGTCCGGCAGGCGCACCGTGACGGTTTCCACAATGGGCGTGCCGGGCGGGGCGGGTGTGATGAACCGCGCCTTTACCCAGCCGTGGCCGATGCCGCCGGGGTTGGTGGTGGCACGCATATACACCCGGGTGCCCGGCCCGGTGGGACGGTTGCGGCTCATCATGTAGCTGTACTCGTCCCACTCAAAGTGGGTCAGCTCGTCAAAGCCGATAAAATCGTAGGCCTTGCCCTGATAGTTGGTGCGGTCCTTGGTGTACTGCATGGAGCCGAACCAGATCTTTGCCCCGCTGGGAAACACCCATACATGGGAGGTGGCGTTGTACTGCGCCTCCGGGAAAGCCCGACGGTAGTACATCTGGCTCTTATCCACAAGGTCGGAAAGCTGCGGGTAGGTCTTGCGCAGGATCAGCGCCCGGTAATGCGGGATGTGCACCTGCCGCAGCGCTTCGATCAGCAGCGCATCGCTCTTGCCGCCGCCCGCCGCGCCGCCGTACAGCGCCTCCGGCTCCGGTCTGCGCATAAATTCCAGCTGCCGGGGCTGCGGCTTCCACACGATGACGGCCCGCTCGGTTCTGTTCATGGTTTTTCCTCCTGTTCCACCGGCGGCAGCAGCACCACGCCGCACTCCGTTCCTTCCAGCTCCGTGCCCTGATCGTTCAGGGTCTTTACCACACCCGCCAGATCCTTGAGCACGGCGGTGGCCTCCTTCAGCCCCTTCATCATCCCGGGGTCGGGGGTGTTCTCCCGCCGGGCAGCCTTCTGCCGCTCGTTCAGCTCCTTCACCTCCTGCGCCAGCAGGGTGCTCAGGATGTCGGCGGCGCGGTTCAGGCTCTTCAGCCCGGCGGCGGGCTTTGTCTGCCCCATGATGTTCTTCCTCCTTTCGTCCGGTGTCCCGGGCTCTGTACACAGGATATCACCCGCCCGCTGCGCCCGACAGTGTGCACTTTTGCAGGGCCATCGGGTATTTTTGTACAGTCGTTTTCCTTATTGTATATTTTGTGTTTTCAAGGTATCACGCAGCTTCGTCAGTTTTATTTCCCCGGCTGGTGCGGCGCGCAGAAAACGGCCACTCGTATTTCAGGCACTTCCACCAAAAACGTTCGCTGCGCCCTGACTGTCCTATCACTATAAAGGTAAAGCCCCGCCCTACCCGGGGGGTAAATGCTTTCCCGACCCGTGTTGTTTTTCTTGCCCGGTAAGACTGTATAAAAGGCGCGTTCTTTCCGCCGTGTAGTATCCCTGAAAAAATCTTTCAAAAAATGTATCGCCCCTTTTCGCGCTTTTTTAGCTGTCATGCAACATTTGGTCATATTCAAGGGTGTTTTTTTACATACCTTCATCATATTTGGATGTTGGTTGCAACGGCATGAAAAATTGTGATAATTCGCGAAAAGATTTTGTAACCTTTGGTCCGCTTTTGTAGAAACGTAACAAAACATTTGCACCAATCTTGTGAACTTATTCTCTTGCGGAACACCCCCACACAAGGGTATAATACTGTCAGGGATTACGGACGCATGCGACAAATGCGTCTGTGAATATGCTGTGACACACAAATGAAGGAGATTACTATTATGAAAATGATTTCTCGTCGCGACTTCCTGAAGGCTTCTGCTGTTGTGGGCGCTACCGCTGCTATGACCGCTTGCGGCGGCTCTTCCTCCACCAGCACCGCTGCTTCCAGCGTTGCTTCTTCCACCGCTGCTTCTGCCGCTGCTACCAACGGCTCCGCCAACATCGGCGTTTGCATCTATCAGTTTGCTGATAACTTCATGACCCTGTACCGCTCCGATCTGGAAGGCTACCTGAAGGACATGGGCTACTCCGTCACCATCATGGACGGCAAGAACGACCAGAACACCCAGACCGAGCAGATCAACACCTTCCTGCAGCAGGGCGTGGACGTGCTGGTCATCAACCCTGTCCAGACCACTTCCGCTCAGACCATCGTTGACACCGTTTCTCCCTCCGGCACTCCCATCGTGTTCATCAACCGTCAGCCCGAGGACAGCGTTCTGGATTCCTACAAGGGCAAGTGCTGCTACGTTGGTGCTGACGCACGTCAGTCCGGTACTTATCAGGGCGA